>CAIWNX010000117.1 GCA_903914175.1 uncultured beta proteobacterium | reverse complement strand
TTGCAAATTGGCCGGCAACTCGACGAACACCGGGCCGGGCTCCCCGCTGGTGGCGGTGCGGTAGGCCTCGAACAGTGTCGGGATGATGTCTTCGTGGCGCTCGATCAAATAGGTGGCCTTGGTGATGCCTTTCATAAACTGGTGCAGGTCCATCTGATGCAACTGGAACTTCCAGGGAACGTCGGTACGAACACCGCCGCAGATCACCAGCATCGGAACGCCATCCAGAAAAGCTTCACCGATGCCGCTGGCAGCATGGGTCAGGCCGGCAGCCGGCACCACAACCAGCGTGCCCACCGTGTCAGACAAGCGGCTTAGCGCATCGGCCATGAATGCGCCTCCCCCCTCATGACTGACCAGCATCGGGGTGATCGATTCCGAATTGTTGAGCTCGTCATACAACTCTGTGTTCTGAACCCCCGGAATGCCAAAGGTATAACGGATACCCAGTTGTTCGAGGGCATAGCGTGCGGCCCAGGCGCCGGTCTTTTTCATGGTGCTTTCCTTAATCGGTAACAGTCAGACCCAAGGATCTGTCCAATAAATGTTCGGATTCAAATGCTCAGCAAATCACGCCCCGCCACGGCGGCGGCGGCAGCCCGCGCGGTCAAAACGCAGCCGCCCAAAAATGTACCTTCCAATGCGCGCAAGCCATGCACGCCGCCACCGCCAAAACCAGCCGCCTCGCCAATCGCAAACAGTCCTTCAATCGGTTGCCCCACAGCATCCAGCGCCCGACTTTGCAAGTCGGTCTGGATGCCGCCCAGGCTCTTGCGGCTGATGATGAATTCGCGAATCGCAATCAGCGGCATGGCCTTGCTGTCCAGAATGGGCTGGGCGGCGCAGGTGCGGATCTTGTCACCGGAATAGCCGCGTGCATAAGCGATGCGGCGCAGTTGTTCGTCGTTGCGGAACTTCGGCTTCAGGCGGACCTGGGCATCGAAGCGCGAAACAACCTGCTCCAGTGTGGCCAGTTGCACCGCATCGTCACCCTGCAAGGCGTTCATCTTGTCAACCAGTTCCGGCAGGCTCTGCGCCACAACCACGTCTTTGCAGTTTTCAATCAGGGTGTTGACCAGCCAGCGGTTGCCAAATGCCAATTCTTTCGCAAACGCAAGCCACTTCTGCTCGCGAATGCTCGGGTTGTGCGAAGAACCGGATACGGCCAGTTCCTTCAGCGCAATCTTCCAGTTCAACAGTTGCCACGAATACTGGCCCGGCTGGCGGCAGATTTGCGTGACCAGATCGCGCGTGTCAAAACCCGTGACCAGCGGTTGCGGCCCGATGCGCTCGCCTCTGGCATTGAGCCACAGGGCCGACTTCGGCGGTACCAGACTCAAGCCGGCGTGCGGCTTGGTCGATGCATAGTGGTGCACACCAGCGGCATAGTTCCACATCTTGTCCAAATGGGTGAGCTGCGCACCGGCTATCTGTGCCGCGTCGTGCAGACGCCCGTCGGCGTATTGATGCGAGCCATTGAGAATTACCGGCGGCGGGCTCTGCCAATCGGGATGCCAGTTGGCACGCACCCGATCAATGCTGCCATTGATGCCGCCCGCTGCAATCACCACCACCTCAGCTCGCACTTCAAAAGGCGTGCCATCGCGCTGGCCAACACCGTGGCACCCGACAACCCGGCCACCTTCGAGCAGCAAGCCTTCCACGCGCTGCTCAAAGCAAAACTCCAGCCGCTGCGCCCACTGTGCTTGCTGCAAATGCGCCAGCAGCGTGGTGACCAGTTTCTCGCCCGTGCCCCAAACCAGATGGAAGCGCGGCACCGAATTGCCCGGCGTGAACTGGCCACGCTCAACCCAATGCGGCACCGGAAAATACTTGACGCCTTTGCCGCGCAGCCACCAATACATGTGCTGCGTGCAGTGGGTCACATAGGCCTGCGCCCAGCGACGCGGCCACTGCGCATCAGGCCCAAACTCGGCAAATGCATGCCAATCCGCCAGCGCCAGTTCCACGCTGTCACGAGCGCCCGCGCGGCGCTGCTCCGGCGTGTCCACCGCGAACATGCCGCCCATGCTCTCGCGCGCCAGGCCACCGAGCTTGTCGGGTTGATCGCGGTCCAGCAGGAGCACGCGGCGGCCCTGTTCCAGCAATTCGATGGCGCAGACAATGCCGGCAATGCCGGCGCCAATGATGACGACTTCGGCAGTTTGATTCTTCATGCTGTCTCCTCAAGCAAGCCACAGCCCCGCAAAACCAGTGTCACCACATGCTCGGTGGCGCGCGCGTAATCCTTGGCACTGAGTTGCGGCCGCCCCAACACCGCACTCACCTGCACTGCAAAATCGGCGTAGGTCTGGGTTGCAGCCCAGATCGTGAAAAACAGGTGCACCGAATCGACTGGTGCCATGCGCTTGGCGGCAATCCAGCCATCAATAACGGCGGCTTTGACCCGCACCATGTCACGCAACTCGGTTCCCAGCAGGGCCTTGACCACCGGCGCACCGTGCAGCAGCTCATTGGCAAACACCCGGGAGGCATGTGGGCGCTGCTCGGACAGAGCCATCTTGGCACGGATATAGCGCTCAATCGCCTGCCGGGGATCAGCTTCGGGGGTGATTTCATGCGTTGGCAGCAACCAGTCTTCCAGGGTGCGCGCCAACACGGCGCGATAAAGGGCTTGCTTGCTACCAAAATAATAGTGCAAGTTGGCCTTGGGCAAGTCCGCGGCCTCGGCGATAGCCGCCATCGTGGCCCCGCCGAAACCAGCACCGGCAAAGACTCGCTCGGCTGCTGCCAGAATCAGCACCTCATTGGCCTGTCGTATCTGACCCTTGGACGCTTCGTCCAGGGTGTTACCCGCTTTGCCGGCCGACAGTGAGATCTTCATGCAGACACTTTGCTTTCTGCATGCTGGCGCGAGCGTGCAAACGCCACATACCAATTGAGACAAGCCGGATTGGCCATCGCGTCGCGGTGCAAAACCTTTTCTACCGCTTGTCCCAACAACAGCTTCTTGATTGGCAGTTCCTGTTTTTTACCGGAAAGAGTGCGTGGAATTTCTGCCACCTGAAGGATTTCATTGGGCACAAAACGTGGCGACAAGGCGGTCTTGATGGCATCAACGATTTTGCGCTCCATCACCTCGTCAAGCAGGACGCCCTCGCGCAGCACCACAAACAGCGGCATGTAACTTTCGCGTCCCAGGTATTCCAGATCAACCACCAATGAATCGAGCACTTCGGGCAAGGCCTCAACTGCGCTGTAGAGCTCACTGGTTCCCATGCGCAAACCGTGCCGGTTGATGGTGGCATCGCTGCGACCGTAAATAACGCAGCCGCCATTGCGACCGATCTTGAGCCAATCGCCATGACGCCAGACTGGCGGCTTGCCATGCTGGCCGGGGTACATGTCAAAGTAGCTTGCCAGATAGCGCTGCTTGTTGATGTCGCCCCAGAAGTACAGCGGCATACTGGGGATCGGTTGGCGACACACCAATTCACCCACTTCGTCGATGACGGCCTGCCCCTGCTCATTCCAGGCGTCAACGGCGCAACCCAATAACCGACACTGCATTTCACCTGCGACCAAAGGCAACTCGCGATTGCCGCCAATGAAAGCGCCCGCAAAATCGGTGCCGCCGGAGATGTTGCACCACCAGATGTTGCCCCCACGCTCGCTCACTGCGTGTAGCTCGCTGCCCCCCGAGGGGGCTGGTTTTTCTTGGGGCGGCCCGGCGGAAAACTCGTTGCCCCCACGCTCGCTCACTGCGTGTAGCTCGCTGCCCCCCGAGGGGGCTGGTTTTTCTTGGGGCGGCCCGGCGGAAAACTCGTTGCCCCCACGCTCGCTCGCTGCACTGGACCGCAATTTTCGAAACTGCTCGGTGCCCCAGGCTTGCGCGTCCGCACTCAGGGGCGACCCCGTACTGCCAAGTGCGCGAATACGGGTGAGATCACCACAGGCAGCCAGGTCAAGACCTGCCTTTTGGCAATTGGCGTAAAACGCAGCACCGGCACCGAAAAAAGTGACGCCCACATCGGCTGCAAAACGCCACAAGGTGCTCCAGTCGGGGGCTTGCTTGTTGCCGGCGGCGTCCACCGTGCTGCCACCGGGGTTGCCATCAAACAAGCAGCAGGTGGTGCCGCTGAGCAAACCGCTGAGTTGCGCGTTCCACATCACCCAGCCAGTCGAGCTGTACCAGTGGTAACGTTCGCCCAGCGTGTTGGGGGCATAACTGCAGCCAATATCGTTGTGCAGGCACTTGAGCGCCATGGCCACCAGAATGGTTCCGCCATGGCTGTGCACAATGGCCTTGGGCAGGCCGGTCGTGCCGCTCGAATAGACAATCCACAAGGGGTGATCAAACGCCAGCCAGAGCGGCTCAAATGCCGCTGTTTGGGCATCGTTTCTGCCGATACTTGTCTCGAAAGATTCGCAGCTGACCGTCTCGCCGATGGCGCCGAAAGCCAGACCCAGGTTGTCCTGCAAAATAACATGGCGCAGCGTCGGCAAGGCTGCACAAAGTTCAGCCACGACTGCGGTGCGGTCAAAGTCGCGCCCACCGTAACGCACGCCATCGCAAGCGATCAATACCTTGGGTTCAATCTGTTTGAAACGGTCCAGCACCGCACTGGTTCCCATGTCAGGTGCGCAAATGCTCCACACCGCACCAATGCTGACGCATGCCAGAAACGCCACCATCGCCTCCGGGGCATTGGGCAGGTAGGCAACTACCCGGTCCCCTGGCTCAACACCCAGCGCCTGCAGATGCAACGCGAGCGAAGCAACCTGACGGCGTAGCTCGGGCCAGCTCAGACTGCGCGCGGGGGCCGTTCCCAGACTTTTTTCGTTGTGGCTGATGATGGCCGGAAAACCGGCTGCATGCGCTGGCGCCACGTGCCGCAGCACCTGATACGCGTAGTTGACCTTTGCGCCAACAAACCACCGGGTGTGCGGCATGGGAGCACCATCACACACCACCCCGTGAGGGCTGGGTGAGCGCAAATCAAAATAGTCCCAGATACTTTGCCAGAAAGCGTTCAAGTCGGATGTAGACCAGCGCCATAACGCATCGTAGGAGTCAAAAGACAGACCACGTTGTGAGCGCAACCAGTTCTGATAAAGGCGAATCTGGGGTAGACAGGGGGGCTTGATGGCTTGCAACATACCCCAAGGTTAATCCGGATTTGGCAATTAGAACAATAGCGACTGACCCTTGTTTGACAGTGCCAGACTTCTCTTTTGTTTATAGTCGCAGCCAACTGTCTGATTGGAAGCTTGATGAGTATCTGGAACAAACCTTTCTCGGTGGCGGATCTCACCGCCGTTCACGTCAATACGACCGTTGCTCACCTGGGCATTGAGTTCCTTGAAGTCGGTGAGGATTTCATCCGGGCCCGCGTGCCGGTGGACCATCGCACACAACAACCCTACGGACTGCTGCACGGCGGCGTCAGCGTCGTGCTGGCCGAAACCCTGGGGTCTTGCGGCGCGGCATTCTCCAATCCGGATGGCAATCGCGCGGTCGGGCTTGACATCAACGCCAACCACATCAAGGGCACCACCAGTGGCTGGGTAACCGGTGTCGCACGTCCTGTTCACATGGGGCGCACCACGCAGGTCTGGCAAATCGACATGCATAACGACGCTGGTGAACTAACCTGCGTCTCGCGCATCACGATGGCTATTCTGAAACCGCGCTAAAACCCTGAAATCAGGCCAACCGATGGCTGGCAGCGTAATCAAGTGTCGCTGCGGGTGAGTCGTTCACTGCGCCAGTACACATCGTCACCCACGGTGCCATCGAGCCGGAAACGATTCAGCACGCGGGCCAGCACAAACAGCAGATCGGAGAGCCGATTGAGGTATTGACGTGGCGTATCCTTCAAGGCATCCTGAGACTCCAGCGCCACCACCGCGCGCTCTGCGCGCCGCGCCACCGTGCGACAGACGTGGGCCTGCGCGGCAGCACGGGTGCCGGCCGGCAAAATGAACTCCTGCAGACGCGGCAGTGGCTCGTTGTGTTCAGCCAGCGCGGCGTCCAGCGCCAGCACGGCATCGGCTTTGAGCAACTCAAAACCTGGAATGGACAGTTCTCCACCCAGGTTGAAAAGCTGATGTTGAATTTCAACCAGCAGGGTACGCACCGCATCGGGCATGTCCTCGCACAACAACACACCGATGTTGGAGTTAAGCTCGTCGACATCACCCATCGCATGCACACGCAGGCTGTCTTTCGAGATACGGGTGTTGTCGCCCAGGCCGGTGCTGCCATCGTCACCGGTGCGGGTGGCGATCTGCGTCAGTCGTTGTCCCATAATGAAGCTCCTGTTTCTAGTCTATTGTTGCAGCAAAATACAGTTCTTCCGTTGTCCACGACAGTCCGCCGCAAAGATCTGTCCTTCGTCCGTTGAAAGCACTCATGAACACCCAGGCATCACACCTCGTCCCGACCATCGCACTGCGCGACATACCCGCCGCATTGATCGACGCACTGAAGAGCCGATTTTCCGCACAATGCTCTACTGCGTTGGCGGTGCGCGAACAGCATGGCCGTGACGAATCGTCCTTCGAAGCGCCGCCACCAGCTGCCGTGGTGTTTGCCCAGAGCACACAGGACGTCGTTGATGCGGTGAAACTGGCCGGGAAATTCAATGTGCCGGTCATTCCGTTTGGCGTAGGGACTTCGCTCGAAGGCCATCTGCTGGCGGTGCAAGGCGGCATCAGTATCGATGTCAGCGGTATGAATCAGGTCCTGTCGATCAACGCAGAAGACCTGACCGTTACCGTGCAGCCTGGCGTCACACGCAAGCAACTCAATGAAGCGGTCAAATCCACCGGACTGTTCTTCCCCATCGACCCCGGTGCTGACGCCACCCTGGGCGGAATGAGCGCCACGCGCGCCAGTGGCACCAACGCGGTTCGCTACGGCACCATGCGAGAAAACGTACTCGCATTGGAAGTGGTAACGGCCAGCGGCGAGATCATCCGCACCGGCACGCGTGCCAGGAAGAGCAGCGCCGGCTACGACCTGACGCGCCTGCTGGTGGGCTCCGAAGGCACACTGGGCGTCATCACTGAAGTGACGGTCAAACTCTACCCGTTACCTGAGGCTATTTCGGCAGCCATCTGCTCATTTCCCAGCATTGAAGCAGCAGTGCGCTGCACGATCCAGATCATCCAGTTGGGTATTCCGATTGCGCGGGTCGAGTTGATCGATGGCAAGACCATGCGCATGGTCAATGCCTACGCAAAACTGGCGTTACGGGAAGAGCCTTTGCTGCTGATGGAGTTTCATGGTTCGCCCGCCAGCGTCAAGGAACAAGCCGAGATGGTGCAGGAAATCGCAAGCGAGTTTGGCGGCAATGCGTTCGAGTGGGCCACCACGCCGGAGGAACGAACACGGCTGTGGACCGCCCGGCACAACGCCTATTTCGCCGCGATTCAATCCAAACCTGGTTGTCGCGCCATTTCGACGGATACCTGCGTGCCGATCTCCCGCCTGGCCGACTGCCTGCTCGATTCGGTCACCGAAGCCGACGCCAGCGGCATTCCATACTTCCTGCTCGGCCATGTTGGCGACGGCAATTTTCACTTTGGCTATTTGATCGACCCGGCCAAACCTGAAGAACGAGAAATCGCGGAAAAATTGAACCACTCTCTGGTGGCGCGTGCTTTGCGTTTGGGTGGAACCTGTACCGGTGAACATGGCATCGGGCTGCACAAGATGGACTTCCTGATTGCAGAGACCGGCGTTGGCGCCATCGACATGATGCGCAGTATCAAACGAGCGCTCGATCCGCAAAACATCATGAACCCAGGCAAGATATTTGCCCTTTAACCAAGGGCAGCACCTGCGCCAGAGTCAATCAGCGCGCAGCACCCCGGGTGAGCCTGTCGATTAGTCCATTGAGTTCGTCAATGGACCCAAAGTGGATTGCCAACTCGCCCATCTCCTCCAGCCGTCCAGCCCGTTTAACGCGCTTTTTCACGCGAACCTCGACCTCGGCGGTAAGCAAGTCGGATAGCTCTTCTTCGACGCGCTTGATGTCGCGTGATTTCTCTTTTTTCGGCTTTACCGAGGTCAGATTGAACTCTGCGCTGAGTTTTTTTGCCAGACTCTCGGCCTCCCGCACCGACATCTTGCGGGCGCTGATCTGAGTGGCCGCAGTAATCTGGGTGGCCCGATCCAGAACCAACAGGGCGCGGGCATGACCCATGTCGAGATCGCCGGCCATCAGCATGGTTTGCACGGGCTCGGCCAGATTGAGCAAGCGCAGCAAATTGGTGGCCGCACTGCGAGACCGACCTACGGCTTGCGCAGCCAATTCGTGAGTTAGTCCAAACTCTTTAACAAGCCGTTGCAGGCCTTGGGCCTCCTCCAAGGGATTCAAATCTTCACGCTGAATATTCTCGATCAGCGCCATCACGGCGGCGACTTCATTTGGAACGTCGCGTACCAGCACCGGCACACTGTCGAGTCCAGCCAGCTTGGCAGCACGGAAACGGCGCTCGCCGGCGATGATCTCGTACTTGCCCGCATTCTCGCCTTCAACCAGTCGACGCACCAGGATCGGCTGCAGTATGCCCTGTGCCTTGATTGATTCCGCCAACTCGTACAGAGCCCCTTCATCCATACGGGTTCGCGGTTGGTACATGCCGGGCAACATATCGGCCAACAGCAAGGAAGCCGGGACCCCGGGATTGACGGGGTTGCCAATCGAAGTATCAAATGCCGCGGATTCATTCACTCTGGGCCCGAGCAAGGCTTCGAGTCCGCGACCCAGGCCTTTTGGTTTTTTGGTGACCATTGTTTTGTCCTTATTGATTTTTAGTGAACAGCAACTGACCCGGCGTCAGACTGTTCAAGTTGTTTCAGTAACTCGTATCCATGAGGCCAGGTGCCCAGACCCGACTCAGCATTGATGTGCCCCCGGTCGCCATAGTCAATGTAGTCGGAGCCCCAAGCCCTGGCGAATTCACGGGCTCGCGCCTCGGAGCAATAAGGATCGTTGCGGCTGCCGACCAAAATACTCGCAAAGGGCAGCTTTTGCAAAGAAATTGGTGACCAGCTGGTCAGTACTGGGCGTAACTCTTCATGCTCAGCATCCCCTGGCGCGACCAGCAGCGCGGCTTTAACAAGGTGAACATTGGACGAGTGTGCGGCCCAAGCCGCCGTCAGAACGCAGCCCAGGCTGTGAGCCACCAGAATTGCCGGGCTAGTGCTTTGCAACAAGACCTCTTCCAATCGAGCGATCCAGTCACCGCGCAGCGGTCGCATCCAGTCATGCTGCTCCACCCGCTGGCAACCGTGCAACGTTTCCCATTGGCTTTGCCAGTGCTCAGGGCCAGAACTCTGCCAGCCCGGCAAGATCAAGATGTTGGCAGTGCGCATGTATAGATTTATTGATAGTGAACCGCAGTGTTTGAAAAGATGTTGCGTCGCAATTGACTACATTGTTTCGATGCGCTCCACCATCTCCCGGGCAAATGCAACAAACGCTTGCGCTCCTTTGCTGGAGGGATCAAATACCACGCCTGGAACACCGTAACTGGGTGCTTCCGCCAAACGCACATTGCGCGGAATAACAGTGTTGAATACCTTGCTGCCAAAATGGGTCTTGAGTTGCTCGCTCACTTGCTGCTGCAAGGTAATACGCGGATCAAACATGACACGCAGCAACCCAATAATAGCCAGCTCTTTATTCAGGTTGGCGTGCACCTGCTTAATGGTGTTGACCAGATCGGTTAGGCCTTCCAGCGCAAAGTACTCGCATTGCATGGGAACAATCACCCCATGGGCGCAACATAAACCATTGAGCGTCAGCATGGACAGGGATGGTGGGCAATCAATCAGGATGAAGTCGTAATCCTGCTGCACCTCTCCCAACGCCTGTTTGAGGCGTTTTTCGCGACGCTCGACATCGACCAGTTCGACCTCCGCGCCTGTCAATTCACGGTTGGCGCCAAGAATATCGTAACTACAACCACCTGCAATCAACTTATCACTTTTGACCCGAGCCTCTGCCACGGAGGCAGACTCGAGCAGGACGTCATAAACGGTGAGCGAGAGTCCCCGCTTGTCAACACCGGAACCCATCGTCGCATTACCCTGCGGATCAAGGTCCACAAGTAGCACACGCTGACCAACTTGCGCCAAACCAGCCGCCAGGTTAACCGCTGTGGTGGTCTTGCCAACACCACCCTTTTGATTGGCGATGCAAAATATTTTGGTCATGAAATGCTCACCTGAAGTTGCGCAAAAGCCGGGAAAGGGGTCAGCGCGAAAGCGCTAGTTTGACGCCAAAGCCAATCAAAAAGATACCGGCAAGCTTTTCCAGCGTAATGGATATGAGCCGGTTCTTTCGCATACGCTCAGCCAAAAAATGGGTTAGCAACACGACCGTCAATCCATAGACAAAAGTTAGCACAGCAATCGTCAAAGCCATAAAGGCAAACGTCTTCAACCCTTGATGGTGAACCGAATCGACAAACAAAGGGAAGAAAGCCATGTAGAACACAATTGCCTTGGGATTAAGCAAAGTGATCATTAGCGCTTGACGCAGATAGTGACGCGGTTTGATCTGCAGCACGGGCGCCGAGCCCTCCTTCGCCAAAAGCAACTTGCCACCAAGCCAGGCAAGGTACGCCGCACCCAACCACTGGACCGCGTTGAAAGCCGATGGATAAGTGCTCAGCAAAGCCGCAACGCCAGCCACCGCCAGCCACATGAGAACCTGATCTCCGAAAATCACGCCAAAGGTCGCCCCCAAACCACCCGCGATACCACCCTTTCCTGTTGACGTGATCAACGCCAGATTCCCGGGGCCAGGAATCAACAAGAAAACGATGATTGCGATGACAAAAGCGCCATAGTCGACTATGCCAAACATGAATTCTTTTCTATTTAAACAAGCAAGGAGTTTACGGCATGCATACCATCAACCAATCACCGGGTTGGTCGGGCGATTTTTCATCCAGACAATACAGCGCTCGGCATCCAAACCCGGAACAGAAAGCTGTTCCACGTGAAACACGAAGACATCCTCCGGCAAAGCCACAACCTCTTCAGCCGGGTATTTTCCCTTCATCGCAAGCCAAAGACCCCCGTCTTTCAGCGAGGCTGACGTCAGGGTCGTGAAATCAACCAAGGATGCGAAGGCGCGGGAACAGATCACGTCATACTTGCCGGACAAACTCTCCACCCGCGCATGCACACCTCTCAGATTAGACAGGCCAAGAGAGAACCCCGCCTGTTGAATAAAGGCAGCCTTCTTGGCCACCGCATCCACACAGTCAACTGCCATCCCAGGACAGCAAATCGCGACCACCACGCCAGGGAGACCCGCGCCGGATCCAACATCAAGCAAGCGACTCGAAGAACGATCACCAAGGGCCAACTGCAAAGGTCGGACGATTGACAGACTGTCGAGTAAATGATGCGTCAACATTTCGGCAGGGCTACGCACCGCCGTCAAGTTGTAAACCTTGTTCCATTTTTGGATTAGTTCTTGATAATCGAGCAGTTGATCGACTTGCGCCTCGGTCAAGCCAAGCGAAAGCGCCGCCAATCCAGAGCGCAACGCCGCCGCCCCGGGCCGCATTAGACTGCGCCCTCGTCGATAGCCTTTAGCTGCGTCTCGCCTTCCAGTGCTCCAAACCCCTGAACCTTGTTCTTTTTCAAATAAATCAGTAATAACGAAATTGCGGCGGGTGTGACGCCAGAAATACGTGACGCCTGCCCCAGGGTTTCCGGCCTGTGCTTCCCAAGTTTTTGTCGCACTTCAATGCTCAGAGCGGCAACCTGATGGTAATCAAGCTCCTTCGGCAGCGTAAAGTTTTCGTAATAGGCACGACGATCAATTTCAATCTTCTGCCGCTCGATGTAGCCCGAATACTTCGCCTGAACCTCGACCTGCTCAATCACCGCCAACTCAAACATCGAATCCACCAGAGACACATCCTTGGACTCTCGTGAATCACCGAAGCCAAATTTTTCTGTGACGTACTTACCATCCCCCAAGGACATCAATTGCGCGTATCTAACCCCTGGACGACGCAGCAACTCCGCCAGACTGTATTCATGTTCTATTGGCTTCCCAAGGATTAGCCCACAATCAGCCGCAGTTGAACTTTTCGGGTTGATCCAAATTGAACGCAAGCGCTCTGTTTCACGTGAAACCGCATCGCGCTTACGTCTGAACGCGTCCCAGCGCACATCATCAACCAGGCCCAATTGACGACCGATTTCGGTAAGGCGCCCATCGGCGTTATCTTCGCGTAATTGGAGGCGAAACTCAGCGCGACTGGTGAACATCCGATAAGGTTCTGTCACACCCTTGGTAACCAGATCATCAACCAGCACCCCGAGGTAGGCTTGATCCCGTCCCGGCACCCATACGTCCTGTCGCCAATCGGTCTTTGCACCAGCCTGCAGTGCCGCATTAACCCCGGCAAACAACCCCTGTGCCGCCGCCTCTTCATACCCGGTTGTGCCGTTAATTTGGCCCGCAAAAAACAAACCGCCAATCGACTTGGTTTCAAAACTTCGATTGAGATGCTGCGGATCAAAAAAATCGTACTCAATGGCATAGCCGGGCCGGAGAATATGTGCATTCTCTAGCCCAGCCATCGAGCGCACAAAAGCATACTGAATATCAAAAGGCAGACTGGTCGAAATGCCATTCGGGTAGTACTCATGTGTCGTCAGGCCCTCGGGCTCCAAAAAGACCTGATGCGCATCCTTGTCCGAAAATCGATTGATTTTGTCTTCCACACTGGGGCAATAGCGTGGGCCAACGCCCGCAATCTCACCCGTGAACATGGGGCTGCGATCGAATCCACTGCGAATGATGTCGTGTGTTCGCTGATTTGTATGCGTCATCCAGCACGGCACTTGCCTCGGGTGCTGCTCGGGGCGTCCCATGAAGCTGAACACCGGCATGCTCTGACTCATGCCGCCGGGCATGCCATCACCGGGCTGCTCAATGCACTTGCCGAAGTCAATCGAGCGACCATCAATACGCGGCGGGGTACCAGTCTTCAGTCGTCCCTGCGGCAATTTAAGTTCTTTCAATCGGGCGCTCAAACTTACCGCTGGTGGATCTCCGGCCCGACCGGCCGGATAACTATTCATTCCGACATGAACCTTGCCATCCAGAAAAGTTCCCGCAGTCAAGACCACTGTGCTGGATCGAAATTTAATGCCCGATTGCGTTACCGCGCCTACAACCCGATTACCCTCGACCATCAGGTCATCGACTGCTTGCTGAAATAGCCAAAGATTGGGTTGGCTCTCGAGCCGTTGCCGAATTGCCGCCTTGTACAAAATACGATCCGCCTGCGCACGGGTCGCTCGAACGGCCGGGCCTTTGCTGGAGTTAAGGATTCGAAACTGAATGCCGCTTTCATCGGTGGCAGCGGCCATTGCCCCGCCCAAGGCATCAACTTCCTTGACCAGGTGACCTTTGCCAATACCACCAATTGAGGGGTTGCAGCTCATCTGCCCCAGGGTCTCGATATTGTGGCTGAGTAACAGAGTGCTGCAACCCATGCGGGCGGCAGCAAGTGCCGCCTCGGTTCCCGCATGACCGCCGCCAACAACGATCACGTCAAAATGATGTGGATAAAACATGCTTGAGGGTACCAATCTGGGGCGGGGAAGTTTCCGATTTTACCGGCCACCCCAACAGCAACGATCCAGCGCTGATGAAGCCCTCAACTCAACCCGCTTCTTGCACGCAATGCAACCACCGAACGTATTTCGATGCGGCCATAGCCTACAACCAAGACGCCATCTCGCTCCAGTGCTTTCAGCTCTTTCGACAAAGTCTGCCGTGTCACACCCATCATCATTGCCAGTTGTTCCTGCGAGACAGGCACAACCGGGCGCCAATCCCGCGCCTGTGTGACATCTCCGTGAGCCAATGCCATCAGGCGTCGCGCCACTCGAATACTTATGGATCGCAACATGGCGTCCTCCACCAAGCTGTACAGCAGGCGTACCCGGTTAGCCAGTAACACACTCATCGCACGCGCGAAGGCCGGGCTGGCCATCAATCGATCAAACTCGCCGCGCCCAACCAAAAGCACTTCAGCCGACTCCAAGGCGGTCACATCGTGCGGGCGCGGCAACCTGTCGAAAATGGAAATCTCGCCCAGCCAGTTTCCAGCCTCCACCACCGAAAGAATGCCTTCCTTACCATCTTCCCGCAAGGTAGAAACCTTGAAAGAACCTTTAACAACACCGAAAAACCCCCCGGGCAGATCGCCTTGTCGATAAAGCATTTCACCCGTGCGCAAAGTTATGCGCTCAGCGGCCGCCAACAGGGCTCGTTGATTACGTGGCGGCAACTCGGCAAACCATGGATTTAGCGCCATAGCGCGCGGGATCTGGACTTTTGAATGCACGCCCTATTTTGTCAGGGTATATACCCTAAATTGTAAAATTTTTGACATTTTGCTATCCGGCAAAGACTTACCGTCTGACACTCGAGCGGCCCGATCCGCCACACAAAACCCGTTGAGAGAACACCCTATGAGCGCCACCACCCAATACAGCGATGCAGGCATCGAACTGATCCGCAGTGATCTGAACGCCACACTCCTACTGCAGCGCTGCGCCTACCTTGCTCACCCCTATCCCAGCCTGGAGGAACGCCGCGCTGATCTGCGCCAATTGAAGGCTTTCATCCGCGACAACCGCGACGCCATCGTCGCAGCCATCAGTGCCGACTACGGCAACCGCTCACGCCATGAAACCCTGTTCGCCGAGATCTTCAGCGTTCTGGACGGCGTTGACCATACGCTCAAACACCTCAAGAAATGGATGAAACCGCAGCGTCGCCACGTCGATATGAAGAACTTCTTTGGCGCAAGCAATCGTGTGATACCGCAACCACTGGGCGTTGTCGGCGCGATCGTGCCTTGGAATTTCCCGATCAACCTGAGCTTCAGCGGTCTGATTGCCACCTTCGCTGCCGGCAATCGGTCGATGGTGAAGATGTCAGAAAATTCACGCCACCTGGCCAAACTGCTGATCGACAAATGTCCCACTTATTTCCCTCGCGACAAGCTTGCCTTCTTTGACGAAACCGGCGGCGTTGGCATTGAGTTTTCCAAGCTCAAATTTGATCACTTGTTGTTCACTGGCTCCGGGCTGACCGGACGCTCTGTGATGGCCGCAGCCGCCACCAACCTGTGCCCCGTCACGCTGGAACTCGGCGGTAAATCACCGGCGATTCTTTGCGATGACTATCCCTTGCGCAAAGCAGCTGAACGACTGCTGTTCGTCAAATTTTTCAATGCAGGGCAAATTTGTACAACGGTAGATTACCTCTATCTACCGCAGGCCAAAGTGGACGAATTCGCTGCAATGGCAAGAGAGATTGTTAGCGCTCGCTATCCGGAACTGGAAAGCCCAGACTACACTTCTATGATCGATGAGCGCTCCTTCAACCGGGTCATTGCGGCCATGGAAGAAGCACAGGATGGCGGCGCTACTTTGCTGCAGCTCATTCCCGGCAAGAAGTGGGATAGCGCCACGCGCAAGATCGCACCTCATATTGTCCTTAATGCCCCGCCTGAATGCGCGTTGCGAACCCGGGAAATTTTCGGACCCGTGCTGCCCGTCATCACGTACACCAGCATCGACGAGCCGATCAAAGCCATCAATGCCGGGCCGAGGCCGCTGGCACTCTATCCTTTCAGCAACGACAAGACTCTGGTCAACCACCTGATTCAACACATCATGTCCGGCGGTGTCAGTGTCAACGACGGTTTGTTCCATGTCGGCCAGCATGATTTGCCCTTTGGCGGTGTCGGTGACAGCGGCATGGGTCATTACCACGGCTACGAAGGCTTCGTCACCTTCTCCAAGATGCGTCCCGTTTTTTACCAGGCTTCCTTCAGTGCCATCAAGTTCATGTGGCCACCCTACGGAAAATTCGCCAGCAAGTACCTGGATTTCCTGACCCGCTAAATCAAGCTCTATAAGGAATTACTGCATGCAAGTTCAAGAATTCGACTACGTTGTGGTTGGCGGGGGTGCTGGCGGTTGCGTCGTCGCAAGCCGTCTCTCTGAAGACCCCAGCATCACTGTTTGTTTACTCGAAGCCGGTGGCCCCGACAATTCAGCATTGATTCAGGCGCCGCTGGGATTTGCTGCTACCGCTGCTTTGGGTATTCACAACTGGAATTACAACACCACCCCGCAACCGGGCCTGAACAGTCGGTGTGGCTTTCAACCACGTGGCAAGGTGATGGGCGGCAGCAGCTCCATCAATGCGATGGTCTACACCCGAGGCAACCGGTTGGACTACGCGCATTGGGCCGAACTTGGCAATCCTGGGTGGTCCTATGAAGACGTGCTGCCTCTGTTCAAACGCTCGGAAAACAGCGAATGCTTCGGTGCCAACGATTACCACGGCACTGGCGGGCCTCTGAATGTGAGCTACCTGCGAAGCCCCAGCCGCATCAACCAGGCATTTCTCGATGCCTGCGCCGAACAAGGTTTACCGCAGACCAAGGATTACAACGGGGAATCGCAATTCGGCTGTTCCCCGGCGCAAGTCACTCAAAAAAATGGTGAGCGTTGGAGTGCGGCCAAAGGGTATATCACGCCGCACCTGTCACGCACCAACTTAACGGTTATCACCCAGGCCCACACCCAGCGTCTCATGCTGGAGGGCAGACGCGCTGTCGGTGCCGAATACCTGCGCTCCGGACAACGTGCTCAGGTACGGGCGCGGCGTGAGGTCATCCTTTCGGGTGGTGCCTACGGTTCCCCGCAATTGCTCATGCTCTCAGGCATTGGCCCAGCAGCTCATTTGCGGGAGCACGGAATCAAGGTGCTGCATGATCTGCCCGGTGTTGGCCAGAATCTGCATGACCACGTCACCACCGTCCTGATTTACCGCACACAAAGCAAAGACAGCACCTTTGGTTTTTCTCTGTCCGGACTGGTGAAGATCATTCGCAGCATCTTCGAATGGCGCAAGAGTCGCAACGGAATCATTACCAGCAACGTTGCCGAGTCGCAAGCCTTTTTGTTTGCTGATGCAAACGAAAAGTCTCCCGACATTCAGCTGGCTTTATGCAACGGTATCGTCGACGACCATACACGCAAAAACCATCTGGGTCACGGCTACACACTGCACGTCACCCTGATGCGTCCAAAAAGTCGGGGCAGTGTCCGCCTGCAAAGCAGCAACGCAAAGGACGCTCCGCTGATTGACCCTGCGTTTCTGACCGATCCTCGCGACTTGGCAACGCTGATAAAAGGAACCCAAATTGGCTTTGACATCATGCAAAGCAAAGCCTTTGCACCGTTTCGCGGTGCCATGCTGTACCCATTGGATCGCAACAACCCCACTCAAATTGAACAGTTTTTACGTGATCACGCTGATACCGAATACCACCCTTGTAGCACTTGCAAAATGGGACCCGCCAGTGACCCATTGGCGGTTGTGGATCCTGAACTGCGTGTTTATGGAATTGAAAACCTGCGCGTTGTCGATGCTTCCATCATGCCGCAACTGGTTTCCGGCAACACCAATGCACCCACCATCATGATTGCGGAAAAAGCTGCTGACATGATCAAAGCTTCTGTTAGCTGACTCGCGCGTTCAAAACAATGGGGGTATGCGGGTTTTTCACATACCCGTTAGCATTGTTCCTTGTCCTGAATTGCGATTCAGATTTGATCATTTTTTTACCAATTTTCATGAAACTCTACTACTCTGCGGGCGCTTGCTCCCTGTCACCGCACATTGTGCTCAAGGAATCCGGTTTGGCTTTTGAAGCCATTGCGGCTCCAACAAAGACCCATCAGTTGGCCGATGGAACCGATTACTACACCATCAATCCGCTTGGCTATGTTCCATTGTTGGTACTGGATGATGGAACCAAATTACGAGAAGGTCCAGCAATCGTTCAATACATTGCAGATCAGGTCCCCGCCAAAAAACTGGCTCCTCTTAACGGCACATTTGAACGCTACAAGTTACAGGAATGGCTGACGTTCATCGGAACAGAATTGCACAAAGGATTCTCACCACTTTTCACACCGGGTATGCCGGAAGAGGCCAAGATCATTGCCAAGACCCGATTGATTTCACGTTTGCAATGGGTCGATAGTGAATTGACAAAAACACCCTACCTGATGGGTGACACCTTCACGGTGGCGGATGCCTACCTCTTCACCGTCACCGGATGGGCACCGCATGTGGGAATTGATCTGTCGCCTCTTACTCATATTCTCACATTCCGATCGCTTGTCAGTGCACGTCCTGCGGTCATCGATGCGATGAAGGCAGAAGGATTGATCAAATAGTCGGTGAATAAACTGTTCAGGTGCGTACGCCAACGCAAACAGAATTACTTACCCCTGTCAAATGACAGTTCTGTGGATAGTTCTTGAATAAGGTCTCAGTTGTCCACAGGTGGGTTAAATTTACCAAAGTTGTCCCGTTTGACCTGCCCTGAGAAACACTGTCACCCACATCACTTGAAATGATCTAAGTAGTTGATAAACAAGAAAATTCCACGCTTTTCCACACGTGGATGCCGTCTCTATCTACTACTACTATCTTTAAATAATGAATATTGAAAGAGAACAGCATCAAACTCTGTTCATGATTTTTTAGAAATTTCTTTTGGATGCCAGCTGAAGTGGACCCCATCATCAAGACAGA
>CAIWNX010000116.1 GCA_903914175.1 uncultured beta proteobacterium | reverse complement strand
TACCTGCTGGTGGAGGCGGTATCGCGCGCACGCGGGCTCAATCCCGATACGCCGCCGCATTTGGCCAAGGTGACGTCTACGCGCTGAAGGCAAGGGGCACGGTGACAGTACCACTGCCCCAAAAGTCCCGCAGGCGAAAGTGACGCACAAACGAAAAACCCCTCAAACATTTCTGTCTGAGGGGTATCGTTTGGTGCGGCTGGCAGGAATTGAACCCACGACCCCTTGGTTCGTAGCCAAGTACTCTATCCAACTGAGCTACAGCCGCTTCGGTGCGAATTGTAGCAGCAAGCGCGCCGCGCTCAGTGCGCCTGGTCCCAGTTCGGGCCGAAGCCGACTTCGGCCAGCAGCGGCACCTTGAGATGTGCCACGCCCGCCATCAGGCGCGGGATTTCGTGTCGCACCCACTCCACCTCAGCCTGTGGCACCTCGAACACCAGTTCATCGTGCACCTGCATCACCATGCAGGTGCCGCGCTGCTGCTCGTCGAGCACCTGTTGCACCTTGACCATGCTGAGCTTGATCAGATCGGCCGCCGTGCCCTGCATCGGCGCGTTGATGGCGGCGCGCTCGGCACCGGCGCGACGTGGGCCATTCGGCGAGTTGATCTCCGGCAGGTACAGGCGCCGGCCGAACACGGTCTCGACATAGCCCTTGTCCTTGGCCAGCGCTCGCGTGTGGTCCATGTAGAGCTTCACGCCGGGGTAGCGCTCGAAGTAGCGCGCCACAAAGTTCTTCGCCGCCGTGTTGTCGATGCCCAGACTGCGCGCCAGGCCGTAGGCGCTCATGCCGTAGATCAGACCAAAGTTGATGACCTTGGCATAGCGCCGTTGCTCGGCGCTGACCTGATCGGTGCGGATGCCAAAGACCTCGGCGGCGGTGGCGCGGTGCACATCCATGCCGTCGTGAAAGGCCAGCAGCAGGGCCGCATCGCCACTGATGTGGGCCATGATGCGCAGCTCGATCTGGCTGTAGTCGGCACTGGCGATAACGCAGCCCGCGGGCGCAACAAAGGCTTCGCGCACACGCCGGCCTTCGGGTGTGCGCACCGGGATGTTTTGCAGATTGGGGTCGTTGCTGGAGAGGCGCCCGGTCACCGCCACCGCCTGCGCGTAATGCGTGTGCACGCGCCCGGTGCGCGGGTGTGCGAGTTGCGCCAGCTTGTCGGTGTAGGTGCCCTTGAGCTTGGCCAGGCTGCGGTGCTCCAGAATCTTGGCCGGCAGCGGATAGTCCTCGGCCAGCTTTTGCAACACCTCGTCGTCGGTGCTGGGGGTGCCGGTCGGCGTCTTCTTGACCACCGGCAGGCCGAGCTTGGTAAAGAAGATGTCGCCGATCTGTTTCGGACTGCCCAGGTTGAAGATCTGCCCGGCCAGCTCGTGCGCTTCTTTCTCCAGTTGCAGGATGCGCACGCCAAGTTCCTGGCTTTGCGCGGCCAGCGTGGCGGCGTCGATCAGCACGCCGTGGCGTTCGATGCGGTAGAGCGACTCGCTGCTGGCGATCTCCAATTCGTAAATGAAGCGCAGCTTGTCGTCGCGTTGCAGCTGCGGCCACAGCACGTGGTGCACGTCGAGCGTCATGTCCGAGTCTTCGCAGGAATACTCGGCCGCTTTGGCGATCTCGACCTGGTCAAAACAGATCTGGTGCGCGCCCTTGCCACACAAGTCCTCGAAGCTGATGCCGCTGCGCCCGAGATGGCGTTCGGCCAGACTGGCCAGACCGTGCGGCTTGTGCACTTCCAGCACATAGCTCTGCAGCATGGTGTCGTGCGCGTAGCCCTGCACCTCGATGCCGTGGTTGGCGAACACATGGCGGTCGTACTTGATGTGCTGGCCAAGCTTCTTCTTGCCGGCGTCTTCAAGCCAGGGTTTCAGGCGCGCCAGCACCGCATCGCGTGGCAACTGCGTCGGCGCATCGGCATAGCTGTGCGCCAGCGGAATGTAGGCGGCTTCGCCCGGCGTCACGCTGAAGCTCAGGCCCACAATCTCGGCGCGCATCTCGTCGAGCGAGGTGGTTTCGGTATCAACAGCCACCAGTTCGGCCGCCTCGATGCGCGCCAGCCAGCGATCAAAGTCTTCCCATGTAAGGAGGGTGTCGTAAGCAACGCTGCTGACGCTGGAGCTCGGGGGCACCGGCGCGTCGGGTTCATCAAACAGCCCGGGCTCCTGGTTGCGCGGTGCGGGATTGCTGCGCGGCGCGCGCACAGGCGGGGCGGCTTCACTTGCCGCCGCGCCGCTGCTGCGGGCCAGACCTTTGAAGCCGTGTTTTTCATAAAACGACTGCAGCGCCTGCGCGTCCTCGACGCCACTGGCAATGGCACCCAGCGCCGGCAAATCAGGCACCCATCCGTTGAGATCGCAGTCGGTCTTGATCGTGAGCAGCAGACGCCCGGTCGGCAGCCAATCGAGCGACTTGCGCAGGCTCTCGCCGACCGCGCCCGAAATGGCAGCGGCATTGGCCACCACGGCGTCGAGTGAGCCGTATTGCTGCAGCCACTTGGCGGCAGTCTTGGGACCGACCTTGGGCACGCCCGGCACGTTGTCGATGGCGTCGCCCACCAGCGTCTGGTAGTCCACCATCAAATGCGGTGGCACGCCGAATTCAGCCTCGACGCCGGCGACGTCGCGCTTGCGCCCATTCATGGTGTCGATGATGGTGATGTGCGAGTTGACCAGTTGCGCCAGGTCCTTGTCGCCGCTGCTGACGATCACCTCGACCCCCTGCTTTGCCGCAATCACGGCCAGCGTGCCGATGACGTCGTCGGCCTCGACCCCAGGCACCGCCAGCAGTTTCCAGCCCATCAAGCGCACCAGTTCGTGGATCGGCTCTATCTGCGCGCGCAAATCATCCGGCATCGGCGAGCGCTGCCCTTTGTAATCCGGGTAGATGGCGTCGCGAAAAGTTGGCCCCTTGGCATCAAAGACACAGGCGGCAAAATCCGCCGGCACATCCTTGCGCAGCTTTTGCAGCATGTTGACCATGCCGCGAATGGCGCCGGTCGGCGCGCTGGCCGGGTCGCCGGCAACGGCACGCAGGTCCGGCATGGCGTGGAAGGCCCGGTACAGATAACTCGAACCGTCCACCAGCAGCAGGGTTTGGGGTCTTGATTGGATTTCGCTCATGCGTGCATTTTGCCTGCGCCAGCCAGAATGGTCGTCGTTCTACAATCAAACCATGCGCGCAGCCCGAATTTTCTGAATCTTTGATCCATGGCGGTTTACACAGAAGTCTCTCGTGACGAGGCCCGCGCTCTGCTGCAGGATCTCAAGCTGGGTGAGCTCACGACCATGCAGGGCTGCGCCGGTGGCATCGAGAACACCAACTACTTCGTCAGTTCCGAACGCGACGGCGAGAAGCACGACTACGTGCTGACCCTGTTTGAGCGACTGAATTTCAAGCAACTGCCGTTCTACCTGCATTTGATGAAGCACCTGGCGCAGCGCGGCATCCCAGTGCCGGACCCCAACGCCAACGCGCACGGCGAACTCGTGTTCGCACTCAAGGGCAAGCCGACAGCGGTGGTGGACCGCTTGCGCGGCAAGAGCGAGTTGCAGCCAGGCCCAACGCACTGCGCAGCAGTGGGCGCCATGCTGGCCCGCATGCATCTGGCGGGCGCCGACTTCCCGATGCAACAGGACAATCTGCGCGGCCTGGCCTGGTGGAACGAGACCGTGCCCAGCGTCCTGCCCTATCTGGACGCGGCGCAGAGAGATCTGCTCCAGAGCGAGCTGCGCTACCAGAACCAGATCGCCACCACCGCCGCCTACGCGGCACTGCCGCGCGGCCCGATCCACGCCGACCTTTTCCGCGACAACGTGATGTTTGAGGAGCGCGACGGTCAGAGTGTGCTCAGCGGTTTCTTTGATTTCTACTTTGCCGGCGTCGATAGCTGGCTGTTTGACCTTGCAGTCTGCATGAACGACTGGTGCATAGCCCTCGATACCGGCGTCTCGGACGCCACGCGCAGCCAGAGTTTCCTCGCCGCCTACACCGGCGTGCGCGCGCTGCAGGACGCTGAACTTGAATTGCTGCCCGCCATGCTGCGCGGCGCCGCCCTGCGCTTCTGGATCTCCAGGCTGTGGGACTTTTACCTGCCGCGCGCGGCCAGCCTGCTCAAGGAACACGATCCAAGCCATTTCGAACGCGTGCTGCGCCAGCGCGTCACACCAACCGCGCTGTCAACCCGCACGGCGAACTGACCATGAAACTCAACCTCGTTCCAGCCCGCACCGGCATGGTCTGGATCAAACTGGGCGTACGGACCTTCTTTCGCCAACCACTGGCGCTGGCCGGCCTGTTCTTCATGTTCATGGCCGTCATGACGATTGCCAGTATCCTGCCCTACGTCGGGCTGGCCATCGCCATGGCACTGCTGCCGGCTGCCACCCTGGGCTTGATGGCGGCTACGCGCGAAGCCACCGAAGGGCGCTTCCCCATGCCGTTGCTGCTGCTCTCGGCGTTTCGCTCGGGGCCTAAGGAAACGCGTGCCATGCTGATCCTGGGTGGCCTGTACACAGTAGGTTTTCTGGGCGCGATGGCGCTGTCGAGTCTGGTCGATGGCGGCGACTTCGCACGCGTTTACCTCGGTGGCACCACGCCCACGCGCGAGATGATGATTGAGCCCGCGTTCCAGGGCGCGATGTGGGTCTTCATCGGGCTGCATCTGCCGCTCTCACTGCTGTTCTGGCACGCGCCGGCCCTGGTGCACTGGCATGGCATGTCGCCGGCCAAGAGCCTGTTCTTCAGTCTGGTGGCCTGTCTGCGCAACTTCTGGGCCTACGCCATCTTCGGCGTGATGTGGCTGATGCTGCTGGTGCTGGTATTGGTCTGCATCACGACGCTGGCTGCGCTGCTGGGCAGTGCCGATCTGGCCGGTGAGTTGCTGTTCCCCGCCATGCTGCTGGTGGCAACCATGTTCTTCGCCTCGCTCTACTTCACTTTCCGCGACACCTTTGAGCAGCCGCCAACTGCCTGAATGCAGCTCGCGCCGGCTTTCAGGGTTGGCGCAGCAACAGCTTCCAGTAGCGCACGATCTCCTCGTACCCGACCAAATCTCCCTTGCCCGCCAGCGCGCTCAGCACTTGAATCGCCTTGTCGCGCTGCTTGGCCTGCGCATAAGCCGCCACCAGACGCAGCCGGGCCAGATCGGCGTTGCGCGCAATGCCTTTGGCCAGCGCCTGCTCCATTTGCGCCAGGCCGCGTTCACCCTGCCCGCTGTGGAACAGGCTGAAACCGTAGTTGAACAAGCCCAGGCCATCGGGCATGCTGCGCGCGCGCAGCAGATCGGCTTCGAGCGTCTTGCGATCCTGCGCCGCTGCCGCGCCCATCTTGTCACGCAGCGCCTGCAGGACGCGATCCGTGGCCGCTAGCGCGCCGCTGGAAAAACCCTGTTCGAGCAGTTGGCTGGCTTCGATCGCCGAGCCTTCCTGCAAGGCCAGTTCCGCCATTTCGCTGTAGTCACTGGCCTCGCCCAGGCCGGCGCTGGCCAGTTGCAGCCGCAACAAATGCAGATGCAGACGCGGTGCCAACTGCGGTTTGGCCCAGAGCCGTGCCAGCAGCATGCGCCAGCTCTCCGGGCTCGGGTAATACTGCACCAGGGCTTCCAGGCCGCGGCTGTAGCCCGCTTCGTCCTTGAGCCGACCCTGTGAATCGGCCAGCATTCGCAGGTGTATCTCAGACGGCGCCTTGCCTGCCGCAAGCGCCTTGTCAACCTCGGTTTGCAGGGCCTTGGCGGCACTGGCGTAGTCGGCCGACAGGTAGTGGCTTTGCATCAGCATGGTGTTGACGCTGGCGTCCAACCCGCCAGCCTGTTGGTAACGTTTGGCCCACTCGATGGCCTGGGCGTATTGCTTGGCGTTGTAGTAGAGACTGGCAACGGTCTGCATCGCAGACAGCTTGTCGGCCTGTGCCAGCCAGGGGCCAAGGCTGGCCAACTCGAACTGTTGCGCCGCCCGTTCGGCATCGCCGTTCAAGCCGGCCAGCGCCAGCGCCAGGCGCGCCAGAACATACTGCTCATAGGGCGTTCGGTTCGCCACCGCCTCGGCCGCGCGCAGTTTGTCCGCTGCCGCGCTGCCCTTGCCTTCAACCAGCAGACGCTGCGCGTCCTGCAGCAGCAGGCCAATCTCCCGCCCAAGCGTGGGCGCGGCCTCGGCGCTGGCCGCTGGCAGCGGCGCGGTGGCGGTCTGTGCCCCAGCCGCTTGCGCCAGCAGCAGGGCAGCGCCCAGCAGCGCACAGCGCAGTCGTGTGTTTGTTTGCATCATCTTGCACTCCAGTCTGAATTGAAATGGATTGCCACTGTCGTCATCGCGAGCGAAGCGTGGCGATCCATGCCTTCTGAATGCATGGATTGCCACGTCGCTGTCGCTCCTCGCAATGACGACAAATGGATCGTCATGCCGGGCGGATTCACGGCACCACCGTCAGCTTGGCCACACTGAGCGCCAACCACTTGACGCCGTGGCGCGGGAAATTGATTTGGGCACGGGCGTCGTCGCCGACACCTTCGAGCGCGAGTACCGTGCCTTCGCCAAACTTGGTGTGAAACACCTTGACGCCGACACGCAGGCCGTGTGCCGGCTCGGTCTTGCGGCTCGGCAGCGGGCTTGCGGCGTATTTCGAATAATCAACACCGAAGGAGCGGCCATTGCGCGCCTGAGAAGCGCTGGCACTGGAGAAATCAGCCCCCAGGCCGGCGCCAAAGCCCTGGTTCTTCGGCGTGATCCACTTCAGCGCCTCTTCGGGTAACTCCTCGAAGAAGCGGCTGCGCAGGTTGTAGCGTGTCTGCCCATGCAGCATGCGCGTCTGCGAGTGGCTCAGGTAGAGTCGTTGGCGAGCCCGTGTGATGGCGACGTACATCAAACGACGTTCCTCTTCGAGCCCGTCGCGGTCGCTCATCGAATTCTCGTGCGGGAACAGACCCTCCTCTATGCCGGTGATGAAGACGCAGTCAAACTCCAGCCCCTTGCTGGCGTGCACCGTCATCAACTGGATCGCGTCCTGCCCGGCCTGCGCCTGGTTATCACCCGCTTCCAAGGCCGCGTGCGATAGAAAAGCCGCCAAGGGTGAGAGCGTCTCACCGGTCTCGGCGTCGGGCGCTGGCAAGTCGATCAAGGGCTGACTGAAATCACGCCCTTGCGAAGCCGGTGATTGCGTCAAGCCCGCTGCGGGCTCGGCGTGTTCGTCGATCGGCAGCGCCACCGCATCGCGACCAAAGCCTTCGAGTGAGACAAAGCTCTCGGCCGCGTTGACCAGTTCCTCCAGATTCTCGACCCGGTCGGCGCCTTCGCGATCGGCCTTGTAGTGCACGATCAAGCCGCTGTGCTCCAGCACCAGTTCGATGATCTCGCGCAAGCTCAAGCCCTGCGTGCGTTCGCGCAGCACTTCGATGCCGGCCAGAAAAGCGCCGATGTTGGTGCCGGCCTTGCCGCTTAAACCACTGACGGCGTCGCTGAGCGAGCAGCCACTGGCACGCGCTGCGTCCTGCAACTGCTCGATGCTGCGCATGCCAATGCCGCGCGGCGGAAAATTGACGGCGCGCAGAAAACTGTTGTCATCACGCGGGTTCTCCAGCAGACGCAAATAGGCCAGCGCATTCTTGATTTCAGCGCGCTCGAAAAAGCGCAAACCGCCATAGACCTTGTACGGCATGGCGGCGTTAAACAGCGCCGTTTCGATGACGCGGCTTTGCGCATTGCTGCGGTACAAGACGGCCACTTCCTTTCTCGCGAAATATGCCCCCACGCTTGCCACTTCGTGTGCTGCGCTGCCCCCCGAGGGGGCGCGGCCTTGCTTGGGGCGGCCCGGCGCGGCGGCCCCCACGAGTTCCCGAATCTCATCCACCATCCACTGCGCTTCGGCGAAGTCGCTGGTCGCCTCATACACGCGCACCGGCTCGCCCGGGCCCTGGCTGGTGCGCAGGTTCTTGCCCAGGCGCTTGCTGTTGTGGGCGATCAACTCGTTGGCTGAATCGAGAATGTTGCTGCCGCTGCGGTAGTTCTCTTCGAGCTTGATCTGGTGCTGTACCTTGAACTCGCGCACAAAGTCGGCCATGTTGCCCACACGCGCACCGCGAAAGGCGTAGATGCTCTGGTCATCATCACCGACGGCCAGCACGCAGCCGGTCGGGTTGAATGTACCCTCGCCGTCGACCGAGCCATGGGCGCCGGTGCCAGCGAGCATCTTGATCCAGGCGTATTGCAGCTTGTTGGTGTCCTGAAACTCGTCGATCAGGATGTGGCGAAAGCGCCGCTGGTAATGCTCGCGGATCGGGTCGTTGTCACGCAGCACCTCGAAGCTGCGCAGCATCAGTTCGCCGAAATCGACCACGCCCTCGCGCTGGCACTGGTCTTCGTAGAGCTGGTAGATCTCGACCTTCTTGCGCGTCTCCTGATCGCGCACCTCCACCATGTTCGGGCGCAAGCCCTCTTCCTTATTGCCGCCAATGAACCACTGCAGTTGCTTCGGAGGAAAGCGCTCGTCGTCAATGCCGAACTGCTTATACAAGCGCTTGATGGCCGAGAGCTGGTCCTGCGTATCAAGAATCTGGAAGGTGGAGGGCAGATTGGCCAGCTTGCAGTGCGCGCGCAGAAAGCGATTGCACAGGCCATGAAAAGTGCCGATCCACATGCCGCGCACATTGAGCGGCAGCATGGCGGACAGGCGCGTCATCATCTCGCGCGCGGCCTTGTTGGTGAAGGTGACGGCCAGCACGCCGCCGGGCGCGACCTGCCCGGTCTGCAGCAGCCAGGCGATGCGTGTGGTCAGAACGCGGGTCTTGCCAGAGCCGGCACCGGCCAGGATCAGCGCGTGCTCGGCCGGCAGCGTGACGGCGGCGCGCTGCTCAGGGTTGAGGTTGTGCAACAAAAGGGGTTCGGCGGCGCTGCGCGCTTCAATTTCTGACGACATCGCTGCATTGTAGGAAGGCCGACTGCCCGGCCTCAATCCGGCGCCCAGACAGCCTCAAATTAGAGCGGGCCCGGACTGGTGTTGGCGCCATCCGGGCCGTAAACGCCCGGCAGCAAGCGCGTCAGATCGATGTCCAGGGCTCTGTTGGTATCGGTCGCATCGCTTTGGGCAACGCCGTGCAGCAGCAGCAGATCAGTGAATGCGGCCAGATCGAAAGGCTGACTCTTATTGGCCCATGGATCACGGAAAACGCAGGACTCAATCGCCAGCAGCACTTCCGGTTTGGGCCAGAGTCCGCTGATAAGCGACAAAACCTTGGGGTAGGACTCAAGCCCTCGACCCGGTTCGCGGAAAAAAACAAAATCGGGAAGTTCCACGTTGAACAGCAACTTCATGTCTTGCGAAAACAAATGGAAATCAGCCTGTCGCCCCAGCGCATGCAGCAGACCCAGCAAGTCCAGGTAGACAAAGGGATTGGGCTCGCGGCTGTCGCGAATTTGCTGGCGCAACAGTTGCACAGCGGCATCCGCCTTGCCCGCAGCCATCAGTTCCTGCGCCTGCTGGCGCAGCTTGCGGATCGGCTCGGTTGCCAATTGCCGCGCGTCCCTGGCGGGTGCTATCGCCCCCGTCGGCGCCACGTTACTGGGCGCATCGTCCGCGTCGTGGCGCATCAACTCGGAAAAAACCGAATCGCTCACAGGTGGCTGATCAAACGCTGGCGTCGACAGCTTGGCCGTGGCGCGGGCTGGCTGCTGGCGAGCGGCCGGCAGCACGGGCGTTGGCGCCGGCGGTTGGTTGGCTGTCGCTTCCTTGACCGGCACAGTCGCATCCTTGGGCGGTGCCGGCTTGCTCCACCAATCCTGTTCAGCGACGCCCGAGCGGCGCTGGCGCGTCCACAACAGCGCCGCAGCCAACAGACTGGCCAGCAGCAAGGCCAACAAGCCCAAAACCAGCGCGCCGGAATAGCGTTCCGACTCCGCCTTTTGCAATCGATTCTTCACCTCGGCCAAACTGGCCTCGGTCTTGGCCGCGGCAGCGCGCAAAGCCTGCACGTCGCCCTGGAGTGCCTGAACCTTCTGGCTGTCATCGGCAACCGGCTCCGAGGCTGGCGCCGAGGCCGCCACTGCTGGCGCACTGGCAGTCTTCTCAGGCGGCACCTGCAGCGGGTCGAGCTTGAGTCGTGCCTGCCCCGGTGCCGATGCGGGCTTGGCCGGCACGGGCGCGCTCACGGCGCGCCGTTTGACGGCCGTTGTGTTGCGCCGCGCTTTGGTGCTCTTGGCCGCACGATGTCGTTGTACTTTCTGTCGGGGTTTGGAGGCGACCTTGCTGACCACCTTGTCCGGCGCAGCAGGGACCACCACCGTCTCGGCACCCGCTTGCGTCAACGCCGGCGGCGCTGCTGCTTCACTGGCAACTGATTCAGGCTTAACCGGTGACGACGCCGGGCTTGCGGCGGGGCTCGCAGCCACTACCAGCAGCGGCACCGGTAGCGCCACGACTTGGGCCGGGAAGTCCACCAGCATGACGTAATGTCGGCTGGTCTTGGCGCCGCAACCGCTGCGCAGATTGAAACTGACAACCGGCTCCTCCATCACCGCCGAGGTCAGCACGCGCACACGGGCCATGCCGGGCGCGGTGGCTTCCACTTGAAGCCGGACGCGGCTGGCGTCCTGACGCACATCGGCCTGGAAAAGTTCAACGTCAAGACAGAGGGCCGACGCACTCTCGGTCGGGTCCAGCGCAATCTCAACGGCAACGTCAAGTGGCTGACCGATCAGGGCGGCACCCTGCAGACGCCCCAGCGTCAAGGCCTGTGCGCCTGACACGATGCAAAAGAGAACGATGCCGAGAATTTTTGCTCGAGTTTTCAACAGAGGGTTCCAGAGTGCGTGCCATTCTCGCATGTAGGGCCATCTTCTGCTGACGGCCAGCACCGCCCGCCGTTACAACAGCTAACGGTTCGGCGGCGCCGATGACGCCAAACCGGCCGCCACCCGGGCCTTGAGGAAACCGCCCGAGCCGTAACGCGTGACACGGCTGTAAAAGCGTGTGGTTAACCGCCGAACCATGGCCGAATAGCTATCAACCAGGGTCGGCGCAATGGTGAAGCTGTCGTAGTTAACGATCACCGCCACCCGCTGCGCCGGGCTGTGCACGATGGGCGAAAGCAGCCCATCAATCATCTGCTCCACCTGCACGATGTCGGCCAGGGCATCGATCGCCAGGCCTTCACAGTTGATGAACAGGGTGCGCTGCGCGCGGTCGAGTTCAAAGCGCTGCGCCAGCGGCGTTGCCAGCAGGCGTTCGCGCAAGCCGATCTTGCCGGCCAGGAAAAGAACTTCGTCCATCAGTTTGAGTTCGGGACTGATCGCTGGCACAAAATCCATCTGCGCCAGCACGTCGCGCTGCAGGTCAATGCCCGGCGCAATCTCGATCAGTTCCAGACCACCCTCGGGTCGCTCGGTCATCAAACGAAAGACGCAACGCTCGGTCACGTAGAGCACGCGCTGGGCGCGTCGGCAGGCTTCCCGGCCGCTGAAAGTGCGGTGTTCCACGGCCTTGACGAATTTGCGGGTGCGGCCTTCGCGCACGATGTGCAGGCGACCATTTTCGATGCGCACATCCAGATCATCGGCGGTGAAGGTGCCGGCAAAAACCACCATCTTGGCGTTCTGGCTGATATTGATGAAGCCGCCGGCACCGGCCAGCCGCGTGCCAAACTTGCTGACATTGAGATTGCCCTGCGCGTCGGCCTGCGCCAGACCGAGAACGGCCAGGTCAAGCCCGCCACCATCGTAGAAGTCAAACTGATTCGGTTGATCGAGAATCGCCTGCGTGTTGACGGCAGCGCCAAAGCTCATGCCGCTGGCCGGGATGCCGCCGATCACACCTGGCTCGGCGGTGAGCGTCACCAGGTCGATCAACTGCTCTTCCGTCGCCACGGCAGAAACCCCCTCGGGCATGCCAATGCCCAGGTTGACCACGCTGTCAGAGCGCAACTCCATCGCAGCGCGCCGGGCGATGACCTTGCGCTCGCTCAGCGGCATGACGGCCAGCGACTCCACCGGCACGCGGATTTCGCCCGAATAAGCCGGGTTGTACTGTTCGGAAAAAGTCTGCATGTGGTGCGCCGGCTCGGTGGCCAGCACCACGGCGTCGACCAGCACACCGGGCACGCGCACCTGGCGTGGATGCAGGCTGCCGCGCGCTGCAATGCGCTCGACCTGGGCAATCACGATGCCACCCGAATTGCGCACCGCCATGGCGATGGCCAGCGATTCGAGCGTGAGGGCTTCGCGCTCCATGCTCAGGTTGCCATCGGGGTCGGCCGTGGTGGCGCGAATGATGCCCACCGTGATCGGGAACGCCTTGTAGAAAAGGTAGTCACGACCGTCAATCGGCATCAGGCGCACCAGGTCTTCCGTAGTGCGCACATTGATCTTGCCACCACCAAAACGCGGATCCACAAAGGTATCGAGTCCGACATGCGTCAGCGTGCCCGGCTTGCCGGCTGCGATGTCGCGAAACAGATGCGAAATCACACCCTGGGGCAGGTTGTAGGCTTCGATCTCGTTGTCCACAGCGAGTTTCTGCAAGGCCGGCACCAGACCCCAGTGGCCGCCAATGACGCGCTTGACCATGCCACGGTGGCCAAAGTGATTGAGTCCTCGGCTCTTGCCATCACCCTGGCCAGCGGCGTAGACCAGGGTCAACTGCCCCGGGCTGCCAACGCCACCATCACGTTGGCTTTCCAGAAAACGCTGCTCCAGCGCAATGGCGATGCCTTCGGCAAAGCCAACACCGACAAAACCCGAGGTCGCTACGGTGTCGCCGTCATGCACCAGACGCACGGCTTCAGCGGCCGAAACAATCTTGTTGCTGCGCGTACCCGAACCCAGGTGCTCGTTGAGATTGAAATTGGTATGCACTTTTCGCCCCTCCACACTGGCTCTATCATGCGCTAGTTCTTTAGCCCGTCACTTTGGGGAAAACCATGCCCGGCCACAGCGCCACCGCGTCTGAACTCGAAGCCCGATATGGCGAGCGTTACCGCTGGCTGTTGCTGCTCGCCGTCATGGTCGGCACCATGGCGGCCATCATGTCATCGACCATCATCAACGTGGCCGTGCCGGACATGAGCCGCCACTTCGGACTCGGCCAGGAGCGCGCGCAGTGGGTGGCCTCGGGCTTCATGATCGCGATGACGGTATCGATGCTGACCACGCCCTGGCTGCTGGCACGCTACGGTTACCGGCGCACCTACGCCGGCACCATGCTGGTCCTGCTCGCGGGCAACGTGGTGGGCGGCCTGGCACCTGATTTCTCACTGGTACTGGCTGCGCGCGTGGTAGCCGGACTGGCGGCTGGCGTGGTGCAGCCGATACCGGCCATCATCATCGTGCAAGCCTTCCAGCCGCACGAACAGGGGCGCGCCGGCGGCATCTTTGGTATGGGCGTGGTGCTGGCACCGGCCATCGGGCCCAGCATCGGCGGCTTGCTGGTGGACTGGTTTGGCTGGCGCTCGATTTTTGTCATGGTCGTGCCTTTCTGTCTGGCCTCGCTCTGGCTGGCGCGCCGTTACGTACCGACCACACCACCGGCCAGCAGCATGGGCAAGCACCGCGGGGGCAAGCTCGATTGGCCTGGCCTGCTGCTCGCCGGCAGCGGCACCATCTGCCTGCTCAATGGTCTGGTGCAGCTACACGGCGGGGCCAGCCCGGCAGCCCTGCTGCTGTTGGCGGCAGCAGCGCTTGCCATGATCAGCTTTATCGTGCGTCAGCACCGACTGGGCCGCGCGCTGGCGCAGGGCGGCGAGCCACCGCTGATGAATCTGGCGCTGTTTGCGCATCGCCCATTTGCCATGGGCAGCATCGTCGCCTTCATCTACGGCATGGCGCTGTTCGGCTCGACCTATCTGTTGCCGGTCTACATGCGCCTGGGCCTGATGCTGTCACCATCGCACGTCGGCACCGTGCTGCTGCCGGCCGGACTGATGCTCGGAATCACGATTCCGCTGGTCGGACGCCTGTCGGATCGGCAGCCAACGCACCTGCTGGTCAGCACGGGTTTGGTCTTGCTGGCAGCGTCTTTTGCGCTGATGGGCACAGTCGGCCCGAGCGCCAGTCTGGCGCTGCTGACGGCCTGGGCCATCGTGGGACGCATCGGCCTGGGCTTTATCCTGCCCTCGCTCAACTCGGGCTCGATACGCGCCCTGCCGCGCGAACTGCTGCCGCAGGGCTCCAGCGCCATCAACTTCCTGCGCACGCTCGGCGGTGCCGCCGGCGTCAGCATTTGCGGCATTGTGCTGGAGTGGCGTCTGGCGGTGCACGGCGATGTGCTGACGAATCCTGCCAGCAGTGCGGGCCGGATGGCGGCATTCAACGAAGCCTTCTACATGCTATCTGCCCTGTGCGCGCTGGCGCTGCTGGCCGCCTGGCGGCTGCGCGCCGGAACGCGACTTGGAAATACCTGATTGATTTGAGAAGTTGTCCTCCAGGACCCCATGGCTGTCATCCCGGACTTGATCCGGGATCCAGTGCCACACGAAACATGGATTGCGGGTCAAGATGCTATGGATGCCTCCCTCCCACGGGGTAAACACGAGAGCGTTGAACGCCAGGAGCATGAACAGCCGTCTTTCAGGAAGAGACTTCGAGTGATCGAGGTGGATCCTCTGATGGATACGGCATCAAAGTGCCCAGG
>CAIWNX010000115.1 GCA_903914175.1 uncultured beta proteobacterium | reverse complement strand
GTGCGGCGTTCTTGCAGCAGGTCGATGGCGTGCTGGGCTTCGGTGGTGAGCGCCCCAAACTGATTCGCAATTTCGGTGATTCGGGCAACGACCAATTTCTGTTCAGGCAATGGTGGAAGCCCAAATCGAAGGTCTTTCACGATGTCGGTATTCAGGTTTGGTTGCCCAGAGCCTTGTTTCACCTTCTCTCGAATACTGTCTGTGATGGATGCCAGATAGTGATACAAGAATTCAGTTTGAACGCGATTGTCCAAATTCAAAAAAGCCACGACGCCGTCATTCGCACATGCGTCGATCTTGAGCACCTTGGGCACTCCAAGTGTGGCACCACTGTTTGAATAAATGAGGGTTCCAGACTTGAAAAGGCTGCTGTGTGTGGATCCTTCTTCGGTCAGGAAGAACTCTGTCTCGGTCAAGTAAACGTCGTCATCCTTCGTAATCTCCCCAACTGTCACCCAAGGCACCACGTCACCACCAAAGTATCTGGGGTCGCCTGCCGGACGGGGCGAGGCACCACGAACGACGTTGGCGATCATGCGCATCGGCTTAACCTCCCAATGCGCCGGCACATCGCCCAGCCATTCGATGCCCGACGGTTTCATGGGCGCGTCCGGGTTCAGACCCCGGGTGACTGCGTGTGAGATGATGGCTTGTCGCTTTTCCTTCAGCAGGTCCATCAGTCGCCGCTGCTCGGCTACCAGCTCATCAATCTTCGCGGTCTCGCGGTCGAGGAAGGCTGCGATCTGGATTTGTTCGGGGAGGGGCGGGAACGCTGCTCGCTCGTCAAAATACTGCGAAGCGTCGAGGTTCTGTATGCCAGAAGTCTGCTTAATAGACCGAGTGTTCAACCGCACAGCATAAGCAGCGGCATGAACATATCGCCAAAAAGCTGAATCCATGCCTGCCGCTATCTGAACGCGAGCTACAAAGTTGGAGCAAACTGCTGGGAGTGGGTCGTCGTAAAGTACAACGCATCCGACCGGCTGGCCTTCTCCGCCGCCAGATTTTTCAAGAAGCAGGTTGCCTCGTACGAGTATGCGTCCGACTCGTTCACTGTCAACGATGTTGCGAATTGTTGGTTCGGTCAAAACAACACGAAGCGCTTGCCGATCAAAGTCAGCAACACGAACGCAAGGTATGTCGTTTTCATCTTGTTTTGCTTCTTCACCCCAGACGCCGTTCTTTGAGCTGATGGTTGATCGTTTCAGTCGGGCAACTTCCCAATGCCCCGGCACCTGCCCCAGCCACTCCACATCGCTGTCCTTGTACTCCGGGTACCGCGGGAAGCTCATGCCGTCAGTCCGTTGATCATGGTCAGTATGCGGTCGGTGACGCCCTTAAGCTCGGCATCAATCTCTGCCAGCGGGCGTGGTGGCTTGAAGACGTAGAAGTGCCGGTTGAACGGTATCTCGTAACCGACCTTCGTCTTCTCGATGTCGATCCAGGCGTCGGGCGCATGAGGCAGCACCTCACGCTTGAAGTAGTCGGCAATGTCGTCGCTGAGCGGCACGTTCTCGGTGTCGCGCAGGCTGGCGTCCGGCACCGGCTTGCCCTTACCCTTGCCCTTGGTGCCCAGCACGACCTTGCCCGCGGCATCACGCTCCGGGCGCTCGACGGTGATGGTGTGGTACCCGAACGCATCGTTTGCGAAGATGCGGCTGATGGGCACGCCGTCGCGGGTGAGCTCCTCGAAGTTGCCGAACAGCCGGGTGATGTCGTCGATGTGCTGCGGGCTCAGTTCCTTGCGCTTGCTGCCCAGGCTCTTGCGCATCTTCTGCCAGAAGCTGCTGGCGTCGATCAGCTGTACCTTGCCCCTGCGGGCCGCCGGCTTGCGGTTACTGACGATCCAGACATAGGTGCTGATGCCGGTGTTGTAGAACATGTCGGTCGGCAGGGCGATGATGGCCTCGACCAGGTCGTTCTCCAGCACGTAGCGGCGTATCTCACTCTCACCGCTCCCGGCACCGCCGGTGAACAAGGGTGAGCCGTTCAGAACGATACCGAAGCGGCTGCCGCCGTCCACAGCCGGGCGCATCTTGGCGATCAGGTGCAACAGAAACAGTAGGGAGCCATCGCTGACACGCGGCAGACCAGGACCGAAGCGCCCGTTGTAGCCCTGCTGCTCGTATTCCTTGCGTATCTGGGTCTCGATCTTCTTCCACTCGACACCGAACGGTGGGTTCGACAGGCTGTAGTCAAATACCTTGCCCGGCAGACCGTCGGCAGACAGAGTGTTGCCGAAGATGATGTTAGCGATGTCCTGACCCTTGATCAGCATGTCCGCCTTACAGATAGCGTAGGACTCAGGGTTGAGTTCCTGGCCGTACATGACCAGCCGGGCATCAGGGTTCAGGCTGGACAGGTGCTCGTCGGCCACGCTCAGCATGCCGCCGGTGCCCGCTGTGGGGTCGTACAGGCTGCGCACCACGCCGGGCTTGGTCAGGGCCTGGTCGTCTTCGATAAACAGCAGGTTGACCATGAGGCGGATCACCTCACGCGGGGTGAAGTGTTCGCCGGCGGTTTCGTTTGAGAGTTCAGCGAACTTGCGGATCAACTCCTCGAACACCGTGCCCATCTCAGCATTGCTGACGACGTTGGGGTGCAGGTCGATGGTTGCGAACTTCTCGGTCACTATGTACAGCAGACCCGACTTGGCCAGCTTGTCGATCTGGGTGTGAAATTCGAAGCTCTCGAAGATGTCGCGCACCGCGGGCGAAAACGCCTGCATGTATGCGCGAAGATTCTCGCCAATGTGGTCCTGGTCACCCATGAGCTTCTTAAGGTCGAGCGGCGAGGTGTTGTAGAAGAACTGGCCGGCCTTGCGCAGCAGAAAGGGCTCGGCGTTCAGGCCAGCGGCCTCGCGCTTCGCCTTCTCGGCCAGAACGGCGGGCTTGGTGGCCTCCAGCACGCAGTCCAGGCGGCGCAGCACGGTGAATGGCAGGATGACTTTGCCGTACTCGGATTGCCGGTAATCACCACGAAGGAGGTCGGCGACGGACCAGATGAAGGATGAGAGGTTGGGGTTTGCCATGGTGGAAGTGTATGTCCGGGTGCTCGGGGGCGGCTACTGGTTCTGCCGAGTCCCGCGACACGCCGGGAAGTCGACACAGCCCCAGAACGTGCTGCCGGCGGTGCCGCCCTTCTTGGCAGTGCGGCGCACCATCGGCTTGGAGCATGAAGGGCACAGCGGCTGCATGACTGCCTTGGGTGAAGCAGCTACTGGCGTTACTGGCTCCTTGTTGCCAGACTGGCGCGCAGCCTTTGCCTGCTGGATCAGTTTAAGGAGGGCAGGACCGTCTATCAGCGTGACATTGCGGCCCTGGGCGAACGTCTTGGCCTCGTCGGTGAAGCGCCCGGACGTGACGACAAAGCCGCCCGCAGCACCGTTCGCCGCCATGACGCCGTAGAGCTCACGCACGATCGTGACGCCCACGGTGAAGGCCTTCCACTGCTTGCATTGAACCAGGAACTTCTCCCCGCCCTTGCGCAGCACCAGGTCTACGCCACCGTCAGGCCCAGCACCGCCGGTTTCGGCTACCTGGTAACCCTGGAGCCTGAAGGCTTCTCCGACCAGTATCTCGAATTCCTGCCAGCTGATGCCGTCCAAGGCGTCGGCTGCTTTGCCGCTGCCTGCGTTGGCGACGAGAGCTTGACGTTGATGGCGACGGTAGGCTGACATCGCAGCGCCGGCCAGGCACAGAATGGGTACGAAATACTGTCCCGCAGTGGCCAGTCCGCGCCAGAAGCTCTGAACCATCAGAGACCCAACTTGGCCGGGGGCGATGCTGGTGGCGGTGGCCTGCGTGGCGACTTGGTGCAGCAGCACGTACGACACCAGCGCCAGCGCACAGCCATGGACCCAGGGTCAGGGCCTCTAGAGCGCCGAGCGACTGGGCAAACTTGGCTTCAGCCAGCATCGAGTCCTTGATGAATCCGAGTCGAACCGCCTGGGCGTACGTTTCCCGAGCCGTGTCGAACGGGAGGCTGCGTATCAGCTGTGACGCTCGCCGGGCCTTGTTGCAGGCTTGCTGATATAAAAGTATTTGAGCCATAGCGTGCGCCTTAGGCTGGCAGCCCGCCCTGGGAAGTCCAGAGATTGCGGACCTCGATGGCGACCTTACGTGCCTCAAGATCGCTGGCGCTTGATGCATTGGCAAGATGAGCGTCGTCCATGTCCTTTTGGGACTTGAGACTGGGCAGCAGGGCTTTGATGAAGTTGAACATGGTGAATCCTTTTGAGATTGAAACGGATGAAATGTAAGGGTAAACCCTAATCATCGCTGGCAACAAGGTCTTTAGGTCCAGAGGTTGCGCGTCAAATTGCAGGCGGCAGACGCGGTTTTGACATAACTTAGCGTTTACATTTAATTGCTTATGTTGTGTTTTTTGATATAGATAGCAGACGTTAAATGCTTTTAATGCGCAAATGGTAAAATATAGTTACCATGCAGCCCCAAACCTTGTCCGCAAAACAGACCCGCTTCGTCACCGAGTACCTGGTTGACGGGAACGCGGCGCAGGCCGCGATTCGGGCCGGGTACAAGCCGATTGGTGCGAAAGTGACCGGATGCCGACTATTAACCAACCCTAACTTGCGCGCGCGCCTGGAGGCTCTGCAAGCCGCTGACGCTACCCGGCTATGTCTTGAGCGCGAAGTCGTCTTAAACGGCCTCACGCAGAGCATAGAAATGGCACGTTTGCAGGGTAACCCGGCAGCCATGATCCGGGGATGGTCGGAGATAGGGCGCCTGATGGGGTACTACGCACCTGAGGTCAAAAAGGTTGACCTGGATGTGGGTTGCCAGGTTGAGATCGACCGCGTGAATCAACTCAGCGACGCCGAGCTGGTGCGGATCATTGAGGCGGGGCGGGCCGCCTAGTGCAAGAGTGGGGGGGTAAACACCTTTGGCACCTTCACCCCGGTTTTTTACTTTTATAAATGCTACTTTTATTTTCATGAGAAACAAGGTGAAAAGGTATCAAAGGTGTCGGAACCCGCACCAAATCTACCTTTTTTCGTTTTGAAGGTGAGCCCAAAGGTGCAAAAAGGTACCCCTCCACCTCATGCCCAAGGGTCTTTCTTCAGGCCCAGTTGCCGCTGCAGCTCCTGTCGACAGAGCCCCTGATCAGGAAACTCATAACATTCCGTAGGGGCGGGTGGCGGATAAGCACTACGCGCAACATTCAGAAAAGAGTGCTGAACCTTCTTTAGGCCAACCGGGACCACCTTATTTAAGAACATTCCGAGCTTCGTCTCTGAGCTCTTACAGTTGAAGGTGCCATTGCTTTTCGCAAAATCCTCACTGAGGGTTTCCCGCTTTTGAAATTGCCAGCACGGGTGCGTCTTACCGAGGTGATCCATCCACCACTGCATCGCTGGGTCGAGTGACCGCAGTACCTGATCATCCAGCGCATCGGTCCACTTGAACTTGCGCACGTTGAAAGCGGAGATATTGCGGTGGACAAGGTCGAACATCATTGCAGACAGGCCGCCCTTGTTCAGCATCTGATCGTCTATGGCTGCAAAATAGGCGTGGTCCTGGATGCGCTTGCTGCTGACCTCCAAGACAAAGTATCGCCGCTCCTTGTTGCCCGCCGGCACCACCCAGTCGTTGTTAGATGCCATCATGATGTGGAGCCGATTGGGCGCCGTGATGACGTTGACACCCTTGCCCTCGATCTGGAGCGTGTCCTCGGTCACCAGGGCCTTAAGGGCATTTTCGCCTTCCTTGTCACCCGCCCAAAGTGCCTCGTCGGCGAACAGAAAGACGCAGGCCCTGAGGTGCGCATTGAAGTGTCCGATCAAATGCCTGGTCTGAGTAACTTGCAGGCTGTGCTCACCGAAGAGCATGCCCAGCAGTTGAGCGACCTTACCCTTGCCCGTACCGCGTTCACCCTTCATTACGATGGCAACTTCGCCCTTCCTGTCTGGGTGCTGGATCGCGTAGGCCATCCAGTTCAGCAGGTATTCCTCGCACTCGGTATCGCCGTCGCAGATGATCTCCAGGATGTGCTGCCGAAGCAGGCTCCAGTCTCCCTTAACGGGCGGGATCGGGAACCCACGCCACAAGTTGTAGCACCTGAGCGGCGTCGGCAGTCCTGGCATAAAGACAACTTTGTCAAACGTGCGTCGAGCCGGATGCTTGTGCCACAAGTAAGCGATGTCAACCATTATGGTCTTGTCGTCGTTCTGGACTGCAACCTTCTGATTGGCGTAAAACTCGCCGAAGGCTTTCAACGCGATCCTGGTCAGCACAGGGCGATTGAGTTCTTGGTCGAAGTCTTCCTTGAACACCCAGCACTTACCGCCTTCAAATGCGACGAAGTGAATATCGTCGAGTGCCCGCACCTTTTCATGCATCTCGCGTTGCTGATCGATCCACCCGTTTTCTTTTGCTAGATAGAAGACCGTACCCAAAGTCACGGCAGATGCAGGGGCTATGTCGTTGAAGCTGTCCCATGTTGCGTCGGCGTCGTCTTCGTCGAATTTCAATGACTTTCTTGACCAGTCCATCCAGAGCGTTCGCCCCGCGTCAGCACCCAGTTCTTGCTTCAGCGCCATCCCGACACGTATCCAGTCGTCTCGATCGTCAGCAGGCGTAGCACCGAGCGCACTGTTCAGGCGTTCCAACTGATAGGACGACAGACTCTTGAGGGGTTTGATCGGCATCACAGTTAGCGCACTGCTCATGGTTGTCGGCGCGGCCACGACGACGGGCACGCTAGCTGGGTCGAACAGATCACCGACCCCAGTGATGAACTCGAAGTACGGTCCGGCATCCGGCGGGCATGCGGGGGTGTACCAGAGTTGCGCGGGGGTGTTGCAGCGGGTATCAAGCTGGCCATCGAACACCTGCTGCCAGTGGGCGTAGGTTCGTTTATGGTCAGCCACACTGACCGGTGTTGGGTACGGCAGTATGAAGCGCCACTTCGGCACAATCGGCCCGTGGCTGTAGGAGCTGTATACGATGTACTCCAGCCCCTTGAGCTTGACCAGCAGATCCTCCTTGCTGACTGTGCCGCTGTCGATGTCACCGACAAAGCCGGTCATGAACGCGATGTCTGCGGCATCCCGTGTGCCCGGCTTGGAGAACGATCCCATGATGAAGTAGGCACCGTCCTTCTCGGCGTTTCGGATGCGCTTCTCTTTGGGGATCTCCTTGTCGAGAGCCAGATATTCCGCCAGCGGCAACGTCCCACGTGTGGTGTCCGGGACGCTGAGCTGGCTAGTAAGCGCAGCCCAGGTCATCTTCTGCTCAATCGGGAAGGCGTCACGGTTGCGGGTGCCGAAGTTGACTACAAGCTGCTGCGCGCCGTTCGCCGTTGGACTCGGCTTCGGGTTTTTGACGGTGTCTTTCATATCAGACTCCCACCTTGGCAGACAACTCGATACGACCTTGTATCCACTGGTCGATGCTGGACTCGAGCCAGCCAACGGCGCGAGGACCGAGGGAAATCGACTTTGGGAACGTGCCTTCAGCCATCTTCTGGTAAATACCAGACCGCGACAGAGCCGTGCGAGCCTGTACCTGCTTGCGCTTGAGAATGACCTGAGGTCTTTGGAATTCCGTAGCCATGCGTGTCTCCTTAAGAGATGTCCGGGGAACCAGTTGGACGATGGCGTAAGAATAGTTTTTGGCGTGAAGCTTAAATAGTTCCTAAATGTGTCTCGATTTTGAGTTGGATTCAGTAACTACTTAAGGTTGTGAGGCAGGTCTAGATCAGCAAGCTGTTCCAGGCCGATGTCAATTAGCGGGCCTAGCTTGACCTGAGAGACACCCGCAATAACCAACGTGGCTCTAAGCACGGTCGCATATGCCGCACCACCTTGCTTGCCAGTGACGTTGGTAGCATCATCACGTGTTGAGGCAGGCTTGATAGCGAGGATGTCACGAAACACCACCGCAACTTGACCGGCAAGAACATTGCGAGCAACGTCTCGCGTCTTGTTTTCTTCCCTCGCCAATGACGCGCTGGCCTTTTTCACCGCGCTGTGTAGTCTCGCAACTTCTGCCTTCGACTTACCCAGGGGTCCTTTCAAGGCTTCAGTAATCGCAGTGAGCGCATTCAGCGGCAAATTATCTAGTTGATCCTCCGTAAGACTCAGACTTTTTTGTAGTGCCCGCACACTGGCCCGCGCTTCAGCAATTCCAGGTTTGCTGCGTCGGCCGGCCTTATCGACTATGGGTCGGTCCGCCATGTACTGATCAGCCGCATCCATCAGCGTGCTGACAGCTATAGGGATAACCGCCCGGTCGACCTGAGGGATACGTGCAAGCAAATTCTCCATTGACTGTTTGTCGGCAGCACGTTTGCCCAGTCTGGCGACCTCCTTCTTTATGAGTTTGTCCTTCAATCGGGTGTCTGGTTTGATAGTGGCCATGCTGGGTCCTACTTCTTCTTGGCAAGCGCAAGTAACTTGGTCAATCTTTGCCCCACCGCGTCGTAAGCGCTCGCCTGTTCGGTTTCACGTCGGTCCTGAATGTATACGGCGCTCATGCCCTGCTTGATGTGGTTTTCACACTCGTTGATCACATCATTTGATATGCCTAGCTGGCTCATCATGGTGGACGTTGTTCGGCGTAGGTCATGCGCGGTCCAGTGGCCACCTGGTAGGGTTAAAGCATCAACTGCACTGCTACGATTTTTCATGCGTGTCTCAATGCTGCGCTGACGATCAGAGATTTGCTTGCCAAAGGATTTGATGCAAACCGGTCCAGTGCCTTGTCGGTCCGGGAACACCCATGTCATCGGCCTGTTGGTTACAGGATCAACTTCACGAAGCTCGGCCAATTTAGAAAACTGTTTCGCCGCAAAGTCGCTCAGGTGGATTGTGTGATCCCGTTGGTTCTTTGTCGTTGGTAGGTACCACGTGCGGGCCGCCAAGTCTATGACGCCTAACTTTGGTGCCTCTGATGGTCGAAGCGGGTGTTGCTCAGCTATCCATTTGAGCAGAGCTGATTGATCAGGCCTTGGGTCGTTCCAGACGGCCCCCATCAGCTCTCCGACACGGCATCCCGTGGCCAGAATAATCCAGATACCGATCTCAGTCCGCTTGCTCAAATTGGCTTTTGGAAGCTGTTTAACAAGCGCTGTTATCTCTTCGTTGGACAGAACGCGGGCACGCTTGACATCCTTGCCGCCCATATTTCGTTTGCGGAGCAGTTCGATGGGGCTGTGCTCGATAATTTCCCGCTCGGCCGCAAATCGAAACATTTGCTTGAGATCCGCCAAGAGTACGTTGGTGGTGCGCAGCTTGCCTTCAGCTTTGACGGCATCGAGTACCGCCAGAACATCGGCCTTACGCACATCGACCAAGGCAACATCGCCCAAATGAGGAAACACTCGGCGCTCAAACTGTTCACGCACAAACTGCCCCCCGTCCCTGCGGCCAATACGTTTGCCGTCCCCGCCGAGATGTGGTGTTAAGTCAGTTGCTGCCCAGCGGTCAAACACTTGCTTGATCGTTAATCTGCGCTGTTTTTCCAGTTCCGCTTGCTGCTCAGCTTCCTTGGTTCGGTGAGCCTCTTTATCGGCCAACTCACGTTCAGCTTCAACAGCCGCCAGTCGATCCGCTTCGACCTGTCCAAAGTACCCGCGCAGGTCGCGGGCCCCCTCTCTGTATAGCTTTGCACAATGTGCGGCCCTCTCCCGCGCTGCCGCGAGTGTGAAAAATCCTTGTCGACCCTTCGGGTCGTAGGGGCCAATAGGCATCGTGTCACGCCGCCCTGTGGTGGTCGTGTAACGAAAGTAGAACGACCGCTCGCCAGCGGCAGTTATTCTGCCCATGAATCGTCCCGAGCCACGTGGCCCGGGGTCGATAAACCACTGGTCGGTGCCGTTCACCTTCGACCCCATTTCCTTGTCTGTGATGCTGCCCATATCCTGTTCCTTGTTCGATCATGGATGAATCACGGAGACTCTGGTTACCGTTCAGTTACCGTTTCTCGCCGGCTTTGATTGTACGACTTTGGATGATTGTGGACGATGTTTTCGTTCAAGTTGTTGATTTATAACGATAAATATAATTTTCGTGGACCGTTATGGATCTTAAAAAACACTAAATCTATTGGCTACGAACCAAGGGGTAGTGGGTTCAATTCCTGCCAGCCGCACCAAAAATGACGAGGGTTAGCGTGTTAATTCATGCTAACCCTTTAGTCTTTCTGGACCTGGCGCGGTACAAAGGCTACTTTGAAGTCCGCTCCTTCTCATATTCCTCGTGCGTCATTTTGTTCAGGCGCGCCAGGCATTGCGCGGCGGCGCCGGGTGGCAGTTTGTAGCACTCGTTCTCGGCGCTGATCTTGAACCCTTCGTACCAGGCCTGCGTGCTGCATCCGCTGCCCAACAGAAGGAACGGCAGGGCCAGTGCCAAGCCGATAAGCTGCGCCTGCTTGGCGTTCACTGCGCTGCTTTGTAGGCTGGCAGGTAGGCGCTCAGGCGCTGGCCCATCTCGGCGCCCAGGGCCTGCAGGCCGCTCATGGGGCGCACCATGACTTCAAAATCGACGATCAGGCCTTGTTCATCAAACGCGATCAGGTCGATGCCCTTGAGCGCCTTGTCGCCGACGTTGGCGCTGAACTCCAGCACCACGCTCAGGCCATCCGCCGTGGCCAGTTGGCGGTGATAGACAAAGTTGCTAAAGACCGTCATTACCGTGTTGAGGATCAACGCGACCGCCTGGGCGCTGGCATAGGGCTTGTGGGCCATCGGCGAGCGGAATACGGCATTCGGGTGCAGCAGGGCCGACAGCGTGGACAAATCCCGCTGCGCCACCATCTCATGCCACTTGGCCAGCGACGCGGCCACGGCGGGCTGAAGTTTAAGGTCGATGTTCATGACATCATTCTATGAGTTGGCGATTGCGGCGCGCCGAAGTTTGAGGTGCGTAAATCGGGAAAATCAGCCTACGATTCGACCCTTTTGTCGTTCTGGCCGAGGTGGACTTGTTTCAGGCAACCATGGGCCGCAGTGAAGCAATGACGTGTCTGTCAGCCGGGTTGTTCTTTAAGGTGCTCGAACAACTCAAAAATGCTCATGCCCAAACCATTCGCAATAACCTCAATGGCGTTGAGTGTCGGGTTGGCTTGTCCGTTCTCGATGCGGCTTAGGTAGGTCTGGTAGAAGCCGCATTTTTCTCCAAACTCGATCTGACTCATTCCGGTGGCGAGACGGAGCTCGCGCACGCATTGGCCAAATTGCTGAACCAGGGGTTTCTTCACACCCTGAACTATGTTGTTTATGCTCTAATTCACATACACACTAATTCGTATATTGAGGAGTGATCCATGCCCCATGCCGAGTTTGATCCAGAAACGTCACGCACGGACCTGCGAAGGAGAAATGTGAGCGGCAGTCAGGCCGATTGTGGCGACGATCATGGATCGCATCGGAGTTCTGCCAGGCCGCAGGCAGAGCCTAGTCTGGACAGCGTTCGGGTATTGGTGATTGAAGACAACGCATTGGTCCGGGATGCGATGCACAGTCTGCTGACAGCTTGGGGCATTCGCGTCACACTGGCCGAAGGGGCGCTCATGGCCTGTGACCAGGTCCGCCAAGCTCAGGTTCCCGACCTCATCCTGAGCGACTTTCGGTTAAACGACGGGTATGACGGCATCAATGCAATACGCCTGGTCCGCGAAATCGTCGGCAGCGAGATCCCGGCTTGTTTGATCAGCGCGGATGCGGATGGAAATCTCGCGTGCCAAGCCCAAGCGGCAGGCTTGTACTTCTTACAAAAACCTGTACCACCTGCCAAGCTGCGCAGTATTTTGCGGGGTGTGCATCCGTCGAGACTTGGCAGCGCCACTGGCTGAAGGACTTACGGCTTTTCGATCTGAATGGCGTCGAGTGTGGTGGCGGTGGTGACGCGGGTCGTGCCCGGGCCGTTGAGCAGGCTCCAGACCGCCGCCTGTTCCTCAAACAGGCTGGCACCCGGCACGCAATCGACCGGCAGCACGATCTTGTAACCGAGTTGGGCAGCGCCGGTGGCGGTGTGCAGTGCGGCGCCTGAGGCGGCGGTGCCGCAGACGATGACGGTCTTGATGTTGCGGGCTTTCAGGTATTCGTCGAGCCGGCTGCCCAGGAACTTGTTGACGGTGCCCTTGACGATCGGCTCGTCATCGCGCGGTGCTACCGGGGGCAGCATGGTGGCACGTGATCCGCTGCCGGTATTGCTGTAGAGCACCGCCATCTGGGCGCTGCGTGCCTTCTCAAGAAACGCGGCCATGGCCGGCACGGCCGCAAGACAGCGCGGGCGCGGGTTGCAGGTCAGCTCCTCAATGTCGAGCAGCAACAGGGCGGTTTCATTTGCCTTGACCGCTGGTGAGGCGAGTTTGGGCGCCGGTGGTGGCGGCACTTGCTCCCACAGTTCAACGATGTTGGCGGCCGACGTCACCGTCATGGCGAGCATGGCGGTCAAGGCCGCCAACGAATTTCGAATGGACATGATTGCCTCCTGCTGAGTTTCAAGTTTGACTGACGTGTCAGTCTACTCAATCGGCAGATCAAATGTCGGCGGCAAGGTTTTGGCGCAAAAAAATCTCAAATTCCTCGATCGGCAGCGCCTCGCTGATCAGGTAGCCCTGGAAGCTGTGGCAGCCCAGACGCGCCAGGAAGGCCTGCTGGGCCTGTGTTTCAACGCCTTCGGCAATGACTTCGAGCCCCAGGCTGTCGGCCAGAACGATGACCATCCTGGCGATGGCGGCGTCGTCCGGGTCGATCAGGATGTCGCGCACAAATCCCTGGTCGATCTTGAGTTGGTTCAGCGGCAGGCGCTTGAGGTAAGACAGTGATGAATAGCCGGTGCCGAAATCGTCGAGCGAAAAACGAACGCCTTCTGCCTTGAGCGCCTTCATCTTGGCGATCACGTCTTCAACGCTGCTCACCAGCAGACTTTCGGTCAGCTCGATTTTGAGTCGATCAGCCCGTGCGCCCGTGCGCGCCAGCGTTGCCAGCACCTGCTCCGCAAAGTCGCTCTGACGAAACTGGCGCGCACTGACGTTGACGGCCATCGTCAGGTGTGCGAGCGCGGGCTGCTTGCCCCATAGCGCCAATTGGGCACAGGCGGTATCGAGCACCCAGCGCCCCAGTGGCAGGATGAGGCCGGTTTTTTCAGCCACGCTGATGAATTCAATCGGTGGCACCAGACCGCGTTGTGGATCCTGCCAGCGCAGCAGAGCCTCGACGCCGGTGATGTGACGGTCGCCGGTCACCTGCGCCTGGTAGTGCAGAACGAACTGATGGCGCTGCACGGCTTCGCGCAGGCGTGCTTCGATCGCGACCCGGTTGCTGACTTCGGTCTGCATGCGGGGATTGAAGAAGCGCAGCGTGTTGCCGCCCATGGCCTTGGCACGGTACATCGCCAGGTCGGCGCGCTTGAGCGGCTCATCGATGTCTTCCGGAGCAGCGCCAAACAGCGCAATACCGATGCTGGGCGTGACGTAGTGGGTGGAATTTTCCAGGCGATAGATCTGATTGAGCGCAGCGAGAATTTTTTCGGCCACGGTTTGGGCCTGGGTCGCGGCTTCCGGTTCGTTGGCACTGAGATCTTCCAGCAAGGTGACGAACTCATCACCCCCCAGCCGCGCCACGGTGTCACCTTCACGCACACAGTCTTTCAGGCGCTTGGCCACCATTTGCAGCAACAAATCACCCTGGTGGTGTCCTTGTGTGTCGTTGAGGGTTTTGAAGTCGTCCAGATCAATTAGCAGCAGCGCGCCGTGACAGGCACGCCGGATATTGGCGGCCAGTGCCTGCTGTAGCCGCAGCATCAGCAGCCGGCGGTTTGGCAGACCGGTCAGAGCGTCGGAGGAAGCCAGACTCTGGATTTGTTCCTGCGCTGTTTTGCTCTCGGTGATGTTGACGTGGGCGATCACCGCGCCGTTGCGCAGTGCGCCCTGCAAGGGTGTCGCCGTTATGCTGAACCAGCGTTGTTGTTGTGGCGTGTGGCAGGCGTATTCCAGAGTGAATTTGGGCAGGCTGCCGTCGAGTACGGACGCAATGCCCTCGCCGATGTCCCGCACCGAAGGCTTGGCGCTGCTGGTGCTGCTGCGACAAACGGACAGGTAATTGGCGCCGACCTCGAGTGCCGGTATTGGCAGCGCCGGCCCGCCGCTGCTCTCCATGGCGAAGCGGCGCCAGGGTTCATTGACCGCCAGGATGACGCCCGCATGGTCGAGCACGGCAATCTGGGCGTCGACCGAATCGAGAATGCCACGCCCGAAGGCCTCGCTTGCCTGGAGCGCTGCTTCACGCTCGGCGTTGATTTTCAGCAAGCGGTTAAAGCCGTTGATCATTTCTCCGATTTCGTCGTGCCGCACGACCGGCAGCAGCAGCGTGGCGGAGTCGCCTTCGGCGACGCGGTTCAAGGTGCGCGACACCGACATGACCGGGGCCAGCTGGTAGCGCAGCAAGCGCGCAATTGACCACCAGGTGATGGCGCCGGCCAGTAGCGTCAGGAGCAGCGCCGCCAAATACATGTGCTGCAGCATGTCCTGGATCGGGGCAAAGGCTTCAGCGGTGGGCAAAGTGGCCGAAACAAACCAGTTGACCGAAGGGATGTATTTGGCCGCTACCAAGGCCTCAATGCCGCGTGAACTGGTGGCGATTCCATAGCCCTCATAGCCCTGCATCACCTTGTCAACAAACAGGTTGACGCCTGGCGCTGGCAGCGGCTGCATGATGCGCGTTTTGTCGCTGGCGGTGACGAACAAGCGGTGCTCGCGCGCAATCAGGTAATAGCCACCGGTCTTGCCGTAGTTGCGGTTCACCACGTTTTCAAAGAAATTGGGTTGGCCCAGATTGATGGTGCCAACCAGACAGCCACTGACCCGGCCCTGTGCGTCGCGAATCGGCACCGTGATGCTGAAGATCGGCGCGCCCAGCTTCTTGCCCATGGCCGGGCGGCCGAACATCGGCTTGCCCTGTTTGAGCGGGATGGAAACTGAATCGCGGTCCATGTAATTGGTGCCGATGCGGCCGGCTGAGAGTGGTACGTCTGCAATCGCTGAGCCATACGTGTCGGTGGCGAAAATGCCGCCGTTGAACAGCAGTTGCAACAACGGGCGCTGTTCCAGCAGGGCTTGCAGCTCGGCGCGATTGGCCATTACGGCCGGCGTGAGCTCCGCGGCAATGGCTTCGAGTGCCCGCATGCGATCGGTCAGTTCTTCGTCCAGGTGGTCGGCGATCAGTGAAACCGACATGAACTGCTGTTCGCCAAGCTGACGCTGCAGGTCGGTATGCAGCAAGCGGCTGGCATAAAAGGTCAGTGACCAGAGGCTCGCGACAAAGATCACCACCGTGATCAGGGTGACACGGGTTTTGAGGGAGCTCCATTGAAGTTTGGGAAACTTCATCCTGTGACTCCCGGTGACAGGGCGTCGGTGCAGATGGGACCGGCGCGCACGATACTATTCCTGGAAGGCGCTTGTAGATGTCTTGCGGTGCAGGTCCTTAGTCGCTCAATGCGACTACCGGTGATACGACCGGTTTTTTGTCGTCCGGGTCCGTGCTTGTCCAGAGATAAGTTCCGCCGGCAAGTCCGGCAATGATGGCAAGCGGGGTTGCAGCAGAAAGCGCGAATAGCAGGTTGCTGACCGAAAAGCCGCCCCACATGGCAGTGGCGGTGCGCTTCTGGTCGTTCTTTTCCTTTTCGGTCTGGTCGGAGTTTTCGATCAGTTCGAGGGCGCCTAACTTTGCGCCAACCAGCAAAATCAGACCACCGATGCTGGTACCCACCAGAGGATTCAGCTCGACCCCACCCGTGGCAACAACCATGTAGGTTGAGACGCTGTCGGCTATCGCCGCCGCCGTTGCCGCTTCCTTGCTGGTCAACTCTTGTGCTGATGCGGTGGCGGTGACCGCGCACAGGGCGAGGCCGATAACGAAGTCCTTCATGATGCTGTCTCTCGTATGGGTCTGTTACCTCCTGATACATTTTTTTCTTGGCCGATTGTAGGCGCATTGCCGCCGCATCACATCACTATCGCACGGGGGTTTCCACCGCAACCGGAGCGGCCTCGCGCGCCAGGGTGACGGGCGCCTGCTGCATGGCCTCCAGGCGCGCGATGCGCGCATTGATTTCCTCGGTCTGCACCGTGGCCGGCGCCAGTTTCGGGTTCAGGTAGGGGCTGGTCGTCCACCAGTCGATGCCCATCTCGCGCGCCTTGTCGACCGAGCAGATCAAGAGGCGGATCTGGATCGTGAGGAGTTCCACATCGGCGATCTTGACCTTGATGTCGCCGGCAATCACCAGGCCTTTGTCCAGGATGCGTTCCAGCACATCGGCCAGCGTCGAGGAACTGGTGCCGTGCGTGATGCCACGTTGTTTGGTGGGTGTGGGGGTAACGAGCGGCGTGTTCATTTTGTTTTTCCTGTTAATTCATTGGCTCTTCTCACTGTCATTGCGGGCTTGACCCGCAATCCACGCTGCACATACAACTGGATGCCGGATCGAGTCCGGCATGACAAACTGGGGCATGTGGCGCGTGACATCCTGTTTTCCTTAAAGCAATTTGCCCAGCGGACCGAGATCGAGATTGAGGTCTTTATCGGTCAGGCCGAACTCCTTTTTCAGGCGTTCCATTTGCCGGTCCAGTTCCAGAAAGGTCAGGCCCAGGCGCTCAATTTCGTCGTCGTTCAGTGAGCCGCCTTCGATGCGCCGGATCGCCTGCTTCTCAAGCAGTTGCCGTACCAGTTCGACCACCGTCAGCACGAGTTGCCCCAGGCCGTTCTTGACCGACTCCGGGTCGAGCGAAATGCGCGGCTTTGCGCCGCTCGCGTCGGCCTTGGTCGGCTCTGGAAAAAAGAAGGATTCGGGTGCGTTCATTGCATTTCTCGCATCAACCGGCTTTGCACGACAGCGGTTTCAACCGAGGTCAGCAGCAGGTTCAGGTTCAGGTAAACCAGGTCGATGCCGGCCACCGAGATCACGATCTCGCCCATGGCGACCACGCCAGTGTTGAGCACGCGGTCCAGCAGCTCACACAGCGAGGCTTTGTTTTCTTGCGGCAAGGCCATTGGGTTGCTCCGATAGCTCGCTGTCAGTCTTCCAGGTCCATCAGGCGCTCGTACATGCCGCGCGCCATGTGCAGCTTGCCGGCGCGCTCATAGCCTTCGGCCAACAGCAGCAACTCGGCTTTCGCCGCCTCAGCCTGTGGCGTGTCGGGGTGATCGCTCACCATCGTCCAGTACATCTCGGTGGCCTGGCGCAGATTGCCCGCCTGGTGATAACGCTGGGTCATGGCAAAGAGCCGCTCCAGCATGGTCGGCCCGGCTGGGCGCTTGACGGCGGGAGCAGGTGCTTCGGTGTTGTCGAGTTCAAATTCGTTGCTCATGATTTTTCTCCGTTAAGGGGTTTGCAGCCGGACTGTCGCCGGTGCCGCATAGAGGGCGCGCCCGAGGGCCAGCAGGCGATCGACGCCGCGTGGCTCGGGCTGCCTGAATACCTGTGTCAAATGCCGTGGCGCATGGGCCGCCTGGTAGCGCCTCAGCAGCGGCTGCTGCGCCTGGTGTGCGACCGCACAGTGGGGGCAGTTGGATGCGGGCGTGAGCAGGTTGACGAAGAGCCGCGGCACGGCTACGCCCAGGCGCTGGCAGGCCGCCACCAGATCGAGTGTCTCGGCGTAAGCCATTTCGGTGGGGATCGTGACCGCGTACAAGGCCGCTCGTGTGGCATCGGTCAGCAGACGCCGGAAGGCTTTCATCTTCTTGGAGAGATCGACCATCATCTGCGTGATCTTGGGCAGCCAGAAGATGTCGCGGTATTTCAGGAACAGCGCAAAGAAGGTGCTCAGCCATTTCTCCATCAGCTCGGGCATTTCCAGAAAGCGCAGCAGATGACCCGTGGGCGCCGTGTCGAGAACAAAGAGGTCGTATTGCCGGCGCTCCATCAGATCGACGATGCGGGTCAGGGCCAGCATCTCATCGAGCCCGGGAGGCGCGACGTCGAGCATGCGCTCCATCACCTCGCGGTCGAAGGCCAGTTCAATCCCGGTTTGCGCTGTGCTGCGTCCGAATACCCCCGTCAGTTCGTCTGCGTAGTTCTTCTTCAGGCGTGTGTATTCGGCCTGGGCGTCGAGTTCGATCACGCTCAGGCCCGGCGCAACACGCGTCTCCTGCGGTCCGACTTCGTGGCCCAGGCAGGCTGCCAGTGAATGGGCCGGATCGATGGAAAACAGCAGGACTTCGCGCGTCGGTAATTCCTGTGCCAGGCGCAGCGCCGATGCACAGGCCAGCGTGGTCTTGCCAACGCCGCCCTTGCCGGCGAACAACAGAAGTTGGATCGAAGTCTCGGGCAGTGGAGGTGGATTTTTGACCAGCGCCGCCGCGCCGAGGGTCAGCACCGGCACGGTTGCCGCGGCCGGCGTGGTGAAGTCTGCCAGCGGCCGTGCCTGCTTCAGCAGCGCGAGCAACTGCGCTGGCCCCAGCACCTCGTTGGCGAGCACCGGCAGGCCCCAGAAGGTGTACTTTGGAAAGACGGCCACCAGCTCGGCCAGGGCACGTGCCTGGCGCGCCAGTGCGTCCGCGCACAGGGCGCAATCGCCGTCTGGCGGCAGCAAGCGGTTGACGACCAGTTCCTGCAAAGGCAGGCGCAGCGTTTGGAGTTCGCGCAGCATCATCTGCGTGACATGGATGCTCAGGGTCTCGGCCAGCAGCACCGGAACAAAGCGGCAACGCTTGGGCGAATGCAGCAAGGCCCACAGGCGTTTCAGGTCGGCCAGCGTTTCATCGAGGTAGCGGTCAACCACATCCTTCTCGTACTTGCCCTGGTAGAGCTGTGTCAGGTAGCGGTATTTGGCCAGCATGGCGTCGAGCGCAGCGATCCATTTGCGCATCTGGGCTGGCAGACCGAGCAGGCGCAGCGTATGGCCAGCCGGTGCCGTGTCCAGCACAACGCAGGCGTACTGCGCGTCTTTCAGGCAGGCCTCGATTTCGAGCAAGGCCATCATCTCGTCCAGGCCGGGTATCGACAGGTTCAGCAGCCGCGTGACATCGCTCTGGTCGAGAAAGGTGCCGCGCAGGGCGATCGTGCTCAGGTGTTCTTCGTGGCGGGCTTTGAAGCGTGCCAGGCTTTGCGCTGGATCGATCTCGCGCAATTCCAGATTCGGGGGCGGTGCAGCGCCGCCCAGGCAATCCTGCAGTGAATGGGCCGGGTCGGTTGAGACCAGCAGAAAGGATTCAAGCGGACGCTGGCGCGCCAACTCCAGGGCCGCTGCCGCCGCGCAGGTGGTCTTGCCAACGCCACCCTTGCCGCCAAAGAGCAGCAGGCGCAGGCCTTTGTCCTGCAAGAAACCGGGAACCGCAGCGTGTGCCATGGTCAGCGCTTTCCGGCATCGTGCGGCGTCAGATCAGCGACTTGCGTTTCTATGTTTTCCTGTTCGTCCTCTTCCTCGTCGTCGTCTTCGTCTTCTTCTTCTTCATCATCCCCGGCATCCTCGTCCTCGTCTTCTTCGTCCTCGTCCTCGTCGCTTTCCTCGTCGTCATCTTCCTCTTCGTCGCCGTCGCTTTCTGCAGCCTGCGCGTCATCGCGTTCGCTGATCGCGTCCAGACGGTCCAGCAGCACCGATTCCTCGGCTTCGAATTCCTGCTCGGTGATGGCGCCGGCGTCGAGCTTCATGTAGAGCTCGCTGAGCGCGCGGGTTACCGCCTCGGCTTCGCCGGCCTGTTCCTTCTGCACCGACTCGTTGATTTCCCTGAATATCCACAGCAGCGGTGAGAGCAGCAGGTTGTCAAGAATCAGCATGAGACATTCTCAAGCTTGCAAGGCAACGTTGACGAAGTGATGCGGTGCCCAGGGGCCGTTGAAGTCAAACGAAAAGTTGTTGTCGAAGCGGTTGGCGGCCTCAAACACACCATCCTCGAAAGCCTTCTGGGCGCCGCGCTCGACCAGGCAGGCCAGGTGCATGACTTCCTTCTCTTCACTCGCCGGGTTCTGCTTGATGTCAACGCAGCGCGAACCGAGCACATCGATGACCGTTTCG
>CAIWNX010000114.1 GCA_903914175.1 uncultured beta proteobacterium | reverse complement strand
TCATCATCTTCCTGCTGCTGTATCTGAACTTCCGGCGCATCACCGAGACGCTGATCGTGATGCTCTCGGTGCCGTTTGCGCTGGTCGGCGGCGTCTGGTTGATGTGGCTGCTCGGCTACAACCTGTCGGTGGCGGTGGCGGTGGGCTTCATCGCACTCGCTGGCGTAGCGGCCGAGACCGGCGTCATCATGCTGATCTACCTGGATCACGCCTGGGAAGCGATCAAAACCCAATGCCGCGCAGCAGGGCGCGTGCCCACGGTGGCCGATCTGTACGCTGCCGTGATGGAAGGCGCGGTGGAGCGCGTGCGGCCCAAGATGATGACCGTGGTCGCCATCATGGCCGGGCTGCTGCCCATCATGTGGGGCACCGGCACCGGCTCCGAAGTCATGAGCCGCATCGCAGCACCGATGGTCGGCGGCATGATCTCCAGCACCGTGCTGACGCTGGCCGTGATTCCGGCGATCTATGCACTGGTCAAGCAGTGGCGGTTGAAGCGCGGGCTGGAAGGTTGATCCGATTCGTCGCCGGATTGGGCGTCCTGCCATAGGCTTTCTGCACTTCATCGCACAGGGGCTATACGGCCATCGTGCGCTGGACTAAAGTTCGCTCCATGCGGTGAAGAACACCGCGCTTTTTGGAGAACACCATGTCCATTGCCGACGATTTGACCCGACTCGAACAATTGCGTGACCGAGGTAGCCTCAGTACCGAGGAATTTCAACGCGCCAAGAACCAACTGTTCAATAGTCCGCATCCCACTGAGCCGGCTCTGCAGGCCATTAACAGCTTCCGTCGCTCAGCCACGAATCGCTGGTTTGGCGGCGTCTGCGGCGGGCTGGCAGTCTCCACCGGCATGGAGGCCTGGATCTGGCGCCTCCTGTTCGTCCTTGCGCTGTGTACCGGTTTCGGGTTCCTGGTTTACATCGCACTCTGGATTTTCGTGCCACTCGATTCCAGCCAACCACTGCGGCAATTGAACTGAGGCCCGCATGAGAAACTGGATGCGCCAGAACCGGGGCTTTCTGGCTTTCATGCTGCTGCTGGGGCTGTTCCGCACCGCCATTGCCGACTGGAATCCGGTTCCATCGGGCTCCATGCATCCCAACATTCTGGAAGGCGATGTCGTGCTGGTGAACCGTCTGGCCTACGACCTCAAGCTACCCTTGACGGATCGCGTACTTGTGCAGTTGGGTGATCCGCAACGCGGCGACATTGTGACCTTCACTTCGCCGCGCGACGGTGTGCGCCTGATCAAGCGCATCGTCGCCATCCCGGGTGACCGCATCGCCATGCGTGACAAGCAACTCATCCTCAATGGCCAAGCAGCCCGCTATGCCACCCTGGCGCTGCCAGCCGAGAGCGACACCCTGGACGCACCCTGGCAAGCCCAGGGTCGCCTGGAACAACTGGCGGGCCAAGCCCACGCCGTCCAGTGGCTGCCCGGTGTACCAGCACGCCACAACTTTGCGGAGTTGACCGTTCCTGATGGCCAGTACTTGATGCTCGGCGACAACCGGGACAACAGCGCCGACTCGCGCTACATCGGCCTGGTACCGCGCCGCTTGCTGATTGGCAAAGCTGTGCGTGTGCTGCTGTCGGTCAACATTCTGGGCGCCTGGCAGCCGCGACTGGCGCGTTTTGGTCAGGCGCTGGGGTGAGTGTGCCGGCGCTTCAGATGCCGTGGCTTTCGAGCCGGACCACCCCTTTGGGCGTATGCAGCGTGACTGTGATGTTGGCTGGGCCGGCTTCAAGGGCGATGCCGGCCAGCCCGATCGCCGCGTAGGCTGCCTGCAACTTGTCCGCATCAGGATGCGTGACGGCAATGCTTTGCAGCGTGACACCCGAGCGCGGCAGGTTGTTGCGGGGATGCAGGCGCAGCGGCTCGGCCTCACCAAGCGCGCCCCATTGAATCAGCGTCGGCAGCGCGCCATTGAACAAACGCTGCCCGTCCTCTCGCACACTGATCTCCCATTGCAGCAAGCCGCGCGCTGTGTCGCGGCTGGCCCGTAGCGCAGGTCCGCGGTCAATGCCTTGCGCCTGCAAAGCGCCAAGGGCGGCTCCAATGTCGCTGGTGTTGGCAACGAAATGCACCAGCCGGGGTTCGCTGGCAACTGCGGCCTGCAGGGCGGCGTCATCCATGTCAAACCAGCGCCGCCCTGGCGCATTGGCGGAACGGCCGGCAGCCGGGTTGATGGCGATGATCTCCAGGTACGCCATGGGATTGGCCGGCGTGGCAATTTTGAACAAACGGTTGTGCGTACCGTACAGCGCATGCTCGCCACCCGGGCCTGGTGTGATGCCGAAGGTAGCCTCACACCACTGCACGCCCAGCGCCAGCGTCTTGGCCACGACGACCAAGTGATCAATTTGTGTTTTCATGCTTGCGACCATAGCACCAGTTCAAGCGCGCAGGAACAGGGTCACGAGTTCGTCCGGTCCGACCTGACGACTCCAGTGACCATGCACGGCCGGGTCAAAGGTGTGCCCGGGCGGCAGGAGGTCGGCCGAGTAGAAATGCTCACCCGGCTTGAAGATGCGCGAAACACCACCCTGCAGACCGATCTCCATCTGCCCCTGCAGAATAAACACCCACTGGGTGTAGCCCGAGCAATGGAACTGGCTGCGAAACCCCACCGGGCTCCTGCGCAACTGGTAGCCACCCGAGGCCATCAAGGCCGACAGCTGCGATTGCGGCGAGCCCTGATCAAGCGCGAAGGTCTCCTCTCGAAAACGCGCGCACCCATCGGTATCGGTAAACAAAACGACTTTGGTGAATGTGGACATGGCGCACTTCGCTGTGATTGAAGTGATGCATTATCCCCACCGACCCGGCCTGGGCAGCTGACCGGAATCCTGCAAATGCCTCAGCCGGCCAGGCCGACGAACACGTTCTGCACATCGTCGTGCGCATCGATGGCGGCCAGAAAGGCTTCAACTTCCTCCAGGTCGCCAGCGCTCAAGCTGGCCGGGTCAATCGGGTTCTTGGGTTTGTAGCCGAGTTTGGCTGACAGCACGCTAAAGCCCTGGGCTGGCAACGCGCGGCTGACCAGATCGAGATCGGCAGGATCGGTCAGGAACAGGCTGGCGCCGCCTTCTTCACCCGGCTCGAAGTCCTGCGCGCCCGCCTCGATGGCTGCCAGTTCCGGGTCAGCGCCGGGCGCAGCCGACTCGGCCTCAATCATGCCCATGTGATCAAAATCCCAAGCCACCGAGCCCGAGGTGCCCAACTGCCCTTTGCGAAACAGCACACGCATTTCCGGTGCTGTGCGGTTGACGTTGTCGGTCAGGCATTCGACCATCACCGCCACGCGGTGCGGCGCAAAGCCTTCGTAGATCACGTGCTCGAAATTGACCGCTTCACCGGTGAGCCCAGCGCCCTTCTTGATGGCCCGGTCCAACGTTTCCTTGGGCATCGAGACTTTGCGCGCCTGCTCCACGACCAAGCGCAAGCGCGAATTGGTGGCGGGGTCGGCCCCGCTGCGCGCCGCGATCATGATGTCTTTGGCCAATCGTCCAAACAGTCGGCCCTTGGCGCTTGCCGCCAACTCCTTGCCCTTTGCTTTCCACTGCGCGCCCATGCCGAGCGCCTAGTTTTTGATGTAATTGGTCAGCTGCGAGATCGTCTGTTCATGCTCGGCGATGATGTCATCCATCAAGTCGCGAATAGAGATCATGCCCAGCACCTTGGCGCCTTCCAGCACCGGCAAATGCCGGATTTTCTTCTGGCTCATCAGCGTCATGCAGGCCCGGGTGCCGGTATTGGGGCTAACTGTGATGACGTCGCGCGTCATGATGTCGGCGACCGCCGTTTCCTTCGAGTTTCTTCCTTGCAACGCCACCTTGCGGGTGTAATCGCGCTCGGACACCACCCCCACCAGTTTGCCCTGGTCCATCACCACCATGGCGCCCACGCCATATTCGGCCAGCAAGCGCAAGGCCTCAAACACGGTGGTTGCCGGGCTGACCTGGAAAACCGTTGAGTTGTGTCCCTTCAACAAGGCCTGGATGGGTTTCATAAGATTTCCTGTAATTTGAACGTGACGATGCTGAAGTGTAAACAAACTGCTCCGCGCTGCAACGACCGGCTATAGTGGCGGCAGGTTTCCAATTGGAATCTGACCCGTGCGCTCGAGCCGTCTGCACGCCTGGCGCATCCATGCGAAAGCTTGCATATGAAATTATTGCTTCTCGGTCTGATCGTTTTTCTGGGTGTGCATTCGGTGCGCATCGTGGCCAATGACTGGCGCACACAGATTTGCGCGCGCCACGGCGAGTTGCCGTGGAAGGGCGTCTATTCCTTGCTCTCGCTGCTGGGACTGGCCTTGCTGGTATGGGGTTTTGGCCTGGCGCGGCAGCAGCCGGTGCAGCTCTGGAATCCACCGCTTGCCCTGCGTCATCTGGCTTCGCTGCTGACCCTGATCTCTTTTGTCCTGCTGGCTGCAGCCTACGTACCGGGCAACGGCATCAAGGCGCGACTGCATCACCCGATGGTGCTGGCGGTCAAAGTCTGGGCCCTGGCGCATCTGCTGGCCAATGGCAATCTGGCACACGTGCTGCTTTTTGGCTCGTTTCTGGTCTGGGCCATTCTGGACTACAGCGCCGCGCGCCGGCGTGATCGTGCCGCTGGGACGCTGTACCGGCGCGGCAACGCCGGCGCCACCGGCATTACCGTCGCTGCGGGGCTGATGGGATGGGTTGTATTTGCGTTCTGGCTGCACGGCATGCTGATCGGCGTACGCCCGCTGGGTTAAAACGCAACCTCGGGCCAAACCGTGAGCATTCGCAACCTCGATGCCCTGTTTGACCCGGCCGCCATCGCCGTTATCGGGGCCACAGCGCGAGCGGGCAGCATCGGCGCCACAGTCTGGCAGACACTGCGCAGCGGCGCTTTCGCACAGCGCGTCCATGCCGTCAATCTGAAACGCGGAGAACTCGACGGCTACCGGGTCGTAAGCCACGCCCGCGATCTACCCGTTGTGCCCGCGCTGGCCGTGATCTGCACGCCGCCGGCAACGGTACCGCGCTTGATTGAAGAACTCGCCGGCCTGGGTACGCGCGCTGCAGTGGTGATGAGCGTCGGCATGGACCCGGCGCAAAAACAAGCCATGCAGAAAGCGGCACGCAGCGGGTTGCTGCGCCTGCTGGGCCCCGGCAGCATGGGACTGCTGGCGCCACACAATGGGCTCAACGCGAGTTTTGCCCCGGTTGACGCCATTCCCGGCGGGCTGGCCTTCGTGTCGCAATCGGCCGGCCTGATGACTGCCGTTCTGGACTGGGCAAAAGGACGCGGCATTGGCTTTTCCCACTGTGTTTCGCTGGGTGAACAGATCGACATCGATTTTGGCGACATGCTGGATTACCTGGCCAGTGATGCAAAAACCCGGGCCATCCTGCTGTACGCCGAATCAATCGTTTCGCCGCGCAAATTCATGTCAGCCGCACGCGCAGCAGCGCGCAACAAGCCAGTGGTCATCGTGAAGGCCGGGCGTTCCGTGGCCGGCCAACTAGCGGCGGCCGCGCACACCGGCGCCCTGGTGGGTACCGACAACGTGTTTGAAGCCGCCATCAGCCGCGCCGGCATGTTGCGGGTCAGCACGCTGCAGGAAATGTTCCTGGCCGCCGAGACCTTGTCGCACCTTCGCGGCAACACGGATGACGCGATCACGGTATTCACCAATGCGGGTGGCGCCGCTGTGATTGCAGCCGATGCCGCCGCCTACGCCAATGTGAAACTGGCCCGACTCGACCCGGCCACACGGGATCAACTCGATGCCGTGCTGCCACCCGATTGGTCACACGACAACCCGGTGGACATTTTGGGCGATGCACCTGTGGCACGGTACGAGCAGACGCTTGGCTTGTTGCAACAGGCACCCGACAGCGGCGCTGTGTTGTTCATCCATGCCCCCAGCGCTACTGTGCCCAGCGCCGAAGTTGCGCAGGCCCTGGTACCGGTGGCCCGGCACGAGCCAGGCACGCCCCCGCGCCTGCTGGCCTGTTGGCTGGGCGAAGATTCCGCCGCGCAGGCACGACAGACCTTTCAGGATGCCGGCATCGCCAACTTCGATACGCCGGAGCAGGCCATTCTGGCGTTCTCCATGTTGACGCGTTACCGGCGCAACCAGGCCGAACTGACAGAAGCCCCCCCGGCGCTGCAAGCTGATCACCGTCCTGACACGGCCACCATCCAGGCCATCGTGCGACGCGCGCTGGCCAACGGCCGCACAACACTGGATGAACACGAGACCCGTGCCGTGCTGGAAGCTTGCCAGATCCCGGTGCCTCCGACTGAACTTGCCAGCACGAGCGCCAATGCGGCGCTGCCGCGTCTGCACGCACAGGAACTGATGCTGGGCAGCCGCATCGACAGCGTATTTGGACCGGTCATTCTGTTTGGCCAAGGTGGCACGACCGAGGAAATCATGGCGGACCGCGCGGTCGCCCTGCCACCCTTGAACGTGCCTCTGGCAAGAGCCTTGATCTCGCGCACCCGGGTCGCACGCCTGTTGGCGGCTTGGGGTGATACGCCAGCCGTGGATGAAGCAGCCCTGCATCGCGTGCTGTTGGCCGTCTCGCAACTGCTGGCCGAAATTCCCGAGATTGCCGAGCTTGAAATCAACCCCCTGGTCGTCAACTTCGAAGGCGTCCTGGCAATGGCCGCGCACATCCGACTCGATGCGGCTGGACCCGCCGGAGCTGGCAACTTTGCGATTCGACCCTATCCGGCGCACCTGGAGGAAACCGTGCAGTGGCAGGGCCAGCGTTTGCTGCTCAGACCGATCCGACCTGAAGACGAAGCGTTGCACATGGAGTTCCTGCAGAACCTGGCTCCGCAAGACGTCCGGATGCGGGTGTTCTATAGCAAGCGCAGCATGGAGCGCAGCGAATTGGCGCGACTGGTACAGATTGATTACGCGCGCGAAATGGTTTTTATTGCAGTGGCGAGTACTGCCGATGGCCAAGCGCAGACCCTGGGCGTGGTGCGCGCCATGACCGACCCGGACAATGTTTCCGCCGAGTTTGGCGTCATCGTGCGCTCCGAACTCAAAGGCGGTGGTCTCGGTCTCCTATTGATGCGCAAGCTGATTGCCTACCTGCACACGCAGGGCACGACTCGGCTGGTGGCCACGGTGCTCAACGAAAATGATCGCATGCTCAAACTTGCCAGCGAACTGGGTTTCAAGAATGACCCGCCGGGAGGCCAGGACGATGATGGCACGCGAAATATCGTGCTCACACTCACTTGATGCCAATCGCCCACTGAATCAGGTATTTGGCAACGAAACCCGTCATGCCAAAAGCGAGCCCCAGAAAGATCACAAAGGTACCGAACTTTCCGGCTTTCGATTCCCAGGCCAGGTGACCAATGATGAAGAGCATGTAGAGCATGAATGCGCCCACGCCAAAGGTCAGACCAAAAGCGGCGACCTGGTCTTCGGAGTAGCCAAACATCAGAGCGGATCCTGCTCCGGCAGGGCTGAAGCATCGACCAGATCACGATAGGCGTGCCAACTGGCGTGACCCAGCAGCGGGACCACGCCGATCAGACCCAGCAGAAAAGAAACCATTCCCAAAAGTGTCAGCACCATGATGAGTGCTGCCCAAAAAGCCATCGGCAGCGGATTGGCAAGAACAACCCTCCAGCTTGTGATCACGGCCTGCCAAAGCCTGAGTCGGCGGTCCAGCAACAAAGGTATTGCGATCACGGACGAGGCAAAAATTGGCGCCGCCAGCACACCGCCAACCGCCAGCCACAGCTCAAACAGGAAACCATTTCGGGCCAATACAACGTGCTGAAGAAAGTCAACGGGATTGAGAACTGATCCCGGCGCCAGCAAGGTGATCAGGGCGGCCGAGGTCAAGACCCACCCCGTACCCGCCAATGCCAGCAAAGCCCCGAATTGCACCAGGCACCAATACTCGTTGCCCCATTTGTCGCGATGCTGCCAGTTCAACCAGGTTTTTAGCACCACCTGAAGGTCGGTTTTCTCTCCTCGCTCACGCGCACGGCTCAGGGCGTACAAGCTGGTTGCCAGAATCGGCGCCACCAGGAGAAAACCCGACAACGCTCCTGACAGTAACCAGAATTGCCGATAAAAAACTGCCACCAGCACCATGCCCGATAAGGACAACAACACCCCATGGGCCCAACTGATCCAGCCGCAATGCAGCGTGTCATGCCACCCCAGCAGTAACCAGTGCAGGGGGCGGGTCAAGGCGACGCTTCGTATCACGGGCTCTGTACCGGCGACTGAAGTGGCGCTGTTGGGAAAGAATGATTTGGTCATGGCTTTCAAGTGTAGAGCTTGGTCGTGCCCCGTGATCGATCCCGACGGGAGCACAACAATTACCCTTTCATTCCGAGCCAAAACGACGGGCAACGGATAATCGGCCTTCTCAACACCCAAGGAGATTTCATGCCGCGTCCCGTTCTTGCCGAATCACAGATTCACCCCGCCATCCGGGACAAGGTTGCAAACCACGAGCAAGGCATCGTGCGCGAAGTTCAGAGCGCTATCGCGAAAAATCCGGTGGTCGTCGTGGGCATGGGCATGAACCCGTTTCCGAAGAAAGCACGCAAGGCGCTTGACGCGGCCGGAGTCGCCTACGAATACCTTGAATACGGCAACTACTTCAACAACTGGCGCCAGCGGAATGCGCTCAAATTGTGGACCGGCTGGCCAACCCTTCCCATGATCTTCGTGAAGGGGGTTCTGGTCGGTGGCGCCAACGACCTGATCGCCCTGATTGCCAGCGGTGAATTGAAAAAAATGCTGGCCTGATCGTGATAACGGTTATGACAGATCAAGTCTGTCATAACCGTTGCCAAACCTATTTCTGCGGCTGAACCGGGCCTTTGCCCTCACGCGGACCGCCCTGGCGTCCGGCAAAACGATGATGCCGCGCTGTGCTGGTGTCAAAAACTTTTTGCTGCTCTGGCGTCAGCGTCGCATAAAAAGCCTTGGTGGCAGCGCCACGCTTTTCCATGACGGCATTCATCTCGGCCGAGTGCTGCGCATGCAGGGCTTGCATTTTGTCGATGCGCTCAGGCGTCGGCAACTTGGCGATTTCGGCGAAATCCGGACGTTTTGCGATCAGATCGGCTGGCGGTTTCATGGCTGCCGTGAAGGTGGTCCAGGCGCCTTCTTGGGCCGGCGTGAGTTTGAGAACTTCCTTCAGTCGGGCCTGACGCCGTTCCGCCATGGCCTGCATCCTGGCGGGATTCATCTTTCCCATGCCAGGGTGATGCATGCCTTCGTGCATCATCGGTCCGCCAGCGCCCATCATGGGGCCGCCCGGCGCCTGCGCGAAAGCGGCGGCCGTTGCGCAAGCCATAACGCCGGCAAGCAGGAGGGGTTTAAAGACTGCTTTCATTTGAGTTTCCTTTTAAATCGGTCTGACGCGCAAAGCCGGCATCAGGCTGGGCGCCATGTTGCACCGTCACTGTATCGGCTGCGTGAGCTTGGATGCCCCGCGTGTAAAGTTGCGCGAATTTACCCTGAGCGCTCGGCGGAGAGGCCCGTGGTTTTCAACCCGGTTTCTTCATGGAACAGGTATTCCAGCCAAACAGGGCATAAGGAGGGCACCAGCCGATGGCACCTGTGGCCAGCAGCACCAGACCAAGCCAGCCCCACCAGCCGACACTGCCGTTTGCGGCCAGACCAACCAGCACCAATCCAATCACGATGCGCAATATGCGGTCAATACCGCCAACGTTTGACTTCATTTGAGGCTCCTTGAAAGGTTAACGAAAAAGGGATTAAACACCTGGCCGGCAACAACTGCCAGCCAGGTCGTCCAGAATCGGGCAATCGGGGCGCTCGTCGCCGTGGCAATGATCCAGCAGCGATGCCAACGTACGCTGCATGGCCTGCATGGCTTCGATGCGCTGCGACAGGTCGATCACATGTTTCTGTGCGATTTGCTTGACACTGGCACTGGTGCGCTGGCGGTTGTGCCACAAACCTACCAGTTCGGCGATCTCGATCATCGAAAAACCAAGCGTCCGGCTGCGTTTAATGAACTGCAGCGTTCGCACATCTGCTTCGCTGTACTGCCGGTAGCCACTGTCAGTGCGCGCCACCGGTGACAGCAAACCCAAGGCTTCGTAATGACGCACCATCTTGGCCGATACATCCGACAGGCGTGCCGCCACTCCGATCACGACCGGCCAAGTGATGGCGGACATTGCATCTGGCCGAGTCGAATTACTCATGCAGCGACTTCGTAGCCCTCTTCGGCAATGGCTTTACTCAGCAATTCTCGCGCTTGTGTTGACTCCACGTCAACCTTGTTCAGGCTGCGGTCAATCTTGACCTCCGCTTGTGGATCGACTTGTTTGACGGCACGGATGACCGCCTTTTCGCAGTGACCGCAAGTCATGCCGGAAACGGTAAAAGTCTGGTTCATAAAAAACTCCTGTGGGTAAATAGGGCGAAACTCTTTGATGATGGCTGGATTTTGAACCTTACCCCGGTGGTAAGGTCAAGCACTTCATAAACTTCTTGACCTTGACATGGTGGGAAGCATTAGGCTTACCGGTATGAATACTTCGTCATCCTCATTCGTTTCCGCCGCCACCCTGGACATCGGGATCGCCGGTATGACCTGCGCCTCCTGCGTCGCACGCGTCGAAAAAGCTCTGAAAAAGGTTCCCGGTGTGCAAAGTGCCACCGTTAATCTGGCAACGGAGTCGGCACGTGTCATCTACGCGCCAGCGGATCAAATGGAGGCCCGGTTACGGCGCAGCGTGCGCGATGCCGGTTATGAACCGGTGGCTTCAAATGCAGCACTGGACGCAAACGATACAGCAACCTGGTCGGGTTTCGCACCGGTTGCGATTGGGCTGGCACTCTCGCTGCCACTGGTCTTGCCCATGTTGGGTGAATTGCTGGGCCAGCACTGGATGCTGCCGGCCTGGATCCAGTTTGCACTGGCAACACCCGTGCAGTTCATTCTGGGTGCACGTTTTTTCAAGGCGGGTTGGCATGCCCTCAAAGCGCTTGCCGGAAATATGGATCTACTGGTTGCCATTGGTACCAGCGCGGGTTGGCTTCTGTCGATGTGGCTCTGGTTGACTGCCGCGCCCGGTACCAACGTGCATCTGTATTTCGAAGGCTCGGCCGTTGTCATCACCATGGTCTTGCTGGGAAAGTGGCTGGAAACACGGGCGAAGCACCAGACGACATCTGCAATACGCGCCCTGCATGCATTGAGGCCCGATGTGGCACATCTGATTGGACCGGAAGGCGAAGTCAATGTTCCCATCGCCGAGGTCCTTGTTGGTGATCGATTGGTGGTGCTGGCAGGAGAACGTATTCCGGTTGATGGCGTGCTGCTGGAAGGGTGTACGCAGGTCGACGAGTCAATGCTCACGGGTGAGCCACTGCCGATTGATAAACAGGCTGGTTCGGATACTGCCATGACGCTGACTGGTGGTTCGGTCAATGGCGATGGTCGAATCGTGATGCAGGTAACTGCCACCGGTACGGAAACGGTGCTCTCTCATATCATTCGATTGGTCGAAGACGCACAAGCGGCAAAGGCACCTATTCAGCGCCTGGTCGATCAGGTCAGCGCTGTTTTTGTTCCGATCGTTCTCATCATCGCTTTGATGACTCTTTTGGGTTGGTGGTTGACCGGACACCCCTTTGAACTGGCTGTGATTCGTGCTGTTGCTGTGTTGGTCATCGCGTGTCCCTGCGCGCTTGGATTGGCCACGCCGGCAGCCATTATGGCGGGCACTGGCGTTGCAGCTAAATATGGCATCTTGATCAAAGATGCACAGGCGTTGGAAATTGCGCATAAGGTGGATGTAGTTGCGTTTGACAAGACTGGAACCCTCACTCTGGGTCGTCCTCGTCTCACTCATTTTGTTGTCGACAACCAGGACCTTCTTGAACCACCAAGTACTGCAATTACTTCAATAAACACAATTTTTTTGAGGCAAAGCGAATTGTTGTGCATTGCAGCCAGTCTTCAAAGTGGTAGTGAGCATCCGCTTGCGCGAGCGGTATTGGTAATGGCGAAAGAGCGTGGAATTGCTATCAAACAACCCTTTAATGTGCGTACCTTGCCTGGTCGTGGAACCGAGGGTGAAGTAGAGCAAGTCAGCGAAAGGAATAGCTATTTGATTGGAAGTCTGCGTTGGATGACTGAGCTAGGAGTCAAAGTGGAGAGTGAGGGTGCACTGGCGGGCTCACAGGCGCTTGAATTTCAAAAGAAAGGGGAGACAGTATCGGTGCTCGCACAACGTCAACCAGAGCGTCATGGCTTGGCTGAACATATCCGTATTCTTGCCTTGATGACTTTTGGTGACGAACCCAAGCCAGGGGTAAGGGAATCTTTGGCTGATTTACGTGCACAAGGCATTAGAACAGTCATGATTTCAGGTGACAACCAATGCGCTGCAGAAACCATGGCTCGCCGTCTTGGCTTAAAACCAGAACAAGGAGAAGTAATGGCCGAAGTGATGCCTGGTGATAAAGCTGCTCTGATCATGCGCTTAAAAACCGGCGGTCATACCGTGGCCATGGTTGGTGATGGTGTCAATGACGCTCCCGCTCTGGCAGCAGCCGATGTTGGTATCGCGATGGGGAATGGGACCGATGTTGCCATGCACGCAGCCGGCATCACCTTGATGCGGGGTGATCCAGCGTTGGTGGCGGCAGCCCTTGCTATTTCTGCCAGAACCGTGGCAAAGATCAGGCAAAACCTGTTCTGGGCTTTTATCTACAACGCGGCGGGAATTCCGTTGGCAGCGTTTGGTTTTTTGAATCCCGTCGTTGCGGGTGCGGCGATGGCAATGAGTTCAGTCAGTGTCATGAGCAATGCACTGCTGCTTAAACGCTTGAAGTGGACCCCGAATTTGAGACAGCAGTTTAAGTGGGACACTGTCGAAAGAAACGGGTAACCCATGAGTGAAACGAAGAAACGCAATACACACCTGCCGGAGTTCAAGGCCAAGGTGGGTCTTGAAGCGGTGCGAGGGG
>CAIWNX010000113.1 GCA_903914175.1 uncultured beta proteobacterium | reverse complement strand
GGCAGCAGAAGATTTCCCGCTGGTACAGGAAGCAGCCAGTTTTGGACCCGTGTTCAGCGTTCCGCAAAAGACGCTGAAAGACCTGCTCGGCCAGGTGTCATTCGCGATGGCGGTGCATGATATCCGCTATTACCTCAACGGCATTCTTTTTGTCGCCGAAGGCAAGCAATTGAGCCTGGTTGCAACCGATGGCCACCGACTGGCGTTCGCCTCGGCAACTCTCGATGTGGACGTTCCCAAGCAAGAGGTGATCCTGCCGCGCAAGACCGTTATCGAACTGCAACGCCTGCTGTCCGATGCGGACGGCGCCATCGAGATGCAATTTGCCAACAACCAGGCCAAGTTCAGCTTTGACGGTATGGAGTTCGTTACCAAACTGGTCGAGGGCAAATTCCCGGATTACAACCGCGTCATTCCAAAAAACCACAAAAACAAGATCACACTGGGTCGTGGCGCCCTGCTGGCAACACTGCAGCGCACCGCCATCCTGACCAGCGAAAAATTCAAGGGTGTGCGTCTGAACATCGACCCCGGCACTCTGCGGGTTGCATCCAACAACGCCGAACAGGAAGAAGCGGTGGACGAGCTTGACATCGACTATGACGGCGACAGCATCGAGATCGGTTTCAACGTAACCTACCTGATCGATGCGCTGAGCAACATGACGCAGGAAATGGTGAAGCTGGAACTGTCGGACGGCAACAGCTCGGCACTGTTCACCATTCCTGATAACGCCACCTTCAAGTATGTGGTCATGCCGATGCGGATTTGACGCACAAAGATTTGTATCAGTACAAAGCCGAGCCCGCGATGAACCAAAAGTTCATTGCGGGTTTGGTCATTCAAGAGTTTGAGAAATATTGAAATTTTGCCGGGCAGAACCAAGCGCAGCAGGGCGCAACCCCCAACCGATTAGAAGCAGTTATGACCGAAGAAAACAAGCCAGCCCAGCCCTCCGCCACCAGTGAAGGCGTGGTGCATACGGGCGAGGGCAGCGCCGACAGCTCCAACTTTCAGCCGACCATCGACACCAACCAGGCTGGCGCATCCGCCGCTTACGGTGAAGACTCGATCCAGATTCTTGAAGGTCTGGAAGCGGTGCGCAAGCGCCCCGGCATGTACATCGGTGACACGTCGGACGGCACCGGCCTGCACCACCTGGTGTTTGAAGTGGTCGACAACTCGATCGACGAATCCCTGGCCGGCCACTGCGACGACATTCTCGTCACCATCCACTCCGACAACTCGGTCAGCGTGGTCGACAACGGACGCGGCATCCCGACCGGCATCAAGATGGACGACAAGCACGAGCCCAAGCGTTCGGCTGCTGAAATATCCCTGACCGAACTGCACGCCGGCGGCAAGTTCAACCAGAACAGCTACAAGGTCTCGGGCGGCCTGCACGGCGTCGGCGTAAGTTGCGTCAATGCCCTGTCCAAAATGCTGCGCCTGACGATCCGGCGTGATGGCAAGGTCCATGTCATGGAGTTCAGCAAGGGCTTTGTGCAAAACCGCATCACGGAAACCGTCAACGGTGTCGACGTCTCGCCCATGAAAGTCATCGGCGAGACCGAACGACGCGGTACCGAAGTTCACTTTCTGCCTGACACCGACATCTTTCAGCAGAACAACGACTTCCATTACGAAATCCTGAGCAAACGCCTGCGCGAGCTGAGCTTCCTGAACAACGGCGTGCGCATCCGCCTGAAGGACGAGCGCACCGGCAAGGAAGACGACTTTTCCGGCGCCGGTGGCGTGCGCGGTTTTGTCAACTTCATCAACAAGGGCAAGACGGTCCTCAACCCCAACATCTTCCACGCCATGGGCGACCGCCAGAGCGACCAGAACACCAACATCGGTGTCGAGGTGGCGATGCAGTGGAACAGCGGCTACAACGAACAGGTGCTGTGCTTTACCAACAACATCCCGCAGCGTGATGGCGGCACCCACCTGACCGGCTTGCGCGCAGCCATGACACGCGTCATCAACAAGTACATCGACGACACCGAGGTGGCCAAGAAAGCCAAGGTTGAAGTCACCGGCGACGACATGCGCGAAGGCCTGACCTGCGTGCTGTCGGTCAAAGTGCCCGAACCCAAATTCAGCAGCCAGACCAAGGACAAACTGGTGAGCTCCGAAGTGCGCGGCCCGGTGGAAGACATCGTCAGCAAACTGCTCTACGACTACCTGCAGGAACGCCCGGCCGACGCCAAGATCATCGTCGGCAAAATCATCGAGGCGGCTCGTGCCCGCGAGGCCGCGCGCAAAGCGCGCGACATGACGCGCCGCAAGGGCGTGCTCGACGGCATGGGCCTGCCCGGCAAACTGGCCGATTGCCAGGAAAAAGACCCGGCACTGTGCGAAATCTACATCGTCGAGGGCGACTCCGCCGGCGGCTCGGCCAAGCAAGGGCGCGACCGCAAGTTCCAGGCGATTCTGCCGTTGCGCGGCAAGATTCTGAATGTGGAAAAAGCACGCTATGAAAAGCTGCTGACCAGCAACGAAATCCTGACCCTCATCACCGCCCTGGGCACCGGCATCGGCAAGGCCGGCGGCACCACCGGCAACGACGACTTCAACGTTGCCAAGCTGCGCTACCACCGCATCATCATCATGACCGATGCCGACGTTGACGGCGCCCACATCCGCACGCTGCTGCTGACCTTCTTCTACCGCCAGATGCCTGAACTGGTGGAGCGCGGTCACATCTACATCGCGCAGCCGCCGCTGTACAAGGTCAAAGCCGGCAAGGAAGAGCTTTACCTCAAAGACGGTTCCGCACTCGACAGTTTTCTGCTGCGCATTGCGCTGATCAACGCCTCAGTGCACACCGGCGGCGAAGCCGGCAGTTTGCTCTCGGGTGAAACGCTGGCCGAACTGGCGCGCAAGCACCAGGTGGCGCAAGGCGTGATCGAACGCCTGCGCAACTTCATGGACGCCGAAGCCCTGCGCTCGGTGGCCGACGGCGTGGCACTGAACCTGGACACGGTGGCCGACGCGCAAGCTTCCGCCGCCGCACTGCAAGCCAAACTCCCGGACGCCGAAGTGGCCGGCGAGTTTGACGTGCGCACCGACAAGCCGATTCTGCGCATCAGCCGCCGCCACCATGGCAACGTCAAGAGCAGCGTGCTGACGCAAGACTTCGTGCACGGCTCCGATTACGCCGCACTGGCCGAAGCCGCCAACACCTTCAAGGGCTTGCTCAGCGATGGCGCCAAAGTGATGCGCGGCGAAGGCGAGCGCCAGAAGGAAGAAAAAGTCAGCGACTTCCGTGAAGCCATGGCCTGGCTGATCGCGCAAGCGGAACATGCCACCTCACGCCAGCGCTACAAAGGCCTGGGCGAAATGAACCCGGCGCAGCTCTGGGAAACCACCATGGACCCGACCGTGCGCCGCCTGCTCAAAGTGCAGATCGACGACGCCATCGAAGCCGACCGCGTCTTCACCATGCTGATGGGCGACGAAGTCGAACCACGCCGCGAGTTCATTGAAACCAACGCGCTGCGGGCCGGCAATATTGACGTTTAACATTGTTGTGGCCGGCGGCGAGTGAAATGCCGGATCGCCAAAACCAGTGCCGTGATCTGAATCAGACTTCCCACAAAGAATGGGAGTCCCAAGCGGAGGTCGCCCGCCGGAGCATCGGATACGAGTGTCAGCAAGCCCGCCCCTGCCAAAGGTGCCAGTACAGCCACCATGCTGTTGAGCGATGAGACGGCCCCCAGGGTTCGTCCCTGGATGCTGGCATGGGCCGCGCCCGACACGATGCTTTGCAAT
>CAIWNX010000112.1 GCA_903914175.1 uncultured beta proteobacterium | reverse complement strand
GGCCGGGAACTCACCGAGTTCACCGCCTTATTTGAACCGACCTTTGGCCGGCGCGAACCGGCGGCCTTGTTCGAACTGTATCTGCAAGGCCTGCTCAGCGACGCCGCGCGGAAGAACGTCGAAGCCATCGCCCTGAAGTTGGACGGTCCGCAACGGGTGCGCAGTCTGCAGCGCTTCATGGGCGACTACCAGTGGGACGAACCGTGGCTGCGCACCCGGCACTGGGAGCTGTGCGCGCAAGCCCTCAGCGATCCCCAAGGGGTCTGGAGCCTGGATGCCAGCGAGTTTCCCAAGAAAGGCACCGCCTCGGTGGGCGTGGCCCCGCAATATTGCGGCGCGCTGGGCAAGACGGCCAATTGCCAGTCGGGCGTTTTCATTTGCTACACCAGCCCCAAAGGGCACGCGCTCCTGGACAGCCGGCTCTACTTGCCCCAGTGCTGGTTTGAACCGGCCTATGCGCCGCGGCGCCAGATTTGTCACATTCCGCCGGACACGCGCTTCCAAACCAAGCCGGAACTGGCGCTGGGGCTGCTGCAACCCTTGTTGGCCACCCAACAGTTTGGCGGTCGCTGGATCACCTGTGATTGTTCCTTTGGCAATCACGAAACGTTCCTGGCAGAACTGCCCCCGGACTACTATTACTTGGCCGAGATCGCCTGCACCCGCAAAGTCTGGCCCCAAGCGTGCGCCGCGCGGCCACAGTGGGAGCAGTCCGGCTGCACGGTCGAGCAGTTGCTCAGCTGCAAGGGCCTCTTGAACTGGGAAACCCACCGCATCGCCGAGGGCGAAAAGGGACCGCTGGTCGCGGCCTTCGCACGCCTGCGCGTCTTTTTGAGCCCGGAGCGCACGGCTGCGAGCGCGCGCTGGTTACTGCTGCGCAACGACGCCAACCGCAAAGTCAAATACGCCTTGAGCAACGCCCCCCGAACGACGCGGCTGCGCGAACTGGTGCGCGTCAGCGGGGCGCGCTGGCCCATTGAACGCTGCTTTCAGGAGGACAAATCCGAACTGGGGCTCGATCATTACGAACACCGCTCCTGGGTGGCGTGGCATCGGCACATGCGCCTGGTCTTTCTGGCGCAACTGTTCCTGCTGCGGCTGCAGCGGAAGTTCAAAAAAAAACTCCCGCTTTGACCTTGCCGCAGGCGCGCTTGCTCATTGAGGGCTGCTTTGCCAACCCAAAACTTCGGCCCGACTACGTGCTGATCTTGATTCAGTACCATACACGGCGTAATTCCCAGGCCTATGAATCCCACCGGAAGCGTCGCATGAAAGAGCTGGAAACATGGCAATCACTCAAAATGTCGCTGTAGTGTTCTTGAGAGACCCGTTTTCTCGGGCTGTCAGCCAGGTTGATTCCCGGTATTTCTAACGCGCAGTTGTGAGCTTTTCAGGGACAGTTCGACCCACTGCTCTACCAGCTTGCGAAAGCGCTTGAAATTCGCCGTTTCGCGGCGGATCTGGGCGAGGTTTTCCACACGCACATATTCCGACTTGCCTCGCCCTTTGTAGGTGTAGCTGATCTGGTGGAAAGGCCGGTTTTTGGTTTCGGGATCGCGGTACTGCCGACTCAGACTCCCCGGGCGCATGGGGCCGAGGTGCATCAATTCGCGCTTGACCCGTTCGAGCGTGGCTTCCAATTCGGTTGCTGTTTTCGGCATAAGGAGGTTGTGGTTGCTGTTTTTGTGTTAAGAGGGTAGCATGGCAATGCTCCCTGTCAAACAAAATAGCGTTCAACTGCACATTAATCCCATGCTTCTATGGCTCGCCTGGTGGAACCTCGTCCTCGCTCTGCGCCCAGCTTTTAACCGCCACCGCGCCTTTCTCTGGTTCGCG
>CAIWNX010000111.1 GCA_903914175.1 uncultured beta proteobacterium | reverse complement strand
CGGCGGTGGTGAGGTAGTTGTCCTCGCCGGTGTTGATGATGACGCCGGCAAAGGCGTTGACCATGCGCGAGAAGAACTGGTCGATGAAGGTGCGCTGCATGTTGATGTCGCGAAAGATGATGCCGTACATCGAATCGTTGAGCATCACATCGAGTCGCTCCAGCGCGCCCATGGCAGCGATCTCGGGCATGCACAGGCCTGAGCAGTAATTGGTCAGGCGGATGTAGCGTCCCACCTTGGCGCCAACCTCATCGAGCGCGGCGCGCATCAGGCGGAAGTTCTCCTGCGTGGCGTAGGTGCCGCCAAAGCCCTCGGTGGTGGCGCCAAACGGCACGTAGTCGAGCAGGCTCTGGCCGGTGGAGCGGATCACGGCGATGATATCGGCCCCCTGCTCGGCAGCGGCGCGCGCCTGGATCACGTCCTCGTGAATATTACCGGTGGCGACGATCAGATAAAGCCAGGGCGTCGGGCCTTCGCCGAGCGTCTGGATGCGTTCCTCGCGCAGGGCACGCTGGGCGGCAATCTTCTGGCAGGCGGCCTGCGCCAGGGCCAGCGCGCTCTCGCGTGCCGCAGCATCGTCCTTGGCGCGGACCAACGTCAGTTCACCATCGACCACCGCCTGCGCCACCTGCTGCGCGCTGCAACCACGCTCGCTCATGGCGGCAGCGACTGCTGTGGCCGCACCGTGCTGCAGGATGCCCTGCTCTTGCAGATGGTTGACGACACGATTGGGCAGCGGCACGCCGTTGCCATCAACGCCGTCGATGCCGAGCAGGCGCAACGTGGCGCGCTCCACCGTGGTCGTGGTGTAGGGGCTCATCTGATCAAAGACCTGGCGCGCAATGCGCCGCGCCGATTCACGTGCCCGCTCAATCTGCGCCGGGTCCAAATGCAACTGACTCATCCAACTTCTCCTGTTATCTCGTCACCCACTTCTGTCATGCCGCTACCCTCTTCTGTCATCCCGGGCTCCCCTTGCTGTCATCCCGGACTCGATCCGGGATCCATGGTTTCTGAACCCTGGATTGCGGGTCGGTGCCCGCAATGACAAATTCAGTTTGTCATCCCGCTACCCACTACTGTCATCCCGGGCTCCCCTTGCTGTCATCCCGGGCTTGACCCGGGATCCAGTGCCACCTGCCCCATGGATTGCGGGTCGGGGCCCGCAATGACAGGCTCCAACATCACATCACTGACCACGTAGCCTGTAAACGCCTCGCGCGCGGCCGTCAAAAATTCGTCCGCCGCAAAACTCCCACCCATGGGCGAGTAGGGGTTGAGTGTGATGCCGGCAACCTTGATTGCCTGCCACGCCAGCAAGCTCGCGCCGAGTTGTTCGAGCGCCAGCAGGTCGCTGCTTTCGACGAAGAGCCGCGTGCCGTCGGCCACCACCACGGTCAGACCAGAATGTTGCGTGGCCAGGTTGATGAGCACCTGCCATACCGAGCGCCCGACTGCACCGCTGAGTGCGATCGTTCCGATGTCGGCGTCACGGTGCTGCAGCAGCACGGCGCCGGCGTTGAGCGTGGCAATGGGTTCCTGAAACAGCAGCGTGCCAGCGCGGTCCCAGAGTGCCACGCCGCCCTTTGCAAACAGTGACGCGACGAGTGCCTGTGTGCTGGCATCGACCGCTGCAATGCCCAGAATGGCGAGCCGCTCACGCGTCTTGCGCAACACATCGGCAATGCCACCACCCAGCGCCGCACCAGTGGCCAGAATCACGGCATCGGCTATTGCCGGCGAGGCATGCTGGCTGCGCCCGAGCGCACCGTCCAGCAGCACTTGCGTTGCGCCGCACTGTTGCAGCCGAGCGATCACCTGGCGCTGGTCGCTACCACGCGAGGCGCCAGCGATTTCCATCTCGCCCTGATCGAGTGTCTTGACGATCACGATTTCACCCATGGCGCTGGCAATGCCGGTGTTGGCGATGAAATCGCAACGCACCTTGGCGCGTGGCAGTGTGGCGCGCGCTGTCGCCACCAGCGTGCCGCTCCAGACGCGCACCGGTGGCTTGGGGATGAAAAAGACCTGATCGCGTTCCTCGCCGTCGCGCCCGATCGAGGTCACGCCGACGTTGACGCCGTCCGCTGCCGCCTGCGCCAGCAAGTGATTCAGCGCCACCGTCTTGCCAGTGTTCTTGCTCATGCCCATGACGGCGAGGGTGCGCAATGAGTCGATTCCAAAGAGGTTTTTCGCTGTCATGCCGGACTCGATCCGGGGACGCAATGACAAACATCGGCTGTCATCCCGGGCTTGATCCGGGATCCAGTGCCACGAGGAACATGGATTGCGGGTCGGGGCCCGCAATGACAAACATCGGCTGTCATGCCGGACTCGATCCGGGGGCGCAATGACAAACATCGGCTGTCATCCCGGGCTTGACCCGGGATCCAGTGCCACGAGGAACATGGATTGCGGGTCGGAGCCCGCAATGACAATACCGGTGGTTTGTAGCCGCTGGTTGCATCAAACGTAACGCTCTTCAAACAACTGGCGCAGCTTGGCGTTCTCGCGCAGCAGGCCCAGCGCGAACTCGGCGTGACCGGTGGCGTAGCCGTTGCCGACGATCATCTCCACATCCTTGCCGACGCCTTCGGCACCGAGTGCGGCGGCAGTGAAACTGGTGGCCATCGAGAAGAAGTAAATCTTGCCGTGCTCGCGCGCGCACAGAATGCTGCCCATCTCGGTGTTGGGCAGGTTGACGCAGTTGATCACCACGTCGGCAAGTTTGCCGTCGGTGACAGCGGCTACGGCTTCCATCAGCGCCAGCGCGTTGGTGGCATCGACCTGCAGCGCGTGGTCGGCCCAGCCGAGTTCCTGCATGCGCTGGCAATCCGCTTCGAAAGGCGAGATACCAATGACGCAGCCATTTTTTCCGGCGCGCTTCTTGGCCTCATAGACGCACAGCGTGCCGGACTTGCCGCCGCCGCCGATCACGACCACCGTGTCGCCGCTCTGTACCAGACGCGCCGTCTGCGCCGGGGCGCCGGCAACGTCGAGGATGGCCAGCGCCGTCTTCTCCGGAATGTCGGCGGGCAGTTTGGCGTAGAGACCGGTTTCGAACAGGATGGCCTGGCCGCGGATCTCGATCTGGTCGCGCTCCAGGTGGATCTGGATGATCTCGTCAATGCGCAGCGGTGTCAGCGACAGCGACACCAGCGTGGCAATCTTGTCGCCGACCTGCAGGTCAATCTTGCCCTGCAGTGCGGGACCGATGGCGCGCACGCTGCCGATCAGCATGCCGCCCGATCCGGTCACCGGGTTGTGCTGCTTGCCGCGCCGATCGACGATGGAGCGCACGATGTCGGCCACGCGGGTCACATCACCACCGGCTTCGGTCTTGATCTGCGTGAAGCTGGCAGCGTCGATGTTGAGCGCCGAGACGTCGATCAGGATCTCGTTGTCCCAGAGCGCCATCGTGTTGTCGATCTTCCACGCGCCCTGCGGCAGCACGCCGAGCGGTTCGAGCACGCGGTGCGTGCCGTAGGGTGAGCCGTGTTTCATATTGCGTCGATATTAATTGCTTTGCGTCGGCAGGCTGAAATCCTGGCCCAAGCCCGGCATCTCGACCGTCATGCCTTTGTAGTTGCGGCACTTGATGGTGGTGCCGCTGCCATCAAGAAGCGCTTCCTCGCGCACGTAGCTCGGGATGATGGGTAGCTTGCCCAGGCCACCCATGCCGTCGACGATGAAGGTTGGCACGGCCGGGCCGCTGATCCAGCCGCGCAGGCCTTCGTAGAGCTCGAGCATGCGCCGGTGCGGCACGATGAAATGGTGCGCGCCCTCGACCATGTCGGTCGAATAGACGTAGTAGGGCCGCACGCCCATCTCGATCGCCTGCATGAAGAGTTCGCGCATCACTTCCACGCTGTCGTTGATGCCTTTGAGGCAAACCGTTTGCAGGCCCATCATGATGCCGGCCTTCTGGACCATCTTCAGCCGTGCGCGCAGCAGCGGCGTGATTTCCTTCGGATGGTCGATGTGGATGTTGAGCATTTGCACGCGGTGCTTTTCCAGCACGGCGCAGAGTTCGGGCGTGATGCGGGTTGGCATCTGCACCACCATGCGCGAGCCGATGCGCAAGAAACGCACGTGCGGCGCGCGCCGACGCAGTTCGCCCAGGATCTGATCGAGCCGCTCGTCAGTGAAGGTCAGCGGGTCGCCACCGGAGAGCAGCACGTCTTCGATGTTTTTGTTGCCCGCGATGTAGTCGATGGAAGCCGCGATCTGGTCCTTGGCGACCGAGCCGTCGGGTTGCGACACCATGCGCTTGCGCGTGCAGAAGCGGCACAGCGTGGCGCAGGTGTTGGAGACCAGAAACAGCACGCGGCGCGGGTAGCGGTGCACGACGCTGGTGCCGGGGATGGTGTCGCCTTCTTCGCCCAGCTGATCGAGCGAGGTGGCAAAGCCGGGCTTGGTTTCTTCGTGGTGCGAGGGCAGGTACTGCAGGCGGATCGGGCAGTTCGGGTCGTCGCGGTCCATCAGCTTGGCCATGTAGGGCGTGATGGCGATGGCGAACTTGTCGTAAACCGTCTCGTTGACGTTCTCCATCTTGTTCAGGATGCCGTCAAGCTCGCCGTGGTGCGTGTAGCGCCGGGCGAACTGCTTTTGCCAGGATTCGCTTTCCGGGTCGTAGGCGTCAAGCTCGGCGCGGGTCAGCAGTTTTTTGACAGGATTGAATTCGACGCGTTGCAGCATGGGGCTTCCCCTCGGTTGGATCGTTGAGAAGAAGTTTAGGGACGAGTGGCGCCAGAGGACATCGGCAAGCTGCCTGAAATGGCGCGTCAATATCAGTCACAATGCAACCGTTTCATACAAACTGCCGGATTTGCCCATGTCTGCCTCGCTCGACGCCCTGGACCACCAACTGATAGCCCTGCTCAAGGTCAACGCGCGCCTGCCCGTGGTGCGCCTGGCCAAGGCGCTCGGCTGCTCGCGCAGCACGGTGCAGTTGCGTCTCAAGGCGCTGGAAGACGGTGGCGTCATCACCGGCTACACCGTGGGTGTCGCCAAGCCCAGCGCCACAGCCACCATCCGCGCCATGGTGCTGATCTCGATCGAGTCGAAGAACGAGCCCGAGGTCGTGCGCGCGCTGGCCAAACGCCACGAGATCACCAAGCTTTATTCGGTCAGCGGCCGCTACGACCTGTGCGCCCTGCTGTCAACCGAATCCACGCACGAACTCGACGCCGTGATCGACCGCATGCGCGCCATCAAGGGCGTGGTCGATACCTTCTCCACCATCCTGCTGGCGACCAAGCTGGAGCGACCGGAGTAGCCTGCCGTGGATTGCTGCGTCGCTACGCTCCTCGCAATGGCGATCCGGAATGTCATGTTTTATGGAACCCTCAACAGTTTACGAATTCGTCGAATTGGATGCTGTGGCAGCAGGACTACAGATGTCTAGCGGGTGTTGAGCGCCCCAATCGAACTGACCTGAGCATGGAGCAAATTGTTGCCGACAGGATTCGCTTAATATGAGGTTCTTCACTCTCAGCGACAAAGCAAATGCCAAAATTAGCAACAGTTCTTAAAGATGAAATCGTGCGTCTGGCGCGAAAGGAAATTCGCGCCGAGGTTCTTGCCCTGCGCAAGGCGAGCACCGCGTCACGCACGGAAACCCATGCATTGAAACGTCGCGTCGCGGCACTGGAGAAGCAGCTTGCCGCTGTGAGCAAGGCGCCGGTTGCAAAGAAGCTGGCGCCAGCGGACGATGCAACGACCATTCGGTTCAGTTCGAAAGGCTTTGCGACTCTGCGCCGCCGCCTGGAGTTGTCGGCTGCGGAAATGGGTTTCTTGTTGAATGCTTCAGACCAATCGGTCTACAAGTGGGAACGCGGCGTGCGACCACGCCCCGGCCAACTGCCAAAGATTGCCGCACTGCGCAAGATGAGCAAGCCACAGGTGGCCGAGCTGCTCGGTTCACTGCAAAAGTAGACGCCGCCAAGCGGGCCGCGCAGCGTGTGAGTGGCCCGTCAATTGGGCCGCGCAAATCGATACTTTTCGATGCGGTAGCGCAGCATGTCGCGTGAAAGCCCCAGCAGTTTGGCCGACTTGGAAATATTCCAGTCGGTTTTTTCAAGTATCTGGGCCAGCCGATCAACTTCTTCGTCCTCAGCCTTGGGCGTGTTTTTCGCCGCCGGATCGACGGCGATTTTTAGAAGGTCGCTCGCACGGGTTTTTTCAGCGCGACTCTGGCACAAAGAAAACGTAAGCTGGTCGACGCCGATGGCATCGTCCTGAGCGAGTAGCACCACCTGTTCGAGCATGTTGCGCAGTTCGCGCACGTTGCCGGGCCAGCCATAACGCTGCATCGCCTCCAGCGCATCGGGTGTGAAGTAAAGGTCGGGTTTGCCGTAGCGTTTGCCATGACTTTGCAAATAGAACTTGGCGATGTGAAGAATGTCCTCGCCGGTTCCCCGCAGTGCTGGCATTGACAGCGAGATGACACGCAATCGGTAATACAGGTCGCTCCGGAATCGACCTTCCAACACCATTTGTTCCAGATTCCGGTTGGTGGCGCTGACGATGCGGATGTTGACTTTGCGATCGCGCACACTGCCGATTCGCCGCACGGTTTTTTCTTCGAGCAGCTTGAGCAATTTGGCTTGAATGGAAAGGTCGACTTCGCCGATCTCGTCAAGGAACAGGGTTCCGCCTTCTGCCGCTTCAACCAGGCCGATGCGGCGATCCTTGGCATCGGTAAAGGCGCCGCGCTCGTGACCAAACAGCTCCGACTCCAGCAGGTTGGGTGGCAGGGATGCGCAATTAACCTCGACGAAGGGCCAGTTGCTGCGTACCCCCTCGAAGTGCAGGGCGCGTGCCAGCAACTCCTTGCCGGTTCCCGTTTCACCGGTCACCAGAACGGCTGGCAGGTCGTTGTCGTTCATGCGCTTTTCCGCGTCGAGCACCTGGCGCACCTTGGACTTGACCAACAGCATCGGCGGCGACTCGCCAATGATCACGTCAAGCGATCCGCGGGACTGGCGCCGCTGCGACGACGTGAGCGTTTTTTCCGTCTGGGTTTGCTCAAGGGCTCTCTCAAGGACCAGCTTCAGTTCCGCCAGAGACGCCGGTTTGGTGATGTAGTCGCATGCACCCGCTTTCATGGCTGCCACAGCGAGTTGGATGTCGCCTTCACCGGTCAACATGACAATTCTGGTATTGGGGTCCACGGCCAGGGCGCTCTTGATCAGGTCGAGCCCGGTTTTTACTGGCAAATGGTAGTCGGTCAGGACAATATCCGGATGAAATTCCTTCAGCTTGCGCAGGCCCTCTTCGGCGCTGTGCACCACATGGGTTTCCCATTGGTTGCGTTCCAGGTAGGTCCGAATGTTGTCTGCCAACATTTCTTCGTCTTCAACGATGAGAATCGAGTTCGACATGATCTCACGCGACCTTGAAAAACAGGCTGGCCCGCGTGCCCACGTCTTTGCGGCTTTGCAGGTGGATGGCGCCGCCGAAGCGCTCCATGATTCGCTTTGCCAAGGCCATGCCCAGACCGAGTCCGTTGTGTTTAGTGGTGTAGTAGGGCTTGAAGACCAGATCCAATTCGGCGGCTGACATGCCAGTGCCCTGATCGACGACGTCCAGGCGCACGCTCGAAGGCAGGTCGGTGGCGTGAATTTCCAAACGCAGCAAGCCGCCGCCCGGCATGGCTTCAATGGCATTGGAGACGAGGATCGCAAGCGTCTGGGAGGCCAGTGCAAAGTTGCCGATGACACAGGGGAACTCGGCAGGTGGTCGCACGAACTCGCAGGCAACACGCTTTTGATCCAATTGAGTCGAAAAGCAGTGCAGTGTTTCTTCTGCCAGCTGGGCCAGATCCAGTTTCTGGTTTTCGCCCAACAAAGGGCGCGAGAACACGAGCAGGTCCCTAACCCACTTACCTAATCGGTCGATCTGAATAATGATGTTCGCAGAATTCCTGCGTGCTGAGGCAAGGTCGCCGTCGAGTGAAAGTTCTGCGCTGGAACGAATTGCAGCCAGCGGATTGCGGATGCCGTGGGCAACAGCGGCCGACATCTCACCGATGACGCACAGAGCCTCCATCTCGACGAGGCGTTCCCGCTGCACCTGCAGCAGGGCGTCGGCGCGACGGATACCCCAGAGCAAGGCGAGGTAAAGCAGCACTGCGGAAAGCGCGACACCGCTCCAGACCAGCAGGTAACCGAAATGGATGGCGCGTACCAGGCTGGAGGGTTCCTTGTAAATCTTTACCAGCATTGCGACACCGTTTTGTCGATCCTTGAGGGGTACAAAGTTCTCGACATACAACTTGTCCGGTTGACGCAGAAACAGGGTTTCGCGCTCAGCAGGGGTGCTGCCGACATAGTGCATCGTTGCCAGGCCGTGCGCGGCAAAAGCATCGTCGAGTCTTTCGCTGGCTGGCTCCCGGGTTCCCACCACAGAGCGATTATTCGACCAGATGATCGTGTGGTCCGGCGCAATCACCTCGGCCAGCAAGACGTCTTTGAGTAATCGCAGGTGATCATAGAACTGAACCCGCACGCCGCGCGCCACCTGGGGCTCAACACCCAATTTGGTGAGGTCCGTCCTGTCATCCAGAATTTGACTCAAGCTGATACCGGAGGCGATGCTGGCATGGCTGATTTGTGCTTCGACAATGCTGGCGACAAATTGGCTGGTGAGTTCGGCGTCGTGATTCAGGATCTCGCGTTGCATGAAGTGCGAAAGAATCACCGCAAGGAGCGCACCGATGACGGCGATCGAGGCCAATCCGAGCCTGGAAAACCAGCGCAACAGATTGAATTGACGTGCCGTGCGTTGCGACGGAACGCCCGCCTGCTCTTGCACGGCTGCAGAAGGCGCAGCCGAATCAAGCAGGGCTGCCGATGTTGCAGATAAGGTCTGTGTGCTCATTGGGTTCATGCTGCATAGGCATTTGGTATTGGGATGAGCAATTGTGTGTGTGGCGCTGGTGCCGACCAATACTGTGTTTCCCTATTTGATGCTTGCCGGACTGGGTAGAAGTGAGCCAGCAAGCCTGCTGGCATTACCCGTCGAAACGTGGGATGTGACGCCGCAGGCGAACTAACGTACCAGCAGTCCTTTTTCAATGGCAAAGGCAGTCAGACCCGAGGCGTTGTGCACGTCGATCTTGGACATCAGGTTGGAGCGGTGCTTTTCAACCGTCTTCACGCTCAGGTGCAGGTAATCGGCCATGATCTTGTTTGTTTTCCCCTCGGCCACGAGTTTGAGAACCTCCCGCTCCCGATGGGTCAAGGAATCGTAGATGCTCGAAGAGCCAGAGTTCTTTCCGCCGCCCAGATAACCGGTGACCACCTTGGCCGACACATCCATACTCAGATAGGTCTTGCCGAGTAGCACACTGCGCATGGCGATACGAAATTCCTCGTGTGTAGCATCCTTCAGGATGTAGCCATCTGCACCGGCTTTCAGGCTCGCATGGATGTAGTCCTCGGCCGTATGCAGTGTCATCACCAGCACCCGGACTTCAGGGTAGCGGCGTTTGATTTCAGTGATGGCTTCGATGCCGTTCATGCCCGGCATCGTCAAATCCATCAGCACCAGATCCGGTGTCAATTGACCCACAGCCCGAATCGCGTCGCGGCCATTTTCTGCCTCGCCAACCACTTCAAATCCAACATCCTGCAGCAGCAGGGCGCGCAAGCCCGCCCGAAGCAAAGTATGGTCGTCAACGATGAGGATGCGATGCTTCTTGTCCATTAAGGGTTCCATCAGTAGTAGCTGGTAGTTGGGGTAGGCAGGTATCAAGGATATCGCGTGTTTCCTGCCAGCGCACTGGGGTGTAATACCCATATTCCTGCAGCTGGTATTTCGGTGTCTCCCCCCAAGTCTGGGTTTCGTTTCCCCAACTATGGATGCCCGTCGGCCACGGTTCGCGACATGCGATGCGGGAAACATTTCAGAAAATGCCAACGCTCTCACTCTTGACAACGAGCCATCGCAGCACCCATCGCAATCGCCGTAACAACTTGGCACATTTGCTGCTAATTGGGTACATGCCCCGATTCGTGTGGGGGAAAGTTACAAGCCGCGCCAAATGGCCCATTTGATAGACAGCGCTTGATTGGACTTTCCCGATGCGGACGGTGGCTAACTATTTGTAGCAATCAAGATTAACTGTCAAGGAGTGAAGCATGAACTCACGTGAAAAACTGATCCAGCGAACCATGGATGTCCAGCGCGAAATTACCCAGGCCGGATTGAAACGGCGCGACCTGGTGAAGATGGGATTGCTCAGTGCCGGCACCGGTATGTTGTTTCCGATCTCGGGCCTGAGCCTGCGCGCGGCCAATGCGGTCACTTCCTGCCCGGTTCCCGGCGTTGACCTCATCAGCCCGTTCACGCGGCCCTGGATTGAAGAGATGCCGCGTCTGGTGGAAAAGCAGACCGTGCTCGACAACAATCCACTGAACATGAGCATGGGCAACGGCGGCGGTGCGCCGGCGCCTTATGCGATCGGCACCATGGCCGGTGGTGACTCCAAGATCAGGTTGTGCACCGAATACCCGACCATGCACAACGCCACACCCTATGCTGAACTCGATCACCAGGGCTGGGGCAAGTCCGGCATTCTCGGCAACCAGGCGCCCAAGAAGTGGTACGAGATGCGCGCCAAGCAGTTCAACCATGTCTGGCACCGCGACATGCCGGCCGGTGCGGTCGGTCAGGCAGCCTGGGGCTTTGACGGCGTGGTGCCGGGCCCGATGTTCAGAACCCGCTACGGTGAGTCGCACTTCACGCGCATTCACAACGATCTGCCGGCCAAGAACCTGGGCTTCGGTATCAACCAGATCACAACCCATATGCACAATCTGCACACGCCCTCAGAGAGCGATGGCAACCCGCTGTACACGAACTATCCCGGTTACTACTACGACTACCACTACCCCAACGTCTATGCCGGCGTGAATCAGTTCGGTGGCATCGGGGACCCGAATGAGGCTTTGGGAACTCTTTGGTACCACGATCACAAACTCGACTTCACATCACAGAATGTATATGCCGGTCTGGCCGGTATGAATTGCATCTACGACGCCTGGGGTGCTTATGCCGATCCGACCATGGGTGACTATGGCGACGAGACCAAGGGCTGGCGTCTGCCTTCGGGCAAGAACTTCGAGTTTGACGTTGGCCTGGTGTTTCATGACCGGCAGTTTGACCCCCGTGGCCTGGACTTTTTCCCACTAACCTGCTTTGACGGCGCCATTGGCGACAAGATGACGGTCAACGGCAAGATCCAGCCCTACATGCCGGTCAAGCGGCGCAAATACCGTTTCCGCATGCTGGCGATGGGCCCGTCGCGCACCTACAACTGGTTTCTCAGCAACGGCCAGTCCTTCGTTTGCATCGCGGTTGACGGCAACCTGCTGCCAGCCCCGGTGGTGGTGAAGAACATCCAGCAAACGACGGCCGAGCGCTTCGACGTCATCATGGATTTTTCGCAGTACAAGGCGGGCACCGAAATCATTCTGTTGAACCGGGCCGAGCAAACCAATGGCCGGGGACCGACCGGCAATCTGCTGAGTCCTGGCTACGAGGTCTTGAAGTTCATCGTGACCTCTGATGCCTTCGGCGTTGATGACAGCCGCATACCCGCCAAAATGCGCCCCTTGCCCTCGATCACCCAACCGGTGGCCAACAACCGGGTCTGGAATTTTGAGCGTTCAGGCGGCGAGTGGGTGGTCAACGGCGCGCCCTATGACCGCAACCTGATCAGCGCGACGATCCCCGAGGGCAGTGCCGAGCACTGGACCATCAAGAACGGTGGCGGCTCCTGGCTGCACCCGGTGCACATCCACTACGAGGAGCATCGCTACCTGAGCTACAACAAGGTTGCGCCGACACCGCTTTATGCCGGACGGCACGATGTGATCCGCCTCGATCCGAATGCGACGGTGGAGATCTACATGCGCTTTCGTGACTACAAAGGCATGTACCCGATGCACTGCCACAACGTCGTGCACGAAGACCACGCCATGATGGTGATGTGGAAGATTGTTTGATTCAGGCATTGCAGGAGCGCACCATGGACAGCAGCAGAAGAAACTTTTTCGGCCTGGGGCTCGGCCTGGCCCCGCTACTGGTGTCGCTCAGTGCCGGCGCGACGCAGACGGCGCCAAAGCCGCTGTCGCGCGTGGCCCAGAGCGGTGTCTTTCCCAACGTTGAGTTATTGACGCAGGATGGCAAGAAGGTGCGGTTTTACGACGACCTGATTCACGGCAAGACTGTGATGCTGAACTTCTTTCTAGTCGAGTGCACCGACGGCCTGTGCCCGACAAACATCGCCAACATTCGCAAGGTGCAGGACCTGCTGGGCGAGCGCATGGGGCGCGACATTTTCTTTTACTCGATCACCTTGCAGCCCAAGCACGACCGGCCCAACATTCTCAAGGAATACGCGTCGAATTTCGACATCAAGCCGGGCTGGTCTTTCCTCACCGGCAAGCCGTCCGATGTTGAGACCCTGCGCCGTGCCCTGGGGTTTGTGGACACCGACCCCGAGCGCGACAAGGATCTCACCAACCATGTCGGAATGGCGCGCTATGGCAACGACAAGCTCGATCGCTGGGGCGGCGTTTCACTGCGCAGTTCGGCCGAGAACATCGCCAGCACCTTTGACTGGTTGTCCCAGGTCTGAGGCTTGACGCGGTGCGACTGGCATTTTTCCTGGCCGTGGTCCTGAACCTTGCAAGCGCACCGACTTCGGCCTGCGCGGCGCCGGACGAGGCGCAAGCCTTCGAGGCACACCGCCAATTGGCGGTGCAGGGCGATGCGCAGGGTCAGACTCAGCTGGGCCTGATGTACCTGAATGGACAGGGCGTTGAAGAGGATGCCGTCGAGGCCGTCTGGTGGTTCAGAAAGTCCGCAGAGCAGGGCGATGCGGACGCGCAGATTCACTTGGGCCTGGCGCTCCAGGAGGGCCACGGTGTTCGCCAGGACGACACAGAGGCGTTTCGGTGGTTGCGCCAAAGCGCCGAACAAGGCAACCCGGTCGGTCAGTATTACGTCGGAGTCAGTCTGGCCGAGGGGCGTGGTGTTTCGCAAAACCTGGAGGTTGCGCTCGAGTGGTTGAGCAAGGCTGCCCGACAGGAATTGGCGGCAGCGCGAGATTACCTGTGGGCCAACGGAAATATCAGTGTCGAGTCCGCTCACTGAGCGAAGTTTCGCATCCGCGTGAAATTTTTTTGGCAAATATATCTGGGAGAAAATGATGCGCAATCTTTTCATGTTCATTTTGCTTGGTCTGGCGGCCTGGATGCCGGTTCAGGCGCGGGAAACCGGGATCAAGTTCGACGGCGTTCAGGTGCAGTGCGTGCAGATTGAAGGTCTCCAGTTCGGAGCCGGTAAGCGTTGGCCAGAATGCAGTGTGACCAAAGGGCGCTGGTTTGCGACCCTCGATTTTCAGGATATGTACCAGGCGCAATACTGTCTGGGCAAGGGCGGTGGCGACTGCGAGCAGCGGGCGCTGGTCGTGTTTTCCAACCGCGCCTACACGCCGCTGGCCAAAGTCATACTCAAACGCAGCGATCCCGGCACGGCCGCGTACGAGGACCCCGTACTGGTTCAAACCCGGTACGGAAAGATTCTGACGCTCAGTGCCAAGCTGTCCGATGGCAGCGAACGCAAGACCTACTACCGGTGGCAGAACAAGGGCTGGGTGGCGCTGGAGGCCAGTGCTTGGCTGAAGGAAGTTGCAAGGCAAATGCCCAAAGGAGACAGGGTCACCGCTGAGGCATCGCCTGACGCCGATACGATGAGCGCCCGCGTCTTGGTTCAGAGCGCCGCTGGCAGCCCTGCCAGAGTGGCCGAAGTCCAGCTCGGGCTTGTCAATGACCGATTCGCGGTGCTTCAGGTGAAGCCGGTGGTGCAAGACTGAACTTGTCAATGCGGTAACGCATGGTGTCGCGCGAGAGGCCCAGCAAGCGCGCGGCGTGCGTGACGTTCCACCGGGTGTGCTCCAGGGCGCGCAGCAGCAGATCGCGCTCGACTGCCGCCAGTTCCAGGCCTTCAAGGGGGAATGTGTTGACGTCGTCGCCCGCAATGATGATCGGGTCCACCTTTGCCAGGAAGGCGCGGGGGCTGCACAGATTAAGTTGTCCGGCGTCAATCACCGGTCCCGCCGCCAGCAGGACCGACTGCTCGATGATGTTGCGCAGCTCACGTACGTTACCGGGCCATGGATGGCGGCTCAGCATATTCAGCGCAGACTGATCGAATGACATTTTGCTTCGACCATAGCGCGCACTGTGAACCGCCAGGAAGTGTCGGGCCAGGAACAACGCATCATCGTCGCGCGCACGCAGCGGCGGGATATCGATGTTGATGACATGAAGCCGGAAGTAGAGATCGGAGCGGAAACTGCCGTCCTGCACCATCTTTTCAAGTGAATGATGGGTTGCAGCGAGTATCCGGACGTCCACACGCTGGTCACGTGTACTGCCAAGGCGGCGCACCACTTTTTCTTCGATCACCTTCAGGACTCTGGCTTGCAAGTTGTAGTCCATGTCGCCAATTTCGTCGAGAAACAAGGTGCCACCGTCGGCAGTTTCAAACAGGCCAAATTTTCTTTCGCTGGCGTCCGTGAAGGCGCCGCGCTCGTGTCCAAAAAGCTCGGACTCGAGCAAATTTGAATGAATCGATGCGCAGTTGATTTCAACAAATGGCATATTGCGGCGCCGTCCATTGAAATGCAAGGCGCGGGCAACCAGCTCCTTGCCGGTCCCGGTTTCACCGGTGATGAGTACCGGTGGCACTGCACCATCAAGCAAGGCCTTTTCGGCGTTGAGTATCTGCTGCAGCTTGCGCCGCAGGGTCTGAATCGCCACCGATTCACCCAACAGGCTGTCCATGCCAGCCTCGTTTCCCAGCCGGCTCTGGTAATACTGCAAGACCTGATCGCGACGATCATCCTGCACGGCTTTTTCCAGCAAAACACGCAGCTTTCCAAGCACGATCGGCTTGGTCAGGAAGTGATAGGCCCCGCCCTGCATGGCGTCCACTGCGAGATCAATGCTGCCGTGTCCGGTGACCATGACCACCTTGATCTGGCTGTCGATGGCGCGAATCCGGGACAGGGCTTCGATGCCGTTCATGCCCGGCAGGTTGAAGTCGAGAATGATGATGTCGGGCTTGAAGCTGTCAAGCTCTGCCAGCCCGGCCTCGGCGGTGGTTGCGATGCGGATTTCGTAACCATAGCGCACCAGGTAGGCGCAGATGTTTTTGGCCAGTGTGGTTTCGTCCTCAACCAGCAAAACGCTTCGTGTCATATCCTTCTCCTACGCGATCGGCATTGACAGGCATACGGATGTGCCACGACCGGGCGCGCTGTCGATGGCAATGCGGCCGCCAAAGCGTTCAACAATGCGCTTGGCCAGTGCCAGGCCGACGCCCAGGCCTTTCGGTTTGGTGGTGTAAAACGGCGTAAAGGCACGCGCGAGTTGGTCTGCGGTCATGCCGGGACCGCTGTCGCGGATCGTCAACTCAACGCGCTGCAGGGACAAACTGGTATGGCCTGCAATCTCGATGGTGCCGCCTTTTTGAATGGCCTCGACGGCGTTGGCGAGCAAACTGTGCAAAACCTGGCGCAACAGCAGCGGATCGCCCTTGGTCAGGGGCAGGTCGTTTGACACCACGAAATTGCCAAGGATTTCACGCCGTTCAAGATCGCGCTCGAAGTGGGCGATCGTTTCTGCGACCAGTGTCTGCAAAGCCACCGCTTCCGGCGCAGCCGACAAGGGGCGGGTGTAACTCAGCAGACTGCGCACCCACTCCTCGAGCCGGTCGGCTTCGGCGATGATGTCGCGCGCTGACTCAACCGCCACCTCGTGCCCGCCTTCGAGTGACAACTCGGCGGAACTGCGGATGGCCGCCAGCGGATTGCGGATGCCATGGGCAACCGCCGAGCCCATCTCGCCAACCGTAGCAAGGATCTCGGTTTCGACCAGGCGCTCACGTTGCGCGCGGATGATCGCATCGGCGCGGCGTGAAAGCCAGAACAGGGACAAATACAGGAACAGTCCGGACAGTGCGGCGCCCACGAGAATATAGATTTGCCCTATGTGCAGCGACTCAGCCAGCGCCTTTGGATTCTTGTAGAGCTCGACCGCGCCAATGATCCTGCCACTGGGTGCGTCCCGGACCGGAACATAGATCTCGATGAAATAGCCATCGACCTTGGTGAGCTCGACATGCTCTTCCTTGCGCGGTCTGTCTTCATCTTCCTCAACATCGCGGTGAACGATGATTTCGCCGCCAAGAGCGGCATCGAGTTGTGGATTCGGTCCGAACTTGCGGCCAATGATGTTTTTCTCACTCGACCAGATGAGTATGCGGCTGTTGTTGTAAATGTTGGCGCGCAAGACGTCGGGCATGACGGCGATATGCTTGAGCGCGGCTTGAAGCTCGGCGGCGTCGCTCTGCAGTGGTTCGTGCATGAAATAGGAACGCAAAGTCTTTTCCGTCAAGACCAGGCTTTGGACGAATTCCGTCGTCAGTACACCTTCCTGGCGCAGCAGGCGTTCGGTCAGGAACTGCGAAAGCAAAAAGGCGCAGGCAGAACTCACCGCAGTGATGGTGAGCAGACCGACAATCGCGAACCACTGACTCAGATTAAAGGGTGAACTTGTGCGCGTGCCAGAAGCGGGTGTGAATGGGGCGTTCATGGTGTCAATACCTTGGCATCTGCCAACAGGGCGGATCGTGGGTTACGCAGCAAAGGGGTGACGACCTTTTCGAGCGTTGGTACATCCAGGAGCTTTGCGAATTTGTAGCCATCGAAGCGCAATACGCCATTGCGGTCGATAACAAAGGTGACCGGCACACGCGAAAGTCGGCCATAGCCCGAGGCTTGCCTTCCAAGGGCAAGCGACGCTGCAAAGCTGTAGTTCTTAACGATGCGCCTGACCTTGTCAAGGTCGCGCGGCGCATCAATGCTGACAGCAATCACTTCCAGTCCATCAGCACGATGCGAGCGGTAGAAGGTGTCGATGGCCGGCATTTCTTCGCGACACGGTGCGCACCAGCTGGCCCAAAAATTGAGAACGACAACCTTGCCGCGGTGATCAACCAGGTTGAACGCTGTGCCGTCAATCAGCTCAAGTTCCAGCACCGGCGCAAGCATCCCCTCCACTAATTCAGAGGCACGGACATGAGCGCTGCACCAGAGCAGGCCAGCGCAAAGCAACAGACGCTGCATGGTGTGAAACCTCATATGCGCAAGCCCTCATACATCCGCACCACTCGGGGCACGTAGGCAGCGGTTTCCCGGTAAGGCGGTATGCGCCTGCCGTATTTGATGACGGCGGCTTCGCCGGCGTTGTAGGCAGCCAGCGCCAGCGCAAGATCGTGATCAAACAACTTCAACAATTCATGGAGGTATTGCGCCCCGGCTCGCACGTTGTCGGTTGGATTGAAGGTGTCCACGACACCAAACCGTTTCGCGGTCTCGGGCATGAGTTGCATCAAACCCGCAGCGCCACGCCGGGAAACGGCTTTCGCGTTGTAGCCGGACTCGACTGAAATAACAGCGTGCAGCAAGGCGGCTTCAATGCCCGATTCAATCGCTATGCGTGTGACCACCGAGTCATAGGGTCGCGCACGCTTGATCTGAGCCGCAGGGTTGGTCACCGTTTCTGTTTCCAAAGCACTTGCTGTGCTCAGCCTGAGGTAGCGAACATCGTCCGGCAAATTGCTTAGAAACAATTCACCCTGGCTATCGACAAACCCGTACACACCCGAGTCAGCCACGCAATCCAGCGTGCCCATCAATCCAAGCAGCAGCAGAAGAATACGCGGGAAATACATGGTGAATGCAGTCTCATTGGGTAATCCGGAGGGACCGGAATGCCACTATTTTGATGTGCACACTCGATGGATGAAATACAGGCATTGCCCCATCTTCGAAGGGGTTTTACCTAGTGGTCTTGGGGCGTCGTTGAGTTGGCAATGCCATTGGGAAATGGCAGGGTTTGATTACTGCAATACCCGCACCACATCCTTCGGACTTCTTCGGTTTCTACAGTGGTCCCCCAGGGCGAATCATGCGCTCTTGGTAGAGGCAAATACAGCGATCGCCTCGCTGCGCTTTTCGTCCTTGGAAATTACGCTGCAAGCACTTCTCTTTCGGTGAAGTGGTCAGCCGCGATTTACTGCTTTGCAGTGGCTGATCAAACGAAACAAGGACCAATGAACATGCCCACCAATACCTCGCTCGACAGCGCCAGCAACGAAACAAACCATCAGACACCTGAGTCAGAGGGGCGTTCCGGCGCAGCCGTGGTGCTGACTGAAACAAACACCGCCTTGAGTACCAGCGGCACGCTCGCCGCAAGCGGTACACAAAGGTCGACCAATTTTGTTTCGCAAAGCAACGTGGCCGGTGCCAACGGGCAATTCAGCATTGATGCAACAGGGGCCTGGCGCTATACCGCGAACTCCGCCTTTGACAGCCTTAACGTCGGCCAGTCGGTAGTGGACACCTTCACCGTTGCCAGGGTCGACGGCACGGTGACTTCAGTTCAGGTAACGATCAAGGGCAGCAACGATGCCGCCGTCATTCGGGGCGCCACTACGGGTACTGTGATCGAAGCGGGTGGCGTCGCAAACGCAATTCCCGGAACGCGAACGGCAACCGGCACCCTGACCGACACCGATGTGGACAACACGGCCAATAGCTTTGCGGCCGTTTCGACTCCCAAAACAAGCGCGGGCGGCTTTGGCAGCTTCACGATGACGGCCGGAGGGGTTTGGAACTACACCCTCAACAACGCCAACACAAGCGTGCAGGCCCTCAACAATGGCCAGACGCTGACGGACACGTTCAAGGTCAGTACGGTTGATGGCACAACCCAGACCGTTACCGTAAAGATTTTCGGCAGCAACGACGCAGCCACCATCAGCGGTACCAACAGGGGCACAGTGGTTGAAGCCGGCGGCGTGGCCAATGCCATCCCCGGCACACCCACAGCGACCGGCACGCTCAAAGTGATCGACGTGGACAGCGCCGCCACCTTTAATGCGGTCGCTGTCGCGGCGACCAGCGCCAGCGGCTTTGGCAGTTTCACGATGACGGCGCTCGGCGTTTGGACCTACACGCTCAACAACAACAACGCAACGGTCCAGGCGCTCAACGCCGGCCAATCCCTGAGCGACAGCTTCACCGTCAGCACGGTTGACGGAACGACCAAACTGGTCACGCTAAAAATCAGCGGAGCCAACGATGCTTCCGCGCCGGGCTCGACCCTGGTCAATGTGACAGAAGGCAACACCGCGGCAGCGATCAGCACCGGTGGCACGCTGGGCAACGCCGTCGCCTTTGTGGCGCAAAGCGCAACCGTGGGCGCCTTTGGCAGTTTCAGCATTGACGCAGCAGGTGTCTGGCGTTACACGGCCAGTTCAGCGCATGATGAGTTTGTTGCTGGCAGCGTCCATAACGACACTTTTACGGTGGCAAGAATTGATGGCAGCAGCAGCACGGTGCAGGTCATCATTACCGGTACCAACGACGCAGCCATCATCAGTGGCACCAGTACCGGATCGGTGATCGAGGCTGGCGGCGTTGCCAATGCAACAACTGGCACACCCACAGCGACGGGCACGCTCACAGTCACCGATGTGGACGGCGCAGCGACGTTTAAGGCGGTGACCACGGCGACTGCCAGCACGGGCGGTTTCGGCAGCTTCACTGTGAGCGCAGCCGGCGCGTGGACCTATGCCCTCAACAATACCAATATAACGGTGCAAGGTCTCAACGCGGGCAGCACGCTGACCGATACCTTCACAGTGACAACAGATGATGGCACGTCGCAGGTTGTGACGGTGACCATCAACGGCAGCAACGACGCAGCCGTTCCGGGCTCGGCCACACTCAATGTGACCGAAGGCAACACGGCAGCGGCCATCAGCGGCAGCGGCACGCTCAGCATCAGCGACGTTGACAGCGCAGCGACGTTCGTGGCGCAAACCAACACAGCGGGCACTTACGGCAGCTTCAGCATCACTGCGGCAGGCGCCTGGACCTACACCGCAAGTTCGGCGCACAACGAACTGCTGGCGGGCTCCATCTACCAAGACAGTTTCGCAGTGACCAGTGCCGATGGCACCAGCAGCACCGTGGTGGTGAACATTCTGGGCACCGCCAATGCGGCAGGCGGTGGGGCGACAGTGAATTTGACAGAAGGCAACACGGCCGCAGCGATCAGCACCAGTGGCACGCTGGTCAACACCGCTTCCTTTGTGGTGCAGAGTGCAACACCGGGGAGCTACGGTTCGTTCTCGATTGGCGCTGATGGCGCCTGGCAGTACACGGCCGACTCGGCGCACGATGAGTTTGTCGCTGGCAACCAATACAGCGATACCTTCAATGTTGCACGCGCAGATGGCACCAGCACCACGGCGCAGGTCATCATCACCGGCACCAATGATGCAGCGGTGATCAGGGGCGCCAGTGTCGGCGCCTTGATCGAAGCCAGCGGCGTTGCCAACGCAGCGCCCGGCACAGCCGTAGCGAGCGGCACGCTCACAGCGACTGATGTGGACAGCGCGTCGACGTTCAACCCCATCGCCACAGCGGCGCCCAGCGCCAGCGGCTTTGGCAGCTTCACGATGACGACCGGTGGCGTGTGGAACTACATGCTGGACAACACCCATGCCGCAGTGCAGGCACTCAACGCCGGCCAAACCCTGAGCGACAGCTTTACCGTCAGCACGGCTGACGGCACCAGCCAGGTGGTAGCGATCACAATCAACGGCGCCAACGACGCCGCCGTGCTCTCCAGCGCAGCAGTCGCGCTGACCGAGACCAATGCAGTCTTGAGCACCAGCGGCACCCTCACCATCAGCGATGTCGACAGCCCGGCAACGTTTGTTGCCCAGAGCAACGTGGCTGGAACCAATGGGCACTTCAGCATCGATGCAGCCGGTGTCTGGAGCTATACCGCCAACAGCGCGTTCGACAGCCTGAACGTAGGCCAGTCGGTATCGGACACCTTCAGCGTGACAAGCGCCGACGGCACGCTGACTTCAGTCCAGGTGACGATCAACGGGACCAACGATGTTGCCGTTATCAGCGGTACGGTCGCCGATGGCTACATTGCCGGCGCCAGGATTTACATTGATGCCAACGCAAACGCAAAGCCGGACGCGCTGGAAGACACAGGTGTTGTCACGGATGGCACCGGCCACTATGTGCTCTCAGGCGCCGTCCCGGGTGCAATCATCGCTGTAGGCGGCACCAATATTGACACGGGCCTGGCCAATACGCTGGTGCTGCTGGCGCCAGACGGCAGCAGTGTCATCAATCCTTTGACAACCCTGGTGCAACAGTACGCCGCTTCACAGGGCGTCAGCGTGGCCGACGCGGTGGCAGCAATTGAAATCAAACTTGCTTTGCCGAGCGTTGATCTGACAAACTATGACCCACTGTCAGCGGTGAACCCTGCCGACTTGACGGCCTTGGCGGTGCAAAAAGTGGCGGCGCAACTGGCGGTTGTCATGGCCTTGGCTGAAAAGTTTGTTCCGGGGACCGAGACGGCCATCCTGCAGTCGGTGGTTGATTTGATTGCATCGGGGCAAACCGTCAATCTGGCCAGCGTCGATACGCTGAACGCGATCAACGTGAACGCTGGAAGTCCTCTGAGTCCGGCACAAATCGTCACGCTTGCCAGCGGGAATGCGGCCATTGCACTTGATACGACGCTCGATCCGACGGCTTTGGGTTCGATCTCCCATACCCAACATGCGGTCATGAACGTTGTAACCGTGGCCGAAGCAGTTTTACTTCTTCAGTCCGATTCGGCAGCCCAGTTCAATCTGTTTGATACAGCAGCGAACCTGCTGGCGGCTCCCGCCGCAGCCATCGGCGGCGCCATTGGCGGCATCACGGTCAGCGGCACACCAAGTCTCTCAGTAGCGCAAGCGACCACACTGCTGAGCGTTATTCATGCGTCGATGAATTTCGGTATTGTTGATTCGCCGGCCGCCTTGGCCGCAGCCTCGCCTGCTGTAACGGCTGGCGCCAATAGCATCGTCGTGAGCAGTCTGGTGGAGTTGACGGCGAGTGTGGTTGCGCTCAACGAGACCAACGCGCCGCTCACGACCAGCGGCGTTGTTCTTGTGAGCGGTTCGAGTACGCCGATCAGCTTTGTGACGCAGACCAACGCAGCCGGTACCAATGGCCACTTCGGCATTGATGCAGCCGGCGCCTGGAGCTACACGGCCAACTCGGCCTTCAACAACCTGAACGTGGGCCAGTCGGTCTCCGACACTTTTACGGTGGCCAGTGCTGATGGCACCCAGACCTCCGTCAAGGTCACCATCAACGGGTCCAACGACGCAGCCGTTTTGAGCTCGGCCATACTCAATGTGACCGAAGGCAACACGGCAGCGGCGATCAGCGGCAGCGGTACGCTCACGATCAGCGACGTTGACAGCGCAGCGACGTTCGTGGCGCAAACCAACACAGCGGG
>CAIWNX010000110.1 GCA_903914175.1 uncultured beta proteobacterium | reverse complement strand
CGGGGCCGATTTGGCCGCTGCCTTGGTCCAGGCCGCAAGGTCGGCGTTCTCGAATTGGGGATATTTGTTGGTCATGTCGGCAGTCGTTCGCAATGAGTTTATCCAAATGATAGGGGCCATAACGGCCCGGGACAACACCGACCCCACACCTGGTCCAGGAAATCAGCTGTAGTTTACGTTATTTATAATTATTGATTCAAAAAATTGTTTCAAGCTTACAATTTGGGTCATGCCAGCACTTTCTCTATCCCCCCGCGCACTTTACGAAGAAGTAGCAGAACTTCTGCGTCAACGCATTTTCCAGCGGGAACTGGAGCCGGGAAGCTGGATTGACGAACTCAAGATCGCTGAAGCCTACGGTATCAGTCGCACCCCACTGCGCGAAGCACTCAAGGTGCTGGCCGCCGAAGGCCTGGTCACGATGAAGGTGCGGCGCGGCGCCTATGTCACCGAAGTGTCGGAACGCGATCTGAGCGATGTTTACCACCTGCTCAGTCTGCTCGAGTCCGATGCGTCGGCGGTGGTGGCCGGCACGGCCACATCGGCACAGATCGAAGCGCTGCAGGCGGTGCACCAGGAACTGGAAGATTGCGTCAAACCGGAGCAGCAGGATCGGGAGGCCTTCTTCAAGGTCAACGAACGCTTTCACATGCTACTGCTGGAAATCGCCAACAACCGCTGGCGCGACCAGATGGTGCTCGACCTGCGCAAGGTCATGAAGCTCAACCGCCACAATTCCCTGCTCAAAACCGGCCGCGTTGAAGAATCCCTGAATGAACACCGGGCCTTGATGGCGGCCATATCGTCCCGGGATTCAGCACTTGCCATGCAGCGCATGCAGGAGCACTTCAGGAACGGCCTGGAAGCTGCGAACTGAGCGCAGGCCTAGAAGCCGTAGAGCGGACCGGTACCTAAAGAAGATGTCCGACCCTCGATGCCGATGAAGACCCGGCGCCCGTAAAAGAAGGGCAAGCCCCAATCAACACTGGTGACATCGCCCAACGGTCCAGCCAAGGTCGGCAGTACGCTCTTACTGGAATCGGAAAACAGGGTCGAAGCACTGTCGATGGCGAACGAAACCGTGCTGCGCTGCGCATTCGCGCCAACCAGAATGGCTGACAGAGGCGTAAGCGATGGCGGACAGTAAAAGTCGATATTGCTGCCAGCACAACGGACAATGGCCGTTGAATCGAAGTACAGTCCGTTCGAGCCGGTGTCTAGAAAACTGGTTGCGTAATTTTTCCCGAGCAGCACCGTCGTCAAATTCCCCAACGAATCGGTCGTGAGCACGGTTCCGGTCGTGAACTGGTTGTTGGACTGCGTACCGACACCAAAAATAAGCGAGCCGTTGACGCTGCTGGCGCCACTGCCGTCGACAACTGGCAGATCAATAACGATGCCGTTGTTATCCTGCGCAAACAGCGGCACTGGATTCTTCAGTTGCCTGGCCAAAGTGGCCACCGCACCCACCGTGCGCCGGCAACTGGCGTCAGTGCAGGTGTAATAGGACCCGTTGTGGGTCGTAACCGAGCAGTCGGATCCACAATCATCCTTGAACAAACCAATACCGAGAATGCCGTTCGCGCCCAGCGCTTGTGCCGTCGCCATGGCGGTGCCACCAACCGAACATCCACTTGCCGGGGTGCCGAAAGCAGGATCGGCGATGAGTTGCATCGGCACACCGGCAGCGGACTTGTCACCCAGCAGGATGTCGGCGCTGACCACCGGTCCCCAGACAAAGCTGTTGTCCACAAACTGCGCACAATTGAGAAGCGGGAACCCGGCACTGCCGGTGAGTCGGGGCAGATTCAGCGAAGCTGGCACCAGACTTGACAACAAGCGCAAACCGGTGGAACCGGTATCGACCAGGACATGGTCAATGGTCTGGCACAACGTGCGACTGCCAGGCTGACAGACCGTGACCGCTGCATACAAGCGATTGACGTTGTAGCCCGAGTTAGCTGGGCCGTTGTCCACCACAATACTGAGCACATTGCTCACTTCGGTTGGTGTTGGTGTTGGCGTTGGTGTCGGTGTCGGTGTTGGTGTTGGTGTCGGTGTCGGTGTGGGGTCCGAACCCCCGCCCCCACCGCAGGCAGCGAGCAGCGATGCGATTACGCCAAGCGCGACCAAGCGCCGCAAAAAACTATTGCAGTACATCTTTGATATTGACCCCAACAGGAATCAGCGCGGGTGCATAGGCGTGTCCCGAGAAACTCCGCATGCGCCCACTAGAGTGAACTACCAAATTGTCGCGCGCTACATGCACCGGTGAGCCGCGTCGTCCCAGCGCGCGGGCCTGCTCCGTTTCGACCTTGAAGGTGCTGAAATAGTCGCCCAGCAGCACACTCAGATCCGGCAAAACCGGGCCACGCCAAGCCACGGCAAACACGGTTCCATCCAAGCCGGTGTACTCCAGAACCCGGGTACCAGTCGCCAGTTGAACCTCTTGCACTGTGTACAGGTCGGCGTGTGGCGCCGTTGCAGCGGCCAGACGTCTGGCGACTGGCAACGGACTGTCGATTAAGGGGGTTGGATTTGGTGACGGAGCCTTTCCAAGCGCCGCGAACGCGCCACCGGCGCTGATTGCCACGATTAAAGCAAGCGGTAATTTGACCATCATCGCGGCAGTGTAGTAGATGCCCACATCATTAACCCAGAGAAGGGGAATTTGACAGAATGGCCCGGAGGGGATCGAACATCCTGTTGAAACCCGCATGGATGCTATATTTTTTTCGATTCGATTTTCAAAGTACCACCAAAAATACCATCATTTCTAAGGCCGCCTGACACAGGTACTTTATGACCCTTCCTGACACGTTGTGCTACTGCCGGTTTCATGTATCTACAACGTCGAAACTACATTATTTGCCAATCCCTGATCGCCCCCGTGTACTTGCATCTGCATCATATTCCGACGCACCAGTTAGGATCTGAATTCCAACCCTTTCATACCGCTGACTTCTGATGCTCTCAAAGAGTCCCTGTATTGGCGGTACCCCGCGCCTTACCAGGATGGTTGCTGTTCGTTCAGAATTGCGCATTTAACGGTCTGGTAATTTCACCTGGCGGCAAGGTCACCCCTTCGCCATTTCAAATGTCAAAGGGTCAAGCCCGTCGTCAACCGCGCTCATGCGCGCGCCAATCAAGGGCGCCCATGCTGCGGACGGTCATCATCATGATCAATGGCGTTTTCCCTGGGGCTGCTGTTCGCTCAGGATTGCGTATTCGTTATCTATTGCAGATCGGACTCTTCGGACTGAACCCTTCTGGATTTCAAATCCTAGAGGGTCGAACTGGTGGAAGGCTGAGGTTTTGAACCACTTCGACGTCGTCGACAGAATTCACCTAGAACCGTCAAACGGATGCAAAGTTGAGCTCCCTTAACTACTTAGGAGTTCATCATGGAACGTACGTCCAGTCAGGCCCGGGCAGAGCCGTGGAATAAAGGAAAACTAGTTGGGCAAAAGGCACCGTTCAAACTTAAAGAAGTCTGGGCCATCCGCGTTCGGCTTCAACTTGAGCACCGGACTCGGGAACTAGCCCTCTTTGATTTG
>CAIWNX010000109.1 GCA_903914175.1 uncultured beta proteobacterium | reverse complement strand
GTGTGCCCCGAGTTGACCACCGCGGCTTTGCGTTCGTCGCAAGCGACGCACGCCGCCGTGGACAACTCTGCATCGATTCAACCCGCCCGCAGTCTCTTTATCTCTTGGGGTAAAACTGTTCAAACAAGCGGAGCCACTTCTATCACTCGGTTCAGCCGTTGCAGATTTTGATATAGCATGAGCGACAACTATTGAGGAGATTTGAGAATGAACATGCCACTTTCACATAAAGTAAAGTTTGATGAGTTGAACTGGGTTGAAGTGGGTGACGGTATGCGCTTTAAGCGCTTTCAACAAGGCGATTTGCAACTGCGGCTGGTTGAGTGGGACAAAGCGATGGTTCATGCTTCTTGGTGTCTAAAGGGGCACATCGGATACGTGCTCGATGGTGTTGTCGAGATTGATATCGCCGGGACGGTTTCCCTGTACGAAGCAGGTGATGTTTTCATTCTCCCGGAAGGAGAAGAACATAAGCACAGACCAAAAGTCTTAAGTGAAAAAATGAGGTTTTTCTCTGTCGAAAAAGTGAGTTAAGCGCTGCCCTGCAACACCGACAGCGCCAAACTCAAGCAGGTCACAGCCTGCCGTACCCGCCACCACCCGGCGTGGAAACCTCAAAAACATCACCCGCCTGCATCTGCGCTTGCCCGATATGGGCCAGTTCCTCCACAGTGCCATCGGCGCGCAGCACGCGGTTGATGCCGACCTGGCCGGCCTCGCCACCGGCGGCGCCGAACGATGGATAAACGCGGCCGTTGGACAGGATGCTGGCCGTCATCGGCTCCAGAAAACGCACGCGGCGCACACCACCGTTGCCGCCGTGCCAGTGGCCGGCACCGCCGGAGCCGGCGCGGATTTCGTAGCTGTCCAGGCGCACCGGAAAGCGGAACTCCAGCACCTCGGGGTCGGTCAGGCGCGAGTTCGTCATGTGCGTCTGCACCACGTCGGTCCCGTTGAAACCGTCGCCGGCGCCGGAGCCACCCGAGATCGTCTCGTAGTACTGGTAGCGCGCATTGCCAAAAGTGAAGTTGTTCATGGTGCACTGGCTTGCTGCCATCACGCCGAGCGCGCCATAGAGCGCGTTGGTGATGCAGCTCGACGTTTCCACATTGCCGGCCACCACGGATGCCGGCGGATTGGGGTTGAGCATGGAGCCCGCCGGGATGATGACTGACAGCGGTTTGAGGCAACCGGCATTGAGCGGGATGTCGTCATCGACCAGACTGCGAAACACGTAGAGCACGGCGGCCATGCAGACCGCTGTGGGCGCATTGAAGTTATTGCTCTGCTGCTCGGATGTGCCGGTGAAGTCGATCACCGCACTGCGCTCTTCGGCATTGACGCGGATTGCGACCTGGATCTGCGCGCCGTTGTCCAGTGGCAGCGTGTAGGAATTTATTTTGTTCCCAATTAATTTGATCACGCGGCGTACCGATTCTTCGGCGTTGTCCTGCACGTGGCGCATATAGGCCTGCACCATGTCCAGACCAAAGTGCTCGACCATCTTGCGCAACTCCTGCACGCCTTTCTCATTGGCGGCGATCTGCGCTTTCAAGTCGGCCAGGTTCTGCTGCGGGTTGCGTGAAGGGTATTGCCCGCTCTGCAGCAGGGCGATGATGCTGGCCTCCTGCAGCACGCCGCGATCGACCAGCTTGACGTTGTTGATCTGCACGCCCTCCTCGTCAATGCTGGTTGAGAACGGTGGCATCGATCCTGGCGTGATGCCGCCGATATCGGCGTGGTGGCCGCGTGAGCCGACGTAAAAGCTTGGCGCATCACCGAGGTAGACCGGTGTGATGACCGTGATGTCAGGCAGGTGCGTGCCACCGTGATACGGGTCGTTGAGCACGAAGACGTCGCCGTTGTGCATGCTGGTGGCGTTCTCACGGATCACGGTCTTGATGCTCTCGCCCATCGAGCCCAGGTGCACCGGCATGTGCGGCGCGTTCGCGATCAGGTTGCCGGCCGCGTCAAACAGCGCGCAACTGAAATCGAGCCGCTCCTTGATGTTGACCGAGTAGGCGGTGTTCTGCAGTTGCAGGCCCATCTGCTCGGCGATGTTCATGAACAGGTTGTTGAACACTTCGAGCAGCACCGGGTCTACCGTGGTGCCAGCGGCAAAAGTCTGCTCGCGCGGCACGCTGCGGCTAAGGGCCAGATGATCGAAGGCCGTCACTTCGGCGTCCCAGCCGTCTTCCACCACGGTGGTCGCATTCTGCTCGGCGATGATGGCCGGGCCGCTCACGCAGTCACCCGGGCGCAGGTCCTCACGCAGCAGCAGCGCCGCCTGCAGCCAACGCCCGCCGCTGTACATGGGAACCGTTTCACGCACAACGCCACAGGTGCGCAGATTGCGCCACCCCTGCAGTTCATGGCAGGGTTCGTCCGGCGCGTCGCCTGCCACCACGGCTTCGACTGAGACCGCCTCCACCACCAGCGCCTTGCCCTGCATCAGAAAGGCGAAGCGCTGCCGGTAAGCGGCCTCAAAGCCTGTCACGATAGCGGCCACCACCGCATCCGGCGCGGCATCAGCAACCGGCGTATGCGCCACCACCAGCGCCGCGTCGCTGCCCTCGTAGCGCACGTGCACGCGCCGCTGCACCGTGATGCCGCCCTGGCTGACCTGCTGGCGCAATAACTCATCGCACGCCTGCGCCGCCAAGCGATCGAGTTGCGCGCCAATCTGCGGCACGGCCTGCGCGCCCAGCTTGAGTTCCACCGCCTGCTCGCGGATCACGCTCTGGTCCGCCAGCCCCATGCCGTAAGCCGACAGCACCCCCGCCAGCGGGTGCACAAAGACGCTCGTCATGCCCAGCGCATCGGCCACCAGACAGGCATGCTGGCCGCCCGCGCCGCCAAAACATTGCAGCGTGTAGCGCGTCACGTCGTAGCCGCGCGCCACTGAAATCTTCTTGATCGCATTGGCCATCTGCTGCACGGCGATGCTGATGAAGCCTTCGGCCACATCCTCGGCTGCGCGTCCGGTCTGCGCCGCCAGTGCCGCGAATTTCTCGCGCACCACCGCATCGTCAAGCGCTTCATTCGCCGACGGGCCGAACACCTTGGGGAAGTAGCGCGGCACGATCTTGCCAACCATCACATTGGCGTCGGTCACGGCCAGCGGGCCGCCGCGCCGATAGCTGGCCGGGCCCGGATTGGCACCGGCGCTCTGCGGCCCGACGCGAAAACGCGAGCCGTCAAAAGCCAGGATCGAACCGCCACCTGCCGCCACCGTGTGGATGCTCATCATCGGCGCACGCATGCGCACGCCAGCAACCTGGGTCTCAAACTCGCGCTCAAACTCTCCGGCGAAATGGGAGACGTCGGTGGAGGTTCCGCCCATGTCAAAGCCGATCACTTTCTCAATCCCGGCCATCGTTGCCGTGCGCGCCATACCGACGATGCCACCGGCCGGGCCACTCAGGATCGCGTCCTTGCCGGCGAAAGCGTGGGCATCGGTCAGGCCACCCGAAGACTGCATGAAGAACAGTTTGACGCCCGGCATTTGCAGCGCCACCTGCGCCACGTAGCGGCGCAGGATTGGAGACAGATAGGCATCAACCACGGTGGTGTCGCCGCGACTGACGAACTTCATCATCGGGCTGGTTTCATGCGAGGTGCTGATCTGCGTAAAGCCGACCGCCGCCGCAATCGCCTTGGCGGCCGTTTCATGCGCCGTGTAGCGGTAGCCGTGCATAAAGACAATGGCCACGCTGCGCAGACCTTTGTCGTACTGCGCCTGCAGTTCGCGCTTCAAGTGCGCCTCGTCCAACGGCACCAGCACATTACCGTGCGCACCGACCCGTTCCTGTGCCTGCACCACGGCGCTATAGAGCAGTTCGGGCAGGATGATGTTGCGGTCAAAAATGCGTGGCCGGTTCTGGTAGGCGATGCGCAGCGCATCGCGAAAGCCTTGCGTTGTCACCAGCAGCGTCGGTTCGCCCTTGCGCTCCAGCAGCGCGTTGGTTGCCACCGTGGTGCCCATCTTCACGCATTCCACCAGCTCGGGTGTTACCGGCTCGTCGGCACGCAAACCCAGCAGGTGGCGGATGCCGGCCACTGCCGCATCCGGGTACTGCTCGGGGTTCTCGCTGAGCAGCTTGTGCGTCACCAGCGAGCCATCGGGGCGGCGGGCCACCACGTCGGTAAAAGTGCCGCCACGGTCGATCCAGAATTGCCAGCGTTTCGGCGTTACGGGCGGCATGTTCATGCGAGAGTTCTCCATTGGTGTTCAATCAGGGAAACAATGTGTTCCACCCGCTTGCCGGTAGCCGTGACCACGGCATCAGCATAGGGTGGCATATTGGTGCATTCAAGCACCAAGGTCGTGACGTCGGGATGGGCACTGGTCAGGGCCAATGCGCCGTCAACCACATCCTGCTGCGCCTGGCGCAGGTCCATCTCAAGCTGGTTGCCAAGGATGCAACGCTGGAATTCACAGCCCTGTGCCACGCCCGCCACGATCGTCGCCAGGTCGGCACCGACACCGTCCAGCTGGCGCGCATCAAAGGCCAGCGCATCGACGGTCAGCACGCCACAGCGCTGCGCTTCCAGTTCTGGCTCGGTCAACCACAGCAGGCTCGAACTCAGCAGCGGCACCGGCACGGCGGCCTGCAGTTCCCGCTGGTAGCGCGCCAGAAAACCGCAGCTGGTGCTGATCAGTGTCGCGCCCTGCGCCACCAATTCCTGCGCTGCCACGATGAAGTCAGTCAGCACCAGGTTCGCGCCGTCGCGCACCACGCGCTGCGGACTGGCGCCGCCGACAGTACGGTAGCGCACCGGTATCTGCAGTCGGGCAAAAGTATCCGGATTGCCGATGTCGCCCAGCGGTCGCGGAAAACGCGTATCCAACATCAGAACGCCGAGAAACGCCATGCAATCGGCCCTGCTACAGGCTCGCCGCCGAGCGCGCGGCCTGGTCGTAAATGCCCGAGAGCAGACGCAGCAAACGCGCCAGTTCGCCGATGTCACGGTTCAGGGCATCGTCAGCGTTCAGCGCATTGATCAGGCAGGACTCACGGATCTCACGGTAGCGAGCCACGTAACTACGCCCCAGGTCGGTCGCCGCATAGGTGACCTCCTTGCCGCTCTTGCGCGAAGCCACCACCGCCAGGTTTTGTAACTTCTTCAACGAGTAATTGATCAGGTGCGTGTCTTCCACATTCATGATGAAGCAGATATCAGACAGGCGCTTGTCGCGGGCGCGGTGCGTTACGTGGTGCAGCACCAGCACATCGAGCGGCGTCAGGTCTTTCAAGCCGGCCGCACTCATGCAATGGGCAACCCAGCGATGAAAGGCATTGCCGGCCACGATCAGACCGAACTCAAACTCGCTCATCTCGGCGCTGCGCGGCGACACCAGATGCGCCGATGAGACGATGGGCGGCGTCTGCGCAGCGACTCGTGCAGCTGGCGATTGGGGAACAGATTTCTTTGTCACGGGCAAGCTCCAGGTTGGCATCCTTGTTGCAAGCTGAGAATTGTAGGCAACAAGATCCCGTTTTATCAACAATTTGTTGACATTTAGGGAAAACACCAAGACGGACTACAGTCGATTCGGCCTTATATTTGGGGAGTCAGCCTCTCCACCCCAAACAACCGGAGTTTTTATGAAACACCCCCACCTTACATGGCGTGCCAGCGCAGTCGCAATCGGCTTGATGATGGCCGCCGGCACTGTTGCCGCACAAACCAAATGGGACCTGCCAGCCGCTTATCCGGCCAACAACTTCCACACCGAAAACATCACGCAGTTCGCCAACGACGTCGAAAAAGCGAGCGGCGGCAAGCTCAAGATCACGGTCCATGCCAACGCCTCGCTGTTCAAGGCGACCGAAATCAAACGCGCGGTGCAGGGCGGACAAGCGCAGATCGGTGAAGTTCTGTTGGTCAATTTCGAAAACGAAAACCCGATCTACGGTGCCGATGGGATACCGTTCCTGGCCACCAGCTTTGCCGACAGCTTCAAGCTCTACCAGGCGCAAAAACCAGTGCTTGAAAAACTGCTGGCAGCGCAAGGCATCAAGCTGCTCTACACCGTGGCCTGGCCACCGCAGGGCCTGTATGTAAAGAAGGAAATTTCGTCGGTGGCCGATATGCGCGGTGTCAAGTGGCGCGCCTACAGCCCGGCCACTTCCACGATCGCGTCCCTGATCGGCGCGCAGCCGGTGACGATCCAGGCCGCCGAAGTGAGCCAGGCCTTTGCCACTGGCGTCGTTGACAGCATGATGAGTTCGGGCTCCACCGGCTATGACAGCAAGATCTATGAGTCGGTCAAGTACTGGTACGACACGCAGGCCTGGCTGCCCAAGAACGCCATCCTGGTCAACATGAAAGCCTTTAACGCGCTCGACGCCGCCACGCAGGCTGCGGTGACCAAGGCCGCCGCCGAGGCCGAAACGCGCGGCTGGAAACTCAGCGCCGAGAAGAACGAGTGGTACAAGACCGAACTCGCCAAGAAGGGCATGAAGATCCTGCCGCCCAGCGCCAAACTCGCTGCCGACCTGAAGCAAGTCGGCAACATCATGCTGGCCGACTGGGAGAAGAAGGCCGGCCCCGACGGCCAAGCCATCATCAAGGCTTTCCGCAGCAAGTGATCCCGCAGTCGTCATTGCGAGGCGGAGATATCCACGCCCTATCTGTCATGCCGGACTTGATC
>CAIWNX010000108.1 GCA_903914175.1 uncultured beta proteobacterium | reverse complement strand
GCGGCGCGAATGCGAAACTGAGTTCAGTCAATATGGGAATCTACAGGGGGTTGATACCACCCGCAATCATTCGCCTGAATCCCCCGTTCTGACCGACCGTTTTGGGGCAGCCAGATCGAAAAGCTGACCGTCGCTTATGTGCCCAAAGCCGACAGCCATGACCTTGAGTTCCTGACATTCGGCGTCCCCGTCCTGGCGGCAGAAGTGATCACTCAGATCCAGGGATCGATTTCTTTGATCTGGCGGCTAGAAGACAGTGACGGAGTCGTTTCGATTCTGAAGTCCTTGACCTGCATCCAACCCAGCGCTCAAGCAGTTGTCGAGAGCAATGCAATTACGTCAGACTCCCGAGGAATAGACTCAACTGCACCATAGCCTAACGTGGACAGCGCGGCGGCGGCGTTGGCATAGCTGGCTGCCTGCATCAGGGAGTCACCAGCCGTCAGCCGAGCAAGCAAGCTTCCGGCAAAACAATCACCGGCGCCGGTTGCATCGACTGCAGTGACTGCATGCCCTTGGATTAGTTCGCGCGTGCCCTTGGTTGCAACCAGGGCACCTCGCTTTCCGAGTTTGAGAACCACGTCGGTACAGCCCCTGGCCAAACTCCAATCGATGATGGCAGCTGGATCCTCCGTGCCGATCATACTTTTCATGTCTTCCAGACTGGGTAGGAACAGGTCTACGGTCGGCAAAGTGGCCTCCATTTCGCGCAGTGCACGTTCTGCCGACCAGAGTTTGAGGCGCAGATTTGAATCGTAAGAAACACGCACTCCGTGGTAACGAGCAACCCGTATTGCTGCGCGCACGGTCTCGCACGCACTATCGGAGATGGCTTGGCTGATGCCGGATACGTGAAGAAAGCGAGTACCAGCAAGACACGAGAAATCGAAGCTGTCAGGCTGCATCGCTGACGCCGCTGACTGACGACGCAGAAAATGAAACTCATGCCCCTCTTGCCCGTGCGTGACAAAGTAGGCGCCGGTATGACGGTTGCTCCGTGTGACGTGGTGCGTATTGACACCTTCTCGCTGCCATAGCGACAACAGCATGTTGCCGAACAGATCGTCGCCAACGCTACTGATATAACCCGTTCGCGCACCGTGGCGCGCAGCAGCAATGATTGCGTTTGATGTGTCGCCGCCAAACCCTTGCTGATACAAACGCCGCGCTGGATCGGTCTGAGTGAACTCAACCATCGCCTCACCCAGCGCAAATATCTCCACCTCAACCATCATGCAGAATAGACCGTAGACGCCGTCTCACCACCTCGACCGGTCCAGTTGGAATGGAAATACACCCCGCGCGGCATGTCAACTCGCTCGTATTGGTGTGCGCCGAAATAGTCTCTCTGCGCCTGCAAGAGATTTGCCGGCAGGTTGGCACTTCGGTATCCATCGTAGTAGGCCAATGCAGAGGACATGGCAGGTGTCGGTATCCCGCTCCTTATTGCTTCACGCAGCACTGTTCTCAAAGAAGCCTGTGACTGTGCGACCGCTTCTGTAAAGAACGGATCCATTAGGAGATTCGCGAGTTCGGGATTCAAATCAAAGGCGTTCTTTATCTTCGCCAGCAACGCCGAACGAATAATGCAGCCGCCGCGCCACATAAGTGCGATACCCCCATAGTTCAATTTCCAGCCGAAGTCCGTCGCTGCAACACGCATCAATTGGTAACCCTGCGCATAGGAAATGATCTTTGCCGCATACAAGGCTTTACCGAGTTCATCGATGAAGGTTCTTCTGTCGCCTGAAAAATGGACCTCGGGCCCCTTCAACGCTCTTGAAGCCAGTACTCTCTCGTCTTTCATGGAGGAGAGTACGCGGGCGAACACAGCCTCAGTTATGAGGGTGAGCGGAGCTGCCACGTCAAGTGCTGTAACGACTGCCCATTTGCCTGTTCCCTTCTGCCCCGCCTTGTCCAGGATCTTGTCGATCACGGGCAAACCGTTTTCGCCTTGAGCCGTCAGAATATCCGCGGTTATCTCAATCAAATAGCTTCCCAACTCCCCGTCGCTCCACTGCTTGAACACCGCGTGCATTTCGTCCGTCGTCATGCACAGTAGAGTTCTCATGACGTCATAGACCTCACAGATAAGCTGCATGTCGCCATATTCGATTCCGTTGTGAACCATTTTGACGAAATGGCCCGATCCCTCCTCTCCGATCCAATCGCAACAGGGAACCCCATCGTCGACCTTGGCAGCGATGGCCTGAAAGATCGGTCTGACACTTTGCCATGCTGCGCCCGAGCCTCCAGGCATGATCGATGGGCCCAGCAATGCACCTTCTTCGCCACCAGATATGCCAGCTCCCACATACAGCAGACCCTGGCCTTCAAGCATTCTGGTTCTTCGCGAGGTGTCTGAAAAATGAGAGTTCCCACCGTCGATGACGATGTCTCCTTCATCAAGAAACGCAATGATCGCTTGAATGATTTCATCGACCGGCTTTCCGGCAGGGACCATCAACATGATCTTTCTCGGCCGTTCAAGAGACGCGATCAGTTCCTGAATGGAAGAACATCCGTGAATCTTCTTCCCATGCCCTCTGCCAAAGACAAATTTTTCAAGCTTTTCCTTGGAAACATCAAAGACTGAAACCGCGACCCCTTTGCCTGCCATGTTGAGAGCAAGGTTTTCACCCATCAATCCCACACCTATGAGTCCAATTTGAGAGGGCATATCAGTTATTTTCGATCGATTAATTAGTTCGCGTGGGTTATGCGACGGTCGTGCTTTGTCGCACAAGCAACTCAAAACCCAAATCGACGTTGGGCTCGGCGACAGGTTCGCCGCGCATAAGCTGCAACAGTATCTTCGCGGCTCGAACACCGATCTCCCACCGCGGCGTCTTTATCGTGGTCAGGCTGGGAACGAATTCAGCGCTGCCCGGCAAGTCGTTGAAGCCGGCGATGGAAACTTGGCGGGGCACCTTGATCCCCATGCGCAAGGCAGCCAGCAAACCACCCTGGGCCAGGTCATCGTTACAAAAAAAGATCGCGTCAACGCGAGGGCGGATGCTAAGGATCTGCTCGAACATCGTGTTTCCAACTTTAAGCGAAGAAGGCGCCGGGTTCTGCCACTCGAGCGTTGCATCGTACAAGCCCGCCGCCTTGAGACAGTCGCGATAGCCCTGTGCTCTCTGAAGAGTGCGAGGATCCAGTTGGGCAGCCGCAAAGGCAATCCGGCGGCGTCCCGTGTCAATCAGGTGTTGCGTAATGGCGTATGCCGCGTCGCGCTGGGAAAATCCCACGCTGTACGTTCCCTCCTGACCCAGGGTCTCCATCAGGTGAACGCAAGGAATCCCGCTTTTGACAATGAGTTGCTTGGTCGAATCTGAGCGCTCTGACCCGGTAACCAACAACCCTGCCGGACGATGCATCAGATACCCCTTGAGCAGTTGTTCTTCTTCGGATGCATCGTAGTGTGTGACACCCATCAGGGTCTGGTATCCGGCGGGCAAGAGGGTGCGTTGAACACCCTCCAGCAGATCAACGAATAGCTGATTCGAAAGCAGCGGAATCAGTATCGCCACATGCGAACCCCTGCTCGATGCGAGCGCCCGAGCAGCCGGGTCGGGCACATAACCCAGTCGCGTGGCCGCCTGGCTGGCACGTTCCACCAGCTCCGGCGCAACATTGCGGTCCCCACGCAGGGCACGCGACACGGTCATCCGACTCACACCCGCGGCCAAGGCCACGTCGTCGAGCGTGACACGCCCTGAAGCCCGTTTTGCCCGTTTCTTGCTGACCATGCGGGAATCCTACCAGATATCGCTATCCATCAAGCGGCATGTCGGACGTGTGATGGGCAATGGTCATCCCTTCAGCGCTTCTCCTTTTCAAAAGGCGCTGTCGAATTGCCATTGAGGCAGATCAAGCAAACTCAATCAATATCGGGAAAACCCTATGTTGATTTGCGAAAGTTCATAGATAAGATAGCGCTATCCAGTTTTTGTGGGGCTTCAATGCTTCAGGTCAAGCCATCTGTGCCGTCCCCATCGCCCGATCACCGTCGGGAGAGCCGGTGGATCATCGTCATGGGGGTCGCAGGCTGCGGCAAGTCCACACTCGCCCGGCACGTGGCCGACGCACTGAAACTGACTTTCATCGAAGGTGATCAGTTTCATCCGCAAGAAAATATCCAGAAAATGAGCCAGGGAGTCGCCTTGGACGACGTGGACCGGCAAGGGTGGCTGGATCGTCTCGGTGTTGAATTGCTAAGCCATCCCGGTGGGGCGGTTCTAGCGTGCTCCGCACTCAAACGTGCCTATCGGGCGCGCCTTCGTCAAGCGGTTCAACCGTTAAGCTTCGTGCACCTCAGCGTCACTCAGGAACTCGCGAATGCACGGGTAAAAGCCAGATCCGGAGGTCATCCATTCCCCATCAGCCTGGTTGCGAGCCAATTTGCGACCCTGGAGGATCCTCGCGGCGAGGAGCGTGTACTGCAATTGGATGGTGCGTTAGAGTCGCCTATGTTGTGCGCCAGGACCATCCAGTGGATTGATGAGTTGAACCTGCAGCCCGCTTGAACAAGGAGTTATCGCACTTGGCCAAAGTCACTTTGAAAAACGTCGTCAAACGGTACGGATCCGTCACCGTCGTCGACGATCTGTCAATAGAAGTTCAGGACAAGGAATTTGCCGTGCTGGTGGGGTCTTCGGGCTGCGGCAAGTCGACCGCCTTGCGCATGATCGCCGGCCTGGAAACAATCACTTCTGGCGAAATCTACATCGGTGATACGCGGGTCAATGACATGGCCCCCAAGGATCGCGACATCGCCATGGTGTTCCAGAATTACGCTCTGTACCCGCACATGAACGTGCGCGAAAACATGGGCTTCGGCCTGAAGATTCGCAAGATGCCCGAAGCCGAGATCAACGACCGCGTGCAGGAGGCTGCCGACATTCTGGGACTGGGTGAACTGCTGGAACGAAAGCCCAAAGAGCTCTCCGGTGGCCAGCGCCAGCGCGTGGCGGTAGGCCGCGCCATAGTGCGCAAGCCCAAGGTGTTCCTGTTTGACGAGCCACTGTCCAACCTGGACGCCAAACTGCGCGTTGCCATGCGTGCCGAAATCAGCAAACTGCACCGCCGCCTGGGTGCAACCATGATCTATGTGACGCACGATCAGGTTGAGGCCATGACCATGGCCGACCGCATCTTCATCATGAACAAGGGTGTGGTACAGCAAAGCGGCGCGCCGATGGAAGTCTATGCCCAACCAGTTAACCGCTTCGTCGCCGGCTTCATCGGCTCGCCAGCGATGAATTTCTTCGACGCCCGACTGGTCAACGATGCTGGTCAGTTCATCATCGACGGTGGGAGCTTTCGCGTCGCCATGCCTGAAGCCTTCCGCGCCAGTCTGCTGGCGCACGCTGGCAAGGAAGTGGTCTTCGGTGTTCGCCCGGAAGACATTGCGCTGCATCAAGCGGATGCCGATGTTGATAGCACCATAAGCGCCAGGGCCGAGGTGGTGGAGTTGCTGGGGTCCGAGATCTTCGCGCACATGAACTGCGGCGCGCATGCCCTGGTGGCACGCATGGCCGTGCCAAAGCAGGCTATCGGTGTCGGCGAAACAATCCAGATCGATTTCAAGATGGCCAACACGCACGTGTTCGACAAGAACACGTCAGACGCCATCGTTTAGGGTAGGTGGTTCTTTGCTCATTTAACTTGGAGGTTTTCATGAAATACAAACTGTCAAAAATCGGGGTCGCACTGGCTTCGCTGTGCCTGTGCTCGGGCGCCATGGCGCAATCGGGTGAAATCCGCGTGCTGGTAGCCAACCACCCCTACGGTGAATTGCTCAAGCTGTCGATTCCACAGTTCGAAAAAAGCACCGGCATCAAGGTCAACGTCGAAAGCTTGCAGGAAAGCCAGCTGACGCAAAAGCTCACGACTGAATTTGCCACCAAATCTTCCACAGTCGACGTCTTCATGACGCGCCCGCTGCAGGAAGGCAAGATGTTCTCGAAGAACGGCTGGTATGCGCCATTGGCCGGTTACGACTTCGCCGACTATCCAAAGAACATCATGAACGCCGCCTCTTTTGGCGGTCAGCCCTACATCGTTCCGCTGGTCACCGAGTGGCAGGTGCTCTACTACCGCAAGGACCTGCTGCAACAGGCCGGACTGAAAGTGCCAACCACCTTTGATGAACTTGAGGCAGCGGCACAGAAGCTCAATTCCGAGAACGTTGCCGGGTTTGCCTCGCGTGGCAAGGGTGCGGCGGCCGTAACCCAACTCTCAAGCTACGTCTACAACTACGGCGGCCAGTACCTCGACAAGGGCACGGCGGTCTTCAACTCGAAGCAGGCCATCGACGCGGTACGCTATTACGGCAAGATGCTAGGCAGCTACGGCCCCAAGGGCGTGACTTCCATGTCCTGGGAAAACATCATGCCGCTGTTCCAGGCCGGCAAGGTTGCGATGTGGACGGACGCTTCGGTGTTCTACGGCCAGGTCGTCGATCAGTCCAAGACACAGATTCCGGTGGCCAACTTCGACATTGCCAACTTCCCGGCCGGACCCAAGACCAACGCACCTTTCATCGTTTCGTCCTGGGGTATCTCGGTGTCCAACCAGTCCAAGAAAAAAGACCTGGCGATGAAGTTCCTGAACTGGGCCTCGAGCAAGGAAATGGCGATCAAAGGCATGATGGACAACATCACGATGGCGCGCTCATCGGTTTGGGAAGACCCGGTCGTGCGCAGCAAGATGAATCCTGGCCTGATCCAGACGCGCGTCTTTGCCGCTAAGAACGGCACGCCGGTTGACCGGCCCTACATGAGCGCCGTGGGCGAAGCGCGCGACCTCATCGGCGAAATTGTCATCGAGTCGATCAACACCAAGGGCACTTCCACCAAGCTCGAGCAGCTGGCACAGGAAAAAGTCAAACGTGTCAACGAACTGCTGCAGGACAGCGGCGAATACGGCAAATAAGAGAACTGTCGGCTGACGGGTAAGCGCGCGGTTCACCCCGGTGGACGGCGCGCATACCAGGTCGAGATCGCTTAACAGAACTTTCGCGTCGAACACACTACATGACCCAGTCCAGCTTTACCGAACGGAACTTGCAGATTCTGTTTCCGCTTCCGGCCGTTGTTTTCATCGGACTGCTGATGGTGTTTCCGATTCTCTACACCCTGTACCTGAGCTTTACCAACTGGAATCTGACGTCGGGGATGGAACCGTCTTTTGTCGGTATCAACAGCTACCTGCGCGTTTTTTCCGAGCCACGATTTCTGCATGCACTTGGCCGAACCTTCACGTTCACTGTGTTTGCGGTGGCGATCGAGGTCGTGCTGGGTGTGGCCATCGCCCTGATTCTGAACCGTGCCTTCGTCGGCAGGAGCGTTGCCAAGCTGCTGCTCTTGCTGCCGCTCGTCGCCACGCCGGTGGCGGTGGGCATCGTCTTCAATCTCTTTTACGACCCGACCATCGGTCTGCTCAATTTCGCCCTCCATGCGCTCGGGCTGCCTCAGGGTCGCTGGGTTTCGAGCGAGAACAGCGTCATTGCATCGCTGGTCCTGGTCGATGTCTGGCAATGGACACCCATGATCACGCTGATCGTGCTCGCCGGCCTGGCCGGTCTGTCGGAGGAGCCGGCCGAAGCGGCGCGCGTGGACGGTGCCAGTGATTGGCAGATCCTGCGCTTTGTGACCATCCCGATGGTCATGCCGGTCATTCTGACGGCGATGATTCTGCGCCTGATCGACGCGCTCAAGACCTTTGACATCATCTTCGCCATGACCGGCGGCGGTCCCGGTTACGCGTCGGAGACGCTCAACATCATGGGCTTCAAGTACAGCTTCGAGTATTTCCGCATGGGCCAGTCGTCGGTCATTCTGGTGGCGCTATTCCTGGTGGTGCTGCTGTGCAGCCTGGGCATCATGAAACTGCGCGCTTCCAGCGAAAACTGAGCATGGCCATGAAAAACAAGATCGCCAGCACCATCCTGTTCTACCTGCTGGTCCTGATCATTGCGCTGATCGTGCTGTTCCCTTTCCTTTGGATGCTCACCTCGTCGTTCAAGACACAGGTTGACATCATCGCCTGGCCGCCCAAGCTGCTTTTCGAGCCAACGCTACGGAATTACCGCAAGGTCTTTGAGGAACAGGACTTCCTGAAATATTTCTTTAACTCGACCATCGTCGGCACGATGTCGGTCGGTCTGTCACTGCTGCTCGGACTTCCGGCGGCTTACTCGATATCGCGCTACGCGCAAAAAAAGCTCGCCGTATTCATCCTGCTGGCGCGCCTGATGCCGGGCATTTCCTTCCTGATGCCCTGGTACATCATCTTCTCGCGACTCGGCCTGATGGACAGCTATGTGGCGCTGGTCCTCTCACATATGCTGATTGCGCTGCCGATCGTGGTCTGGATCATGTCAACCTATTTCAGTACGATTCCGTGTGAACTCGAGGAATCCGCCATGGTCGATGGTGCCACGCGACAGATGGCGTTTCTGAAGATCATCCTGCCCCTGTCGGGTCCCGGCATCATTACAGCCACGACATTGGCGTTCATCTTTTCCTGGAACAACTTCATGTTTTCACAAGTGCTCAGCATGGAGCGGACCAAAACCCTGCCGATCGCCGTCTACAACTTCCTGTCATATGCCGAAGTCGACTGGGGTGGCGTGATGGCCGCTGCGGTGGCCATCATGGCGCCGGCGATCATTCTGACGATGATTTTCCAGAAATACGTGGTCAAGGGTCTGACGATGGGCGCTGTCAAAGGCTGATTCGCCCTCTGGTTTCTACCATTCCGCGAAGCTGCCATCCTTATGGCGCCAGATGGGGTTGCGCCAGCGGTGGCCGACAGCGGCACGCTCCTTAACGTACTCCTCGTTGATTTCAATCCCCAATCCCGGTCCCTGAGGAATGGTCACATAGCCTTTGTCGTAAGCGAAGACTTCCGGCTCTGTCAGATAGTCGAGCAGATCATTGCTTTGGTTGTAGTGGATGCCCAGACTCTGCTCCTGGATGAAAGCGTTGTACGACACAGCATCGACTTGCAGACAAGCGGCCAGCGCAATCGGGCCGAGCGGGCAGTGCAGCGCAAGGGCGACGTCATAGGCTTCGGCCATGGTGGCGATCTTGCGGGTTTCGGTGATACCGCCGGCGTGCGAGACATCCGGCTGGATGATATCGACATAGCCTTCGCTCAAGATTCGTTTGAAATCCCAGCGCGAATAGAGTCGCTCACCGAGAGCAATCGGGGTATTGGTCAACGGCGCCAGTTCTTTGAGTGCCTCGTAGTTTTCGCTGAGTACCGGCTCTTCGATGAACATCAGCTTGTACTGGTTCAGTTCCTTGATCAGGACTTTGGCCATCGGCTTATGGACCCGACCGTGAAAGTCGACGCCGATGCCGATGTGAGGACCGACGGCGTCGCGCACCGCTGCCACATTGGCCAGTGCCGCTTCAACCTTTTCATACGAATCGACGATCTGCAGTTCTTCTGTTCCGTTCATCTTGACCGCTGTAAACCCGCGCGCTACCGCATCTTTGGCGGCGGCGGCGACATCGGCCGGGCGGTCGCCGCCAATCCATGAGTAGACGCGGATACTGTTGCGCACAGGCCCACCCAACAACTGGCTCACTGAGACGCCGAGTGTTTTTCCTTTGATGTCCCAGAGTGCCTGATCGATACCGGCAAGTGCGCTCATGTGGATTGCGCCACCGCGATAAAAGCCGCCGCGGTACAACACGGTCCAGTGATCTTCGATATGGCGCGGATCCTTGCCGATGAGATAGTCAGACAGTTCTTCAACGGCAGCCGCAACGCTGTGTGCCCTGCCTTCAACAACCGGCTCGCCCCAGCCAAACACACCTTCATCGGTTTCTATTTTCAGAAAACACCAGCGCGGGGGCACGATGTATGTGCTGATTTTGACGATTTTCATGGCTTGATTGAATTAGATTGATTTCTGCTTTTGTGCGGAGTGCCATGCCGCAATGAATTCGTCGGCCATCTGGCCGACCTGCGTTGCGCTCATACGTGGTCTATAGAGCGCTGAGCCCAAGCCAAAGCCGGATGCGCCCACCGCGACAAAAGGCGCCATCGCTGCGGGTGTGATGCTGCCCACCGGAATCAAGGTGACTTCACGCGGCATGACCGCGCGCCATGCTTTGACCACGCTCGGGTTGAGTTGTTCGGCAGGAAACATTTTCAATGCATCGGCGCCCGCAGCCAGCGCGGCAAACGCTTCGGTCAGGGTGGCTACGCCTGGCGCACAGACCATTGCCGCCTGTTTGGCTGCAGCTATCACTTTGACGTCGCTGTGCGGCATCACGATGATTTCGCCTCCTGCACTTTTTACTTCTGCCACTTGTGCTGTTGACAGCACAGTGCCGGCACCAACCACACAGTCCGCGGCCAGCGTCGCTCGCAATATCCGTATGCTTTCATACGGTTGTGGGGAGTTCAAAGGCACTTCGATCACTCTGAATCCGGCCTCATACAGTGTCAGGCCAATGGCCGCGACTTCTTCCGGACGAATCCCCCGCAGAACTGCGATCAGTCCACAGTGTTGCAATGCATTCTTGAGCATGTGATGATCCCTTTGTGAGCTATGCGACAAGCAGACCGGCAGACATTGCCAGCTTCCATAAGCCAAGTTCCGTTGCCTGCACTGCTATTTCGACCTGATCAAGGCCATAGGCGCTGAGGGCACGACTGTACCGGCCACACAGCGCTGCATCGCCGACCAGCAGGATGCGCGCAGGCTGAAAACCTTGTTGCGCCAACAAGGCTTGCAATGCCGCCATTTCATGGCCGATCAGCAGACCTGAAAGATATTCACGCTGGGCGGCGCCATCAAGTACGCCGGTCAGGCCCAGTGTGCGTGTGCTGAAGATCGTCGACAGGACGCCGGCACGTCCGGCAGGGGTCTGAGCCACCAGGACACCGCGATCGAACGCAGCATCACCGTCTCCCTTGACATCGCCGGTCTGCATACTGCGCCCCAAAATTGTGTGCTCGCACAACGCCGCGTAGACCTCGCCCGTCATGAAGGTGTGGAAATGCTCGATGTGACTCTGTTTTTCCTGATGCTGTAGCCGCACCTGTACCCACTTGGAATGACTGCCAGGCAAGCCGATCAGAATCTCGTCCTGTTGCTGCTCTGCGTGGCACGGCGTCTTAGCGAAATCGAGCATGCTGAGTGCACCAATCACCTGGGTTTCTTCGCCACGCATGACATTGGGCAGCGCCGAGTTCTCGATAAGACCGGGGACGATGTATAGGATCTGGCCGCCTCTGGTATGCACTGTGCTCAACGTGCTTCCGATCCGATCTACCGCAATCGGTACTGACAGATAGGGCGCTTCGCGCCAGCCCTGGCGGCTGCCGACCATCCCGGCCGCGATCACAGGGGCGTGCGGTGAGGCACGCATCCAGTCGCCGCAAGCCTCTTCAAAGGCAAACTCAAAGCGCGCCGTTTCATCGACGCCGAAATTCTTGGGTAGCACGACCTGCGGCAGCTTCATCACACCCCACGGCAGTGAGCGCAACTCCAAAACCGAACTGTCGGCACCGAGACGATAAGCCCGCAAAGAGGAAGTGCCCCAGTCGAGTGCGATGAGCTGTGTTTGATTCTGTGCCTGATTCATCGGTTTGTTTGAATCTGCTGCAACAGTCAGGATTCGACATGGATGAAGACCGTCCGCAAACAATTGTAGGTCACCAATTCACCGCAACGGCTTCGTGATACATTGAAATCACACGCCTTTGGAGCAGTGCTTTGAAAATGACCTTTCGCTGGTATGGCGAGTCTGATCCCGTCACGCTTGAATACATCCGCCAGATCCCCGGCATGTACGGCATTGTTTCTGCCATTTACGACGTACCGGTGGGTGAGGTATGGCCGCTGGACAAACTGCAGGCACTGCGCGCCCGCATTGAAGAAGCGGGGATGAAGTTTGAAGTGGTTGAAAGTGTGCCGACCCACGAAGACATCAAGTTGGGCAAGGCGACGAGGGACCGCCTCATTGCCAACTTCCAGAAAAACATCCGCCATTGCGCGGCGGTGGGCGTGAAAGTGATCTGTTACAACTTCATGCCAGTATTTGACTGGACCCGCACCGAAATGGCCAAGGAACTGCCGGACGGCTCGTTCACCCTGGCGTTCGACGCCAAGGCGGTAGCCAGGATTGACCCAGGAAAAGGCATAGCCCTGCCCGGCTGGGATGCCAGCTACAGACCGGAACAGCTAAGCAGCCTGCTGGCCGAATACAAGTCAGTGAATGAGGAAACCCTGTGGGCCAACCTCGAATACTTCCTCAAGGCCATCATCCCGGTCGCTGAAGAAGCAGGCATCAGGATGGCCATGCACCCGGACGACCCGCCGCGACCCATTTTTGGCTTGCCACGCATTGTCAAGAACCGCGAAGACTTACAGCGTCTGGTCACCATGGTTGACTCACCGGCCAACGGCTTGACGCTCTGTTCGGGCTCGCTCGGGGCTGATTTGTGCAACAACGTCGAAGCCTTGGTGCGCGAATTTGGCAGCCAGGGTCGCATCCACTTTGGCCACCTGCGCAATGTCAAGGTTGAGCCAGACGGGTCGTTTTATGAATCGACCCACCGGTCCTGCGACGGTTCGCTGGACATGGCGGCCATCGTCAAGGCCTACTACGACATAGGCTTCGAGGGTTATGTACGCCCGGACCATGGCCGCATGATCTGGGGCGAGACCGGCAAACCCGGCTATGGCCTGTTTGACCGCGCGCTGGGGGCCGTCTACCTGAATGGCTTGTGGGAGGCGATCAACAAGTACGCGTCAACGGCCCATTGACGCCGCGCTCTTCGCAGCTCAACTGGCACCGTACCGCCTTCGCGCTTGCCACAACCGCCCTAAATCAGAACCAACGTGACCGGTCAGTCATGGTTGATACCAGCTAAGCCATAGCGGCCATGCAGACTGATGACTCGCGGCAGGAAGCTACCCAATCTTGCGCGATTAACAAAATGCCAAATTGGCAGGGATGCCTTAACATGCGGTTGTCACCCTGCCCCGAGCAAACTTCAATCGCTACAAACTGCCCACTTCATGGCCAATTCATCCTCTTACACACCGCCCAAAATATGGTCTCCCAACAAGGAAAACGGTGGTCGCTTCGCCAGCATTAACCGCCCGACTGCAGGAGCGACCCACGACAAGGAACTTCCGGTGGGACGCCATCCCTTACAGCTCTATTCACTGGGCACACCCAACGGCGTCAAGGTCACTGTCATGCTGGAAGAGTTGCTGGCGGCAGGCCACTGCGGAGCGGAATACGACGCCTGGCTGATCCGGATCAACGAAGGCGACCAGTTCGGTAGCGGCTTCGTCTCAGTCAACCCAAACTCCAAGATCCCGGCGCTGGTGGACCGCAGTGGAGCAGCCCCGATCCGGGTGTTTGAGTCTGGTGCGATTCTCATCCATCTGGCCGAGAAGTTCGGCGCCTTTCTCCCTGCTGACACTGCCAAGCGTGCCGAATGCCTGTCGTGGCTGTTCTGGCAGATGGGCAGTGCGCCTTTTCTTGGCGGCGGCTTTGGTCATTTCTACGCTTACGCTCCGACCAAGATCGAATACGCGATCGATCGTTACGCGATGGAGGTCAAGCGCCAGCTAGATGTGCTTGACCAACGATTAGCGCAAAGTCCCTACCTGGCGGGAGATGAGTACACCATTGCCGACATGGCGGTCTGGCCTTGGTACGGCACGCTTGCCATGGGGCAACTGTACGAAGCTGGTGAATTCCTGCAAGTTCAGACCTATACACATGTGTTGCGCTGGACCAAGCAGATTGCCCAACGTCCGGCCGTCCAGCGCGGTCGGATGGTCAACCGCACATTCGGTGAACCGGCCAAGCAATTGCACGAGCGTCACGATGCCAGCGACTTCGACACCAGGACGCAGGACAAGTCAGAGGTTTAGCGCCTTCATTGACGCCGAGATGCGCGACACCCAGACACACGCCATGGACATCCCTGGGGAAGGGACGCGCCGCACGCCGAGCGCCCGACGGCTCGCCGCCGCACTTCGTGGTCCAACGCCAATATCCGGCCTTCGCCGGGTGGCACGCCAAGACCAAAGGGAATGGAGATGACATTGAACGAACTGCAAACGGTCCAATACGCTGTTGACGCTGGCATTGCCACCGTCACCTTGAACCGACCCGAAAAGATGAACGCGTACACGCCGCGAATGCGTGATGAACTCATAGCAGTGTTTGACGAAACAGACGCCGACGACGCCGTACGTGTTGTCATTGTGACGGGCGCCGGCAAGGCGTTTTGTGCAGGTGCCGATTTGTCGCGCGGCGGGGAGACCTTTGACTATGCTGCGCAATCCAACCCACAGCGCGAATCCATGCGCGTTGGTGATGTGTACCGGGATGGCGGGGGACTGCAGACGCTCAGAACGTTTCGCAGTCTCAAACCCGTGATCGGTGCTGTCAACGGAGCAGCAGTCGGAATCGGGGTGACGATGCTCCTGCCCATGGATATCCGGATGGCCTCGAGCAACGCCCGTTTCGGCTTTGTCTTTGCGCGCAGGGGTATTGTTCCCGAGGCTGCCTCTTCCTGGTTTCTCTCACGGCTGGTGGGTATGCAAACGGCACTCGAATGGTGCTACACCGGTCGTGTCTTTGATGCGTCAGAGGCGCTCAAGCACGGGCTGGTGCGCTCGATTCATTCCCCCGAGGACTTGTTGCCAGCGGCACGGGCCTTGGCTCGTGAAATTGCAGACAACACGGCACCTGTATCGATTGCCCTGACACGCCAGATGCTATGGCGTATGTCAGGTGAAGACAATCCAATGCGAGCCCATCAAATTGACAGCCGAGCCTTGCAAGCCCGAGGCCGGTCAGCCGACGCCAAAGAAGGCGTTAGCGCTTTTCTGGAAAAGCGCTCCCCGGTCTATCCGGATCGGGTATCAACAGACATGCCGGAATTCTTCCCATGGTGGGACGAGGTGCCATTCCAGTGAACCGATGAAATGGCAGTGCATGCAGACCCTACTGACGAAGCAGAACGTCGGTGCAGTGATGCTTGCCGGTGCAATTTCCGATGAAAGACTCCAACTGGAAGTCCTGTCGGCTCTTGGCAACGCTGCTGAGAAATTGCTAGCGGGCAACTCCAGCGGTTCGTCCAACGTCGGCTGTTGGTCGGGACTTGCCTGCCGTCAGAGG
>CAIWNX010000107.1 GCA_903914175.1 uncultured beta proteobacterium | reverse complement strand
CGGCATCCAGACCAGCGGCAACTGCATTCGCAACATCACCAGCGATGAGCGCGCCGGCATCGCCGTCGATGAGATCGTTGATCCGCGCCCCTACTGCGAAATCATGCGCCAGTGGAGCACGCTGCACCCCGAGTTCGCCTTCCTGCCGCGCAAGTTCAAGATCGCAGTCTCCGGCGCGCGCGAAGACCGCGCCGCCACCGCCTGGCACGACGTCGGCCTACACCTGCTGCAAAACGACGCTGGCGAGATCGGCTTCAAGGTACTGGCGGGCGGCGGCATGGGGCGCACCCCCATCATTGCCAGCACGCTGCGCGAGTTTCTGCCATGGAACCGGATCCTGAACTACCTCGAAGCCGTGGTGCGCGTCTACAACCGCTGGGGCCGGCGCGACAACGCCTACAAGGCCCGCATCAAAATCCTGATCAAGGCCGAGGGCCAGCGCTTCATCGATGAAGTCGAAACCGAGTACCAGCAGATCGTCACGCAGGACGGCGCGCCGCACACCATCACGCAAGCCGAACTGGACCGGGTGGCGGCGTCCTTCGTGCCGCCGGCTTTGGCGACCGCGCTGCCAACTGCAGAACTGAAACTCGCAGAACAGTTACACGCACAAGACGGAGACGAACTGGAATACAACCGCTGGCTGCAACAAAACGTCGCGCTGCACAAGAACCCGGCCCTGCGCGCGGTGACGCTATCCTTCAAACGCCTGGGCCAAGCGCCGGGCGACGCCACGGCCAGTCAGCTTGAAACCGCAGCGGAACTGGCGGAGCGCTTTTCCGCTGGTGAGGCACGTGTCACGCACGACCAGAACCTGCTGCTGCCCTGGGTCCAGCAAACTCAATTGCCCGAGCTCTGGCGCGCCGCACGCACAGCCGGTTTCGCGCGTTCCAACATCCGCTTGCTGACCGACATGATTGCCTGCCCGGGCGGCGACTTTTGCGCGCTGGCCAATGCGCGCTCGATCCCGGTTGCTGCGGCCATCAGCGAGCGCTACCAGGACATGGACGAACTGCACGACCTGGGTGAGATTGACCTGCACATCAGCGGCTGCATCAACTCCTGCGGCCACCACCACAGCGGCCACATCGGCATTCTGGGCGTGGACAAGGACGGCCGCGAGTGGTACCAGGTGTCGCTCGGCGGCTCGGACGGCTCCACGCTCAGCGGCACACCGCAGCCGGGCAAGGTGGTCGGCCCCTCGTTTGGTGCGGCCGAAGTTCCCGACGTGATCGAAGCCCTGCTCGACACCTACCGGCAGGAGCGCCGCAGCGGCGAAACCTTTATTGCCACCTTCAGGCGGGTCGGAATCGAAGCCTACAAGCAGGCTGCCAACGGCGCTCGCCACACGGCGCAGGTCGAGCTGGCCTGAAAGGAACGCAAGATGAAATTGTTAGACGCCAACACCCATGCCGCCGAAGCGAGCCGCGCCGATGTGCTCGCACTGGCCAACGATGTCGACCCCCGTACCCTGCAGTTCGAAGGCGTGCAGCGCATTGATCTGAGCTTCCCCAAATTCACCGATGGCCGAGCCTTCACCCAGGCCTTTTTGCTGCGCCGGCGCCTTGGCTTCAAAGGCGAGATTTGCGCTGTCGGCGACGTGCTGATCGACCAGCTGCAACAGATGCAGCGCAGCGGATTTGACAGCGCTGTTTTGCGCGCCGACCAGAACCCCGACTTTGCCCGGGCCCAGTTGGCGCGTTACCCGGCGTTTTACCAGGGCGACGCGGTGCAAACCCAGCCGCAATTCAGCGCCGGAGTTTCTGCATGAACGCAATCGAACGCAACGCGCGCCCGTCAGCCAACTTTGAGGCCAAACTGGCGCAAACCATTAAGGTGCTGCAACAGGCCGCGCGCGAACATGCGCCCCTGGTGGCTGGCGGCAATCCACGCGTCAGCCAGGCGTCCAGCCTGGGCGCCGAAGACGTGGTCATCAGCCACCTGATCAACCACCTGCAACTTGACATCGGCATCTTTGTGCTGGAGACCGGCGCCCTGCACCCCGAAACGCTGGCGCTGCTGGAACAGTTGCAGACCAACTCACGCGCGCCGGTGCAGGTCTTCACGCCGGCAAACGAAGCGGTCGTGCAGTTCGTGGCGCGCGAGGGCCAGGATGCGATGTACCGCAGCATCGCCCTGCGCAAAGCCTGCTGCCAGATTCGCAAGATGGAGCCGCTCGCCCGTGCGCTCGATGGCAAAAGCGCCTGGGTTACCGGCTTGCGCCGTGAGCAGTCCGGCGCGCGTGCCGACGTGCCGCTGATCGACACGACAGACGACAGCCGCGTCAAGTTCAACCCGCTGGCCGACTGGCGCTGGGGCGACGTCTGGCACTTCATCGCGCAAAACCACGTTGCCTACAACCCGCTGCACGACCAGTTCTTCCCGAGCATCGGCTGCGCACCCTGCACCCGCGCCATCAGCCTGGGCGAAGACTTTCGCGCCGGGCGCTGGTGGTGGGAAGACGAAGCGGCCAAGGAATGCGGCCTGCACGTCAAGCCAGACGAACAAGCCGAAGCAACAACCGAGAGAGCCCTCCCATGAACGCCCGTATCCAACCCGAACTGCTGCAGACCATGCCGCATTCGCCCCATCCCGATCACCTGAGCAACTCGCACCTCGATGCGCTTGAGGAAGAAACCATCTTCATCCTGCGCGAAGTGGCCGCCGCGTTCGAGCGCCCGACCCTGCTGTTCTCGGGCGGCAAGGACTCGCTGGTGATGCTCAAGTGCGCGGAGAAAGCCTTTGGCATCGGCCGCATTCCGTACCCACTGCTGATGATCGACACCGGCCACAACTTCCATGAAGTGACCGATTTCCGGGATTCACGCGCCAAGGAACTGCAGGCCGAGCTGATCGTGCGCAGCGTGGAAGACTCGATGGCGCGCGGTACCGTGCGCCTGGCCCACCCCGGTGAATCGCGCAACGTGCACCAGTCGGTCACGCTGCTGGAAGCGATTGACGAATTCCGCTTTGACGCCCTGATCGGTGGCGCCCGGCGCGACGAAGAAAAAGCGCGCGCCAAGGAACGCATCTTTTCGCACCGCGACAGCTTCGGACAGTGGCAGCCCAAGGCGCAGCGGCCCGAACTCTGGACCCTGTTCAACACCCGGCTGCAGCCGGGCGAACACTTTCGCGTGTTCCCGATCTCCAACTGGACCGAGCTTGACGTCTGGCAGTACATCGCACGCGAGCAGATCGCCCTGCCCTCGCTCTACTACACACACCGCCGCGATGTGGTGGAGCGCAAGGGCCTGCTGGTGCCGGTGACGGAGCTGACCCCGGCGCGCGCCGGTGAAACGGTCCAGAGCCGCAACGTGCGCTTTCGCACCGTGGGCGACATCACCTGCACCTGTCCGGTGGAGAGCCTGGCCGCTACGGCCGATGAGATCGTGATCGAAACGCTAGCGGCTGACGTCAGCGAACGCGGCGCCACACGCATGGACGACAAAACCTCCGAGGCTTCGATGGAGAAGCGCAAGAAAGACGGGTACTTCTGATGACTGCAACAAGCACACCAACCGACACCGGCGCCGCGCTGCGCTTCATCACCTGCGGCTCGGTCGATGACGGCAAAAGCACCTTGATCGGGCGCCTGCTGGTGGACAGCCGCTCCGTGCTGCAAGACCAGTTGGCCAATGTCTCCAAAAGCGGCGAGGCCGATCTGGCGCTGTTTACCGATGGCCTGTCAGCCGAGCGCGAGCAGGGCATCACGATCGACGTGGCGTATCGCTACTTCAACACCGCACAGCGCAAATTCATCATTGGCGATGCGCCGGGCCACGAACAATACACGCGCAACATGGTCACGGCGGCATCGAGCGCCGACGCCGCCGTGGTGCTGGTCGACGCCACCAAACTGCCCTGGGCACAAGTGCCCGCCGCACCATTGCCCAGCGCCGACCTCGGCCACGGCCTGCTGCCCCAAACCCGGCGCCACGCGCTGCTGGTAAGCCTGCTGCGGGTTCCCTCCATCGTCTTTGCCGTCAACAAGCTCGATGCGCTGGACGACGGCGCCCTGGCCTTTGCCCAGATCAGCCAGGCCTTGCGTGCCTTTGCCACAGCAGCCGGCATCGAAGTCACGGCCATCGTGCCGATTTCCGCGCTCAAAGGCCACAACGTCGTCACGCCGGCGCCGCTCTGGTGCGATTACGACGGCCCAAGCCTGCTCGAAATCCTGGAGCAGTTGCCGGTAACGCCAGCCGAAACCACCCTGCCCTTTGCCTTTCCGGTGCAATGGGTGGAAAAGTTCTCGGCATCCAGCGACACATCCCAGGGACGCCGCATCTTCTGGGGCCGCGTCGCCACTGGCGGCGCACAGATCGGGCAAAAGATCACGGTGTTACCCAGCGGACAAAGCGCCACGGTAGCCCAGGTGTTGCGCCACACACGTCAGAGCGGCGCGGTACTTGCCGGCCATGGCGCGGGCATTGTGCTGGACCGCGAAGTGGATATTTCTCGCGGCGACTGGCTGCTGGCCGCTGGCGCTGAGAACCCCACCGACAGCGACGGATTTGATACGCCGACGAGCAGCAGCAGTTTCAACGCCAGCCGCGAGTTCAAGGCCACCGTCGCCTGGATGGACGACGAAGCGCTGGTAGCAGGACGCGTCTATTGGGCCCTGCACGGGCACCGCTGGATCAAGGCCAAAGTCAGGCGCATCGTGCACCGGCTTGACATCAACACACTGGCCGAGGAAGACGCCACTGAACTGGGCGCCAACAGCATCGGCCACGTCGAACTGGTGCTGCACGAGGCCATTGCCACCCTGCCCTACAGCCAGTCCCGCGTGCTGGGTTCACTGGTCCTGGTGGACACGGCATCCCACAAAACGGCTGGGGCTGTGCTGATCAATTAAAATCCACGGCTTTCACCCATTCGTCGAAAAACTCAAAATGACACATACCGTCACCGAAGCCTGTATCAAGTGCAAGTACACCGACTGCGTCGACGTTTGCCCCGTGGATTGTTTTCGCGAAGGCCCCAACTTCCTGACCATTGACCCGGACGAGTGCATCGACTGCGCCGTTTGCATCCCGGAATGCCCGGTCAACGCCATTTATGCCGAAGAAGATGTGCCGGCCGACCAGCAGCACATGACCAAAATCAACGCCGAATTGGCCAAACTGCCAAGCTGGAAGGGCATCACCAAGCGCAAAGCGCCCCTGCCGGAAGCTGAAGAGTGGAAAGACAAGACCGACAAGCTGCAATACCTGGTCCGCTGAGCATTCACGCCCCTTAGACCCCAAAACCCAAGTCCCCTGTGCGCAATCATCAAGCCCCCATAGAGACCGACGCAGTCATCGTCGGCGCCGGCCCTGTCGGGCTGTTTCAGGTATTCGAACTCGGCCTGCTCGAAATCAAGGCCCACGTCGTCGATTCGCTGGCCTACCCCGGTGGCCAGTGTATCGAGCTCTACCCTGACAAACCGATCTACGACATCCCGGCCGTGCCGGTGTGCACCGGGCGCGAACTCACCGACAACCTGCTCAAGCAGATCGAGCCTTTTGGCGCCACCTTTCACTACGGGCAGGAAGTCACCGTGGTCGAAAACCAGGGCGATGGTCGCTTTTTTGTCGAGACGTCCAAGGGCACAAGTTTTCTGACCAAGACCATCTTCATTGCAGCAGGCGTTGGCGCCTTCCAGCCGCGCACGCTGCGGGTTGAAGGCCTGGAAACCTACGAAGATTCGCAGCTTTTCTACCGTGTGCGCAAACCCGAAGACTTCGCCGGCAAGAACCTGGTGATCGTCGGCGGCGGCGACTCGGCGCTGGACTGGGCACTTGAATTTGTCAAAGACAGCCCGCACAAGGCCGAGAGCGTGATCCTGATCCACCGACGCGACGGCTTCAAGGCGGCGCCCGCCAATGTGGCCAAGATGAAAGAACTGTGTGACGCGCTCGAGATGCAATTCATCATCGGCCAGGTCACCGGCATCGAAGAAACCGACAACCTGCTCACCGGCGTCAAGGTCACCGGCGCCGATGGCGTAACCCGCGTTGTGCCGCTGGATGTCTTGCTCGTCTTCTTCGGCCTCTCGCCCAAACTCGGCCCCATCGCCGAATGGGGCCTGGACATCGAACGCAAGCAACTCAAGGTTGATACCGAAAAGTTTTCCACCAGCGAACGCGGCATTTTTGCCGTGGGCGACATCAACATCTACCCCGGAAAAAAGAAGTTGATTCTGAGCGGATTCCATGAATGCGCACTGGCCGCCTTTGGCGCCATGCCCATCATTTTTCCGGAGAAAAAAGTCTTTTTGCAGTACACAACAACGAGCCCGAAACTGCACAAGGTGCTCGGCGTTGAAACGCCTGACTTCGACTGAGTCGAATCACACGAATTTACCGCTATAATTCGCGGCTTATTCCTCGATAGCTCAGTTGGTAGAGCGCCGGACTGTTAATCCGTAGGTCCCTGGTTCGAGCCCAGGTCGAGG
>CAIWNX010000106.1 GCA_903914175.1 uncultured beta proteobacterium | reverse complement strand
TCACACCACCGTACGTGCGGTTCCGCATACGGCGGTTCAAGTAGAACACTGGAGATGCTGGTGAATTGACACCAGAGAGACCAGCCCGAGTTGAGTGAAGAACTTTGGTGGCGCGGCCGAAATCATATGCCGTGCCCCCGCGTTCCACCAGGGTCCGCGCCCGTTAACACTGGATTTCCATGCCCGATGGGCATCAAGCCCCATACTGCGCATTCTCGATTCCCGTGTCTTGGGTTGCTTCCATTGGCGCCACATCAAGCAGCGTAGTCGTCTGCGCACCCATGCATCAAGTTTCTCAATCGTCGTTCGAGTCTGTGTGAGGCTGAAGTAATTCATCCAGCCTCTCAGCATCGGGTTGAGCTTCTCAATGGCGTGGGTCAGGGACATACCCTTACCTTGCCTACATGAGTTGCGCACCGACTCCTTGAGCCGCTCAATGCTGGTTTTGGCAATGCGGATTTTGTTTCCCTTATTGGCAGTCACACTGTACCCAAGGAATTTACGCTCCCAGGGCCGTGCCACTGCACTCTTGGCTTCGTTCACGCTCAGCTTGAGCCGATTTGCAAGAAACCCCCTCACGCTGTCCATGATGCGCTGCCCCGAGCGCTGACTGCTCACATAAATGTTCGCATCATCCGCATATCTGCAAAACGACAGCTTGCGTGTCTCCAGTTCCCGGTCAAGATCGCTCAACAGAATATTTGACAACAGCGGTGACAGAGGGCCGCCTTGCGGAGTCCCCTCATACCGTGGTGTCTCTACTCCATTGGCCATCATTCCGGCCTCCAGAAACCGACGTATCAGTCGCAGGACCTTGGGATCCTCTACTACGCGCGCAACCCGCGCCAGAACCACGTCGTGGTTAACTCGGTCGAAGAATTTCTCCAGGTCCATGTCTACCACCCAGTTCTTGCCGCTGCGGGTGTACTCTGCCGCTTTGCTAACCGCCTGCTTGGCACTCCTACCCGGTCGAAAGCCATAGCTGCTCTCTGAGAAGGTTGGCTCAAACACCGGTTGCATCACCTGATGAAGTGCTTGCTGAATCAGCCTGTCCGACACCGTGGGCACCCCGAGCGTCCTGACCCCGCCTTGCGACTTGGGTATGTCCACCCGGCGTACCGCTTGAGGTCGGTAGCTTCCCTCAAGAAGTTGCTGCTTCATCTGCGTCCAGTTCGCCTTTAACCATGCCTTGAGGTCCTCACAGCGCATCCCGTCAACGCCAGGTGCTCCACGATTCTTCATGACTCGGCTGTAGGCCAACTGCATGTTGGCACGCTCCACTACCTGGCTCATAAGCCAGTCTCTCTCCGATTTCGGTTGTGCGCCGCCCGCCGCATCAGTCTCAGCACCCCCAAGCGCCATCCCCGGATTCCGTCCGACTCTCTCGCTGTGGGCTCCTCCTTCGAGGACTTCTACTTCATCGACTGACATCGAGTGACTTCGCTCCTACTCTCGTTTCCACTTGTTCAGGCCTTCACTGGCGATTCTTGTTGGCTCTGCGCCTTGATCTCCACCTACTATGCCGTCTGCTGACTTCTGACCGAGCATCCCGTCACCTCTCGGTGCCGGTAGCCCTCTCGGGCACCACGATCAGACCTCCCCGGGTATTGCACACCCACCTTCACGCTTATGCCTGTTGGATTTACGCCGCACCGTTCCGTGCAAGTTTCGGGCTTTGATGATCTTTGCCATCTCACCCCAATACGGCGCCTCGTATCCACTTCCTGTTCGTCAGGCCAGCGC
>CAIWNX010000105.1 GCA_903914175.1 uncultured beta proteobacterium | reverse complement strand
GTGCCCGGGATGACAACTGCGGTGCCCGGGATGACAACTCTTTTTTTCCCGGCGGCAGGGCGGCTTCTATTCGGTAGAGCCAGGCCAGCAACTCGGCTACCACCTTGTACAGGTTGGGCGGAATGCGCTGGTCCAGTTCGACATCCATCAGCAGGGCGACCAGTTCGCGTGATTCGTGCACGTAGACGCCGTTTTGCCGCGCCAGTTCAATGATGTGATCGGCCACCAGGCCCTTGCCGGAGGCTACCACCTTGGGCGCAGTGGCGCCGCCCTGGTAGGCCAGCGCGACGGCGTTGCGCAGGGTCTTAGGCGGCGTGTTCATCGCTTTGCACCGTCACGGCGTCCAGGGCCGTGCCGGATGCTGCCATGGCTTCGCTCAGGATGGCGGTTTGCGCTTTCAGTTCCGAGGCGGCCTGTTCGTCATGCACCCGCATCTGCAACTGCGCGTGCTCGCCTTGGATGCGGATCGAGGCGCTAACTTTGCCCAGACGCGGCAAATCGAGTGTCAGCACGGTCTGCCAGGCCGAATCGGCCTGAGCGGTGGGTGTGCCGGTGTGCTGCGCATTGTCTTCCTGCACCACCTCCCACTGCATGCTCTGACCGGGCCAGACTTCGCCCTTCCAGGCAAAGCGCTGCTGCTCCAGTGAATCGAGTTGCAGGGGCAGCAGTTGCGTGTTGCTCACTGTCACCTGTGCGGTGGCGTGCGCGTTGGCGACAGTCTGGTTTTGCGGCTCGCTGCGGACCTGGGCCAGCGTGCGCTGGCCATCGGCCCATTGCCGCAGGTGCGCTTCATAAAAGACGCCGCTGCCGTCCACTGTCTTGTGCAGTTGCGCCGCGAGTTTGTCTGTCATTTGCGGTGTCTGCGTGTCGGCGGCCGTGAGCAGCGGCTTTGCGCCCTGAAGCTGCGGCTTCTGCGGCGCGGTATCAGTCTGCTGCAGCAGCGTCTCGATCAGTCGGCCCGCCTGACTCAGGGTCGTCGGCGTGGTGTCCGTGGGCAACGCGGTGCTGAAACTCGCACTTTGTTCGGCATCGCTCAGCCGCACCAGTGAGCTGCCATCGGAGAGCACCGACATCACCTGTGCCAGCAAGGCCTTGCCAACCGCAATCTGGTCGAGCCGCACCGCGCCGTCCTGGCGCGGGTCGGCCACGGTGGCGGTGCCACGCAGCAGGGCGCTCGATGCGATCGGGCGCGTGCTGGTCAGGTCCGCGCTCGGCAGCATGGCGTTCAGGCGCTGTCGTCCACCAGGTAGTGCCGCGCCAGTTTGCGCTGGTTGCCGGTGTTGTGGAGCAGTGCTTGCAACTTATTGAGCCAGGGTTGGGTGGCATCGCGAATCAGGCGGTCGTCGAGGAGTATTTTTTGCAGCAGGCCAATCTTGCGCTGGCGCAAATCGCCATCGACCGAGGCCAACGGGCCGCGCGTCTTGATGATCTCAATCTGCTGCGCGCATTGGACCTCCAGTGTTTCGAGCTGGTCCCAATCCTGCCGCTGCGCGGCAACCAGCATTTGGCCGGTGATGGTCGACACAGTTTCGTAAATCGAGATGACTTCTTCGCCGTTGAGCATGTCAGGCCTCCAGCGCAGCCGCGCGCTTTGCAGCCTGAGGGTCAATCGAGTCCCAGGTGGTTTTGAGATCGGCCAGCAACTTGTAGACCTCTTGCAGCTTGGTCGGGTCGTTTTCCAGGTGGGCGGCGGTCAGGCGCTGTGTCATGTAAGCGTAAAGGGCGCTCAAGTTCGTGGCAATCTCACCGCCATCCTTGATGTTGAGCGCACCCCGCAAGCCGGTTTCAATGATGGTGGCAGCGTGGTTGATGGCAGTCCCCTTTTCCGTCACATTGCCAGTCGCCATGTGCTGGCGCGCTTTCAGGATGGCGATCATCGCGCCTTCGAGCAGCATGCTGATGAGCTTGTGCGGGCTGGCGGCCAGGGCGCCAGTTTGCAGGCTGACGTTGGCATAGGCGCGGGCGGCGCTGGTGGAATTTCCGAACATGGCTGCGGGTTCTTAAGCGATGCCACCGCTCTTTGCCAGCGCGGTCAGTTGCTGCGACAGGTAGTTGGAGGTTGAATTCATTTTGCTCATGATTGTGTCGAGATTGCTAAATTGCTTCTGGTAACTCGCCTGCACCGTGGTCAGTCGGGCCTGTTCCCGCGTGGTCGCGTTGGTGAGCCTCTTCAGGGCTTGGTTGACGCTGTCGGTGCGGCTTGCGAAAAGCCCAGTATCACTCAATAGCGAGGCCGCCAATTGGTCGATTTGGTAGGCAAAACCCTGTGTGTACCGGACATTGCCGCGGCTGCCGGTGCCGCCGCCCAGGATGTTGACCTTTAGCCCTTCAGCGGCGTCGCCCGTGGCGCCAGTGAGGTACTGACCGGAATTGCTGACGGTCTGGCCGTTGAGGGTTCCCTGCATGTCAAGTCCCGTGCTGGTGCTGGCGCTGACACCGCCGCTGCCACCGAGCAGCGCGCTGGCGGCGCTGCCGCTCAGACTGATATTGGAGCCCGAGCCATAGCGGGTGGAAAGCAGGCTGAGTGCGCTATTGCTGCTGATGCTGGCCGTTATCGCCGAACCCAAATTCGAGAATGCAGGGGTGCCGTTGATGCGCGCCTGCACCGTCGCCGCCAGTGCACTGGCCGAGTAGCTACCGGGTGCCAGCGTGATGGTCGCTTGAATGCTGTCAAGCGTCACTTGCAGGCTGTCGTTGCTGCCGGCCGTGATGCTGATCGGGTTACTGCCCAGCGACTGCCCGAGCCAACTGCCCTGCGTCGCCATCTGGCTCACGCTGACGGCATAGCTACCCGGTTTGGTGGCGCTGGTGGAACTGGCGTATGTGAGCTGGGCATCGGTGGCGCTGCCGGTGGCGGCAAACAGGTTGGACAACTGGTTGAACTGGGTGTTGATGGCGCTTTGCAGTTTGGTCGCATCCAGCGCCAGCGTGCCGTCTTTTTGAAAGCTCACACCGACCTGGTTTAGCCGCGTCAGACCACTGCTGCCGTTCGATACGACGCCGGTGACGATGCCGCGCAACTGGCTCTGGATGGTGCGCACCAGGGAGTCACCGTTGAGCGCGGCGCCGGTCTTGGTTGCCTGGTTGTAGGCTGAGAGGTTCTTCAGCGTTGCGGTCAACGAGTTGTAGCCGTTGACAAAAGCCTGCACCGAACTGGTGACGCTGGCGGTGTTGTAGGCCACGCTGAGAGAAGTCGGGCTGCCGGCATTGGTTTTTTGCAGCGTCAGCGTGACGCCAGACACCGCGTCGGTAATCGTGTTGCTGGCCTTGCTGACGGCAATGCCGTCCACCTTCAGAGTAGCGTTTTGCGCGGCCATGGTTTGCGTTAACTGTTGCGAACCTGCTGGGTCGTGGGTGAGCAGGGCGGCCAGGGCGCTGCTGCTGCCAGCCGCACCGCTGCCATCGCCAACGGTGATCTTCATGCTGTTGGTGGCGCCGGTTTGCGAGTTGGCAAGCGAGAGCCGGTAAGGGCTGTTGCTACCGTCGTTGACAATGGTGGCGCTGATGCCGATGCCGGCAGCGTTGATGGCGTCGCGAACGCCGGCTAGCGTGTTGTTGGTCGAATCAATGGTGACGCTCTTGCTGGCCTGGCCGTTGCCGGTAAAGGTGCTGCCACTGGTGCTGCCGAAGTCGAAGGTCAGCACGCCGGGACCGATGGCGGTCTTGTCGCTGGCCTGACCTGCCGCCACCAGCTTCTGCGCCTGCGCCAGTTGCGTTACCTCGATCGAATAAGTGCCAGGCACGGCGCCAGCCCCACCGCTCGCGGATACCACACTGCTATCGAGCAACATCGTCGTCACCGCTTGTAACTTGCTGGTGTCGCTGAGGCTCTTCACCGTGTTTTGAAAACTCGACAGTGCGTTCTTGACGGTGCCGTAGGCCGACAAGCGGGCGTTGTACGAGCTTTGCTGGGTAGCCAGAGCCTTGAGCGGCGCCTGCTCCGCCGACATCAGCGTGCTGACCAGGGTGGTGACGTCAAGGCCAGAGCCCACGCCCGCCGATGAAAGTATCCCTGTGCCAGAGGTTGCCATACTTTGATTCTCAGGACGTGGTGTTGATCAGCAAGCCTTGGTGCTGATCGAGGGCGCGGATCATGGCCAGCGTGTCTTCGCTGGGGAACTGACGCACCACGCTGTTGCTTTCGGTATCGAGCATGGTAATCACGGTCTTGCCGGTGCTGTCGTCAAGTTCAAAACGCACCGCGGTGTCCATTGGTTCGAGCCGCTGGTTCAATGCGGCTACCGCTTCCTTGGCCGCTTTCGCATCGGCCACCTGGGCCACGGCATCGCTGGCCTTGCGGTTGTCGGGCGCTGGTACGGGGGGCACCGGACGCGCCACCTGAGTGGGCGCCGCAGGTACCGGGACGGGCGCATCCAACAGGGCCGTGGGCGCTGCTGCGCTGAAAGAAGTGGGTGCGATCATCATGGTGTTCCCCTAACAGTCCATTTATATACGACAAACCCGCGCCAGGAGCGAGGCTCCGGCGCGAGGAATCGTTGGAACAAGGTGGCTTTTTGCCACCTGATCGTTTAACGCATCAAAGCCATCACGCCGTTGGGCAACTGGTTGGCCTGCGCCAGCATCGCCATGCCCGCTTGCTGCAGGATCTGGCCGCGGGCCATGACGGCGGTTTCTGCCGCGTAGTCGGTGTCCATGATGCGGCTGCGTGCCTGTGTCTGGTTCTCGACCGAGGTCTGCAGGGTGGCGACCACGGCAGCAAAGCGGTTCTGGTTGGCGCCGTGCTTGATGGTTTCGGTGCTGACTTCCTTCAGTGCCAGGTCGATTGCCGTAATGGCGGTGGTGGCGTTGTCAGCAGTGAAGATGTTTTGACCAGTGGTGGCAGTGGTGACCGTTGGCGTACCTGATGTCCCGATCGCCGCCGCAGCGTATCCCGTGCTTGATGTCGCACTCGTCACATCGACGCCCGAGATGCTGATGTCGTCGACCGTCGTTTCTGTGCCAGAGCCGATCTGGAATTTTTGCGAAGCACCATTCAATACGGAAATGCCGTTGAATTTGGTGGCGCTGCCGACGCGGGTGATTTCAGCCTGAAGTTGCGCAAATTCGGTATTGAGCGAAGCGCGGTCATCCGTGCTGTTGGTGGCATTGGCTGCTTGCACGGCGAGTTCACGCATGCGCTGCAGGTTGTCGTTGATCTTGCCCAGCGCACCTTCCGCCGTTTGCGAGAAAGAGATGGCGTCGTTGGCGTTGCGGATGGCAACGTTCTGGCCGCGGATTTTGGAATCCATGCCGTTGGCGATGGCCAGGCCGGCGGCGTCGTCCTTGGCGCCGTTGACGCGCAGGCCGGAAGACAGTCGCTGGATCGACTGGTTGAGTGCGCCCTGCGATTTCGTCAGATTATTCTGAGTATTCAGCGACGCCATGTTGGTGTTGATAAAGGAAGCCATGATGGTTCTCCACAAAAAGTCAGGTTAAAAACATCGGGCTTATGAGCCCTTTAACTTTGGTCTTTGGAATGTTGCGACCGCTGTTAGATTCATTAACGGGACGAATGCGGAAAGCTTGAGGGTGGCGTTGAAAATCAGCCGGCCGTGGCGTGGCGCAGCAGCATCTCGGTGAACGCGGAAAACAGTTTTGGCATCCAGAGTTTCTTGTACGGAAAAGTCTCAGCCGGGTCCATGTTGTGCACCACCATGTTGCTGTCAACCTCAAACACCAGCAGTTGACCATCCGGTGTCTCGGCACAGTCGATGCCGACGTACTCCAAACCGAGTTGCTGGTGAATGGCTTGCAGCGCGGCTCTGTGGCGCAGCGCAAAACCGCTTGCGAAGCTTTCCATGAAGCGCGCTTCCTCGTTCCGGTGTTCGGCACTGGCCAGCATGTCGGCGTTGAGGTAGTGCACCATCCATCGGCTCGATACCGCCATGTGCGAGACGTAGGCCCGGCCGTCGATGAGCATGATGCGGCACTTGCGAAAGCGGCCATCGGCGCTGCGGTAATCGACGAAGTTGGAGATGAAGAATTCGGCTTCAACAGAGTCGGTCAGATAAGCGGCCAGTTCGGCCGGCGTTTCGATTTTGCGAAGACCCTCACCAGCGTGCGAGTCAACCGGACGGACGATGACGGGAAACGCCACAGCGGCGAGTTGTGTGGCCAGCGCCGTGCCGCTGGCCGAGGCAGCGCAGCAGTGTTCCAACGTTTCGCGGCTGACGCGCAGCGTCGGCGGTATCACGATGCCGCTCAGCTTTGACAGCTGGCTGTAGACGCCGTCGCGTGACAGCTGACTGATGCGGTTCGGGTGGTTGATGACCGGGCGCGGCCAGTCGGTCAGCTCGCGCGCCAACTGCGCCAGCAGCGCCTGGTTCTGATCCGATTCACCAACCGCCACCATCAACACGTCGTGCGCGGGCAGCACTTCGGGCAAACCCAGTTCGGGCGTGACGTAGAGCAGGTCGAGCGCGACCGGTTGATTCTCCAGCAGGAATTCCAGCGGCGAATTGGCCATCAGATCGCCCGGGCCGAAGATGGCCAGCACGCGAACCTTGGCCGGCGTGGCTGGGTGCGGGTAGTGGTAGAGCTGCTGGCTGCTGATGGCCAACTGCTGCATGGCGCGTGCCTGCTGCGGGTTGCCACGCAGCAGCAGCACGATGGCGCTGTCCATCAGGGCGTTGGCGTCGAACGCGTTCTCGGTGATGCGGGCCAGCAGGCCGTCTGCAATATCGGATAAATCGCTGCCGCCAAAGGCCAGCGTGGCCAGGGTCGGCACGCCGATCAGCGGCGGCGGGTTCGGTGTGAGGATGTTGGTGAGGATGGACTGGTTCATGCTGCGCGTGCGAGTTTGATGGTGGGGTAGTGCGCACGCAACTGGTGGCCCAGGTGCAGCGTGGCGTCGCACAGGGTGTCGATGTCGCGGCGCGTGGTGCGGTGGTTGACGATGGCGGCGCGCAGCGCAAACTGCCCCGCGATGCTCGTGCCCGATGGCGCGACCAGGCCGGACACCTGCAGCCTGATCAACAGTTCGGCGTTGAGTTCGTCAAGGTACTCGGCTGCCACATCTGCGTAGCGAAAGCAGACGATGTTGAGGTTGACCGGCGCCAGCAGTTGCAGTTGGGCTGTGCGTTCGATGCGCTGCTTGAGGTAGTGCGCCAGTTCACAACTGTGGCTGATCATGCGGCCCAGTTTGTCGGCGCCGTAGCTGGCGATGGTGAACCAGGTCTTGAGCGCGCGAAAGCCGCGTGACAGGTCCGGCCCCAGGTCGCACGGCCAGGGCGAGCCGGCCGACATGCCACGGTTCTCGCGCCGCAGGTAGTTGGCCGGTGCGGCAAAAGTGGCGAGCTGTTGCGCGCCTTCGCGCACCAGGATGTAGCCCGCGTCATAGGGCACCTGGCCCCATTTGTGAAAGTCAAATGCGATCGAGTCGGCGCGTTCGATGCCGCGCAGCTTGGGGGCGATGTCGCTCGCCAACATGCCTAGCGCACCATAGGCGCCGTCGACGTGAAACCAGATGTCCTGCTCTCTTGCCAGCGTCGCCAGCGCATCGAGATCGTCAATGGCGCCGACATCAACGGTGCCGGCAGAGCCGACGATCAGAAACGGTTGCAGGCCAGCAGCGCGGTCCGCCTGGATGGCTTGTGTCAGTTGTGCCAGGTCCATCTGGTAGCGCGCGTTCACAGGAATGATGCGCAGAGCCGCAGTGCCAAAGCCGGCCAGGTCCATGGCCTGGCTGATGCAGCCATGGGCGCCGGCAGAAGTGTAGGCGCGCAGCAGGTGACCGTTGTGGCCGATGCCATCATGGCGCACCTGACCGCCAAGGCGCGCGGTGCGGGCGATCAGAACAGCGATCAGGTTGGCGATGGAAGTGCCGGTGACGAAAAGGCCACTGGCTGTGTCCGGAAAACTGAACAACTCGCACATCCAGTGCAGGATTTGGTGCTCCACCTCCAGCGCAATCTGGTCGCGACCGCCGACATTGGCGTTGAGCCCGGCCGTCAGCATCTCGGCGAGCATGCCGACCGCTGTGCCACCGCCTTGCACCCAGCCCATGAAGCCAGGGTGGGCATTGCCAACTGAATAAGGCAAGACTTCCTGCAGAAAACGCTGGTGCAACACGGCCAGGTCAGTCGCCTGGCGCGGCAGGTGCTGCCGAAAGCCATCGCGCAGCGCTTGCGGAATCGGTTGCCAGACTGGACGCTGGCGCAACTGCGCCGTGTGTTCGAGCATGTCGTCAAGCATGGCATGCGCTTGCAGGCGAAAGGCGGGCCAGTCCGACGGGTCGAGTGTCTCTTCAGGATGCACGATAAGTCCCTTGTACGAATAGTTGTGCAAGGATTGTTGTGTCCAGGCCGGCCCGTCAAAGGGTGGAGAACGATGGCTTTTCTGGCGCTCCTTTGGGCATTTCGCTTGAGATTGGGACGGATCAGAGCGCGTAATAAAAAATATTTTAAAAAAGCCCTAAAGTTTTCCGCGCCGCTGCCGTAGCAGGGGATGCAATCTATAAAAGTTCAGGCAGGGAGCG
>CAIWNX010000104.1 GCA_903914175.1 uncultured beta proteobacterium | reverse complement strand
ATCAGAGGATCCACCTCGATCACTCGAAGTCTCTTCCTGAAAGACGGCTGTTCATGCTCCTGGCGTTCAACGCTCTCGTGTTTACCCCGTGGGAGGGAGGCATCCATAGCATCTTGATCCGCAATCCATGCTTCGCTTGGCACTGGATCCCGGATCGCCCTGGACCTGATCCGGGGACGGGATGACAGTTACAGCATTTCAATCGCAACCGCCGTACCTTCACCGCCACCGATGCACAGCGTGGCAACACCCTTTTTCAGGCCGCGCGCTTGCAGCGCGTAAAGCAGCGTCACCATGATGCGCGCACCGGAGGCGCCAATCGGATGACCCAGCGCGCAGGCGCCACCATTGACGTTGACAATGTCGTGGCTCAAGCCCAGGTCGCTCATCAAGGCCATCGGCACGACAGCGAAGGCTTCGTTGACTTCCCACAGGTCAACGTCTTTCACGCTCCAGCCGGCTTTCGCCAACGCCTTCTTCACGGCACCCACCGGCGCCGTGGCGAACCAGTTCGGCTCCTGTGCGTGCACTGCATGGCTGACGATGCGTGCCATGGGCTTGAGACCGAGCTTGGCAGCGGTCGAAGCGCGCATCAGCACCATGGCAGCAGCGCCGTCGTTGATGCTGGAGCTGCTAGCGGCAGTGATGGTGCCGTCTTTCTTGAATGCCGGTTTGAGCGCCGGAATTTTGTCGAGCTTGACCTTGCCCGGGCCTTCATCAACCGAAATCACCACCTCACCGGCGCGGCCTTTGACTGTCACCGGCGTGATCTCCGCCGCAAAAGCGCCAGACTTGGTGGCGGCCTGCGCACGCTGCACGCTGGCGATGGCAAAAGCGTCCTGCTGCTCGCGCGTGAAGCTGTACTTGGCAGCGCAGTCTTCGCCGAACGTACCCATGGAACGCCCGGCCTCGTAGGCATCTTCCAGGCCGTCGAGCATCATGTGGTCAAAAATGCGGTCGTGCCCGATGCGGTAACCACCACGCGCCTTGGGCAAGAGGTAGGGCGCATTCGTCATGCTCTCCATGCCGCCCGCCACCACCACATCGGCGCTGCCGGCGAGCAGCATATCGTGGCCAAACATGGCCGCACGCATGCCGGAGCCGCACATCTTGGACAGGGTCACCGCGCCGGCGCTGATCGGCAGACCGCCCTTGAACGCCGCCTGCCGCGCCGGTGCCTGGCCCTGGCCGGCCATCAGGCAGTTGCCAAACAACACCTCGTCAACCTGCGCGCCGGTGACGCCGGCACGTTGCACGGCGGCCTTGATGGCGGCGCCGCCCAGATCATGCGCAGCCAGCGCAGAAAAATCGCCCTGGAAGCTGCCCATCGGGGTGCGGGCTGCGCCAACGATAACAATCGAATCAGTCATGGTGTGGTTCTCCTGTGAAGTGAATTAAAAACATGGATTGCGGAGCAGGTCCGCAATGACATCGAAAAAGTGAGGCTTCATTTGTCCTGCTCGGGGTGAAAGCGCTTGTCGCGCTCGTAGGGAAAGACATCGAACACATGGCCTTCCAGAATACGCTCTTTCTGTCCTTGCCAGAACGCGACATCGAGCAAATCCGCGTGGTGCTTCATGAAAGCCTCGCGCACCGCCGGGTTGCCCAGCAGGAAGGGGGCGAAGGTCTGCGGAAACACGTCCCTGGCACCGACGCGGTACCAGACCTCGCCCGACATTTCCTCTTCCGCGTTGCGCGGCTCGGGCACCTGGCGAAAGTTGCAGTCGGTGATGTACTCAATCTCGTCGTAATCGTAGAAGACCACCTTGCCGTGGCGCGTGACACCGAAGTTCTTCCACAGCATGTCGCCGGGGAAAATGTTGGCAGCCACCAGGTCCTTGATGGCGTTGCCGTATTCGATGACAGCGCGCTCGATCTGTTCGCGTGCAAAGGCCGCAGCACCCTGCGGGTCGGGCTCGGCGCCGCCAGCGTCAATCGCCTCCTGCAGATAAATGTTGAGCGGAATCATGCGCCGCTCGATATAGACGTGTTTGATGATGACTTCGATGCGGCCATCGCCATCACGGTCGCTGATCTCGAGTTGGCTCGGCGCAAACTTCTGGATTTCCGCTATCAGTTCGTCCTCGAAACGCTCGCGCGGAAAACCAACACCGCTGTACTCCAGCGTATCGGCCATGCGGCCAACGCGGTCGTGCTGTTTGACCAACTGGTACTTGGCCTTGATCTGCTCGCGCGTGGTGTCTTTGGGCGGCGGGTAGAAGTCCTTGATGACCTTGAACACATAGGGAAAGGACGGCAGGTCAAACACCAGCATCACCATGCCCTTGATGCCCGGCGCAATGCGGAACTTGTCGGATGAGTGGCGCAGGTGGTGCAGAAAATCGCGGTAAAAAAGCGTCTTGCCCTGCTTGGCCAGACCGAGCGCGTTGTAGATCTCGTTGCGCGGCTTGCGCGGCATCATGCTGCGCAGGTACTGCACGTAGGCCGACGGAATCTCCATGTCGACCATGAAGTAGGCACGGGCAAAACTGAACAGCATCAGCAGATCGTCCTCGCCGAAGAGGACAGCATCGATCACCAGTTTGTCTTCGCGGTTGTGCAGCAGCGGCAGTGCAAACGGGTACTCGTTAAAACCGTTGATCAGCTTGCCGACGATGTAGCAACCCTTGTTGCGAAAGAACAGTCCGGTGAGGACCTGAATCTGGAAATTGGCGCGCAGCCGGACGTCGCCCAGGCGCGCCAACATGGCATCGCGCACCAGCGCCGCATCCGCCTGCAATTGCGCGAACGGCAAGCGCAGGCCAAAGTCCTGCACCATGCGCACCAGCACCTCGCCCACGTTGCCGCTGCCCGGGTAATAGGAGCGGTAGGTTGGGCGCGACTCGGGCTCGTCGTTTTCAATGTACTCGGTGCTGACCGCCGGGCGCACAAAGATGAAGTCGTTCTGAAAATAGCTGCGGTGCAGAATCTTGGTCGTCACCGAGTTGAAGAAGGTCTCGGCCAACTCGGGTTGGTGATGATTGACCAGCAAGCCGATGTAGTGCAACTTGACTTGCTGCCAGATATCCATCACCTGTTCACCGGCCTTGAACTCGCGCTCAAGCCGGTTCGAGCACTCGCGCACACGCAGGTCGTAAAACTCGATGCGTTCGCGTTGCGCGCGCTGTTGGCCATGCCAGTCAGCCGTCTCGAAACGGTGTTTGGCGCGCGCCGACTCGGTTCGGAACAGCTGGTAATGCCGGTTGAAGCCGTCGAGCATGGCCTTGGCAATGCCGTAGGCCAGTGTGGAATCAAGGCGTTGCGGAAACACGGCTAAGCCTCTCTTGCCACTAATCCGGCAAGGACAAAGCTGCCCCCCGCGGATAGCGCTTGAGCGCGTTGCGGAAAACGCCCACCACGTCCTGCGGCGTCTGCATGCTGACCTGCAGGTCCTTGACCAGCCCGTCCTGCAGGCCATAGCACCAGCCATGCACGGCCACCTTTTGCCCGCGCCGCCAGGCGTCCTGCAGCACATTGGACATCGCAACGTTGCCAACCTGCTCGATCACGTTCATTTCGCACAGCACATCTTCCTGCCCGGCCAGCGGCAGGTGCTCGATGCGCCGGCGATGCCGCAGCTTGACATCATGCACATGGCGCAGCCAGTTGTCGGCCAGACCGACGCGGGTGCCACGCAGAGCCGCCAACACGCCGCCGCAGCCGTAATGGCCGACCACCATGATGTGCTCGACCTTGAGGTGGTCGACCGCGAACTGGATCACCGACAGAGCGTTGAGGTCGGAGTGCACCACCACATTGGCCACGTTGCGGTGCACAAAGACCTCGCCCGGATCCAGTCCGGTGATCTCGTTGGCCGGTACCCGGCTGTCGGAACAGCCAATCCACAGGTACTTGGGCGTCTGCTGCTGCGCCAGCAGGCTGAAAAAACCCGGGCGCTCCCGCTCCATGCGGGCCGCCCAGACGCGGTTGTTGTCGAGCAAGTGCTGCAGTGATTCGGACATGGGCTTATCTTAAACAGGAATGGGGCGGCGCAGCCGCAAGCGCAGGCCTGGATTGAGACGGAAATCAAGCGCAAGCAAAAAAAATTGCGGGTCCGTCAAAAGTTCATATAGGAAGCCGCTATACTCGCTTCCTATATGAACTTTGTGATCAGCATCCCGTTGACCGCGACGCCCGAACAACAGGCGCGCCTGGCGGCCCTGCAATCTGCCTTTGCGCAGGTGTGCAATGCCGTCAGTCCGATCGTCCAACAGACGCGCTGCTGGAACCGTGTCGCTCTGCATCACATGGTTTACAAGTCCTTGCGCGCCCAATTCCCGGCTCTGGGATCACAAATGGTGTGCAACGCCATCTATTCGGTCTCGCGCACGAGTCGGCTGGTATTTCAAAGCCCGGGCAGCCCTTTCAATCTGACGCGCCTTGGCACGCGACCCCTGCCGCTGCTGCGTTTCAGCGACAACTGCCCCGTCTACTTTGATCGCCATACCCTGAGTGTGAAAGACCGGCAGCTGTCGATGTACACGCTGGACGGGCGCATGCGCTTCGAGCTGGCCCTGCAACCCGCGCATGAAGCCATGTTCCACGAACTCAAGCTGCAGGAAATCGTGCTCTCGCGGCGCGTGGACGGCGCATTCGAGCTGCGCTTCAGTTTTGTTGATGCCGCAGCCAGCGCCGGCCCCGATGAAGGCCCCGAGCTTGCACTGACACCCAACGAGCCGGCGCTGCCGGCTCTGCTACAACCCGTCGCCGGAGCGCAAGCGCCTCTGGCCCTACCCGAATACGTCATGGTCGAGGAGGCCGCATGAATCCCGCAAAAAATACCTCGGAACTGCGCCAGGCAATGGGCGAACTCAAGCCCTATTTCCAGCGCGCTGCCTGGCTCAGCCTGGCGGCCAGTCTGCTGGTGCTGATGCCGTCGGCCTATATGCTCGAAGTCTATGACCGCGTCGTCAACAGCCGCAGCCACATGACCCTGGCGATGCTGACGCTGCTGGTGCTGGCGCTCTTTGTGGTGATGGAGGTGCTGGACTGGGCGCGCGGCCAGCTGATGCACCAGGCCTCGCTGGAATTGGACCAGCGCCTGAGCGGTCGCATTTTCAACGCCATTTTCGAGGCCAACCGCAAGCGCGTGGCCGGCGGCACGGCGCAGCCCATGAACGATTTCCGCAGCGTGCGCGAGTTCCTCAACAACCCGGTCCTGATCGCCAGCATGGAAGCACCGGTGTCACTGGTATTTCTGGTGCTGATTTTTGCCATGAGCCCGATGCTGGGCTGGTCGGCGGTGGTAGCCGCCATCCTGCAGACCTTCATTGCCTGGCTGAACCAGCGCAGCACACAGCCGCCGCTGCTGGCGGCAAACCGCAGCGCCATCGCCGCGCAGCAATACGCCGACGCTTCACTGCGCAACGCGCAGGTGATCGAGTCCATGGGCATGCTGCGCGACATCCATCGGCGCTGGATGGACAAACAACGCGAATTCCTGAACCTGCAAGCCACGGCATCGGACGCCGGCGGCGCCTTCCAGGCCGCTTCCAGGTTCCTGCAAAACGTCACCAGTTCCATGCTGCTGGGGCTGGGCGCCTGGCTGCTGCTGCGCAACGAACTCAATGGCGGCTCGGCCATGATGATCATCGCCTCCGTCCTGGGTGGTCGCGTTCTGGCGCCACTGGTTCAAATCGTGACCCAATGGCAATCGGTCGTGAACGTGCGCGACGCCTGGTCCCGGCTGGAACAGTTACTCGTAGCGCTGCCAGTGAAAGCGCCAACGATGGCCTTACCCGCGCCGCGTGGCAAGCTCACGGTTGAATCCCTGGTCGCAGGAGCGCCGGGCTCGCAACAACCTATTCTCAAAGGCGTTGCCTTTGCGCTGGAGCCTGGCGAAGTACTGGCGGTGGTTGGCCCCTCGGCCTCAGGCAAGACCACGCTGGCGCGCCTGCTGGTGGGCTTGTGGCCAGCTGGAAGTGGCAAGGTACGGCTCGACGGCGTGGACGTTTTCACCTGGGACAAGAGCGAGCTCGGTCCGCACGTTGGCTACCTGCCGCAAGGCGTGGAACTGTTCGACGGCACACTGGCTGAAAACATTGCGCGCTTTGGCGAGGTGGAAATGCACAAAGTCGAGGCGGCAACCCGCGCCGTCGGTTTGCACGAAGCTATCCTGGCCCTGCCAAAAGGTTATGACAGCCCGGTCGGACGCGAAGGCGCCATGCTCTCGGGCGGAGAACGCCAGCGCGTCGGCCTGGCACGCGCCATCTACGGCAACCCCATGTTCATCGTGCTGGACGAACCCAACTCCAGCCTGGACGAAGCCGGTGACGCAGCACTGGCCAGCGCCATCCTGCAACTCAAGGCACGCGGCACCACCCTGGTCATCATGACGCACCGCGCCAGCGTGCTGGCAGTGGCCGACAAAATGCTGGTACTGCAAGAAGGTCAGACTCGCGCTTTTGGCCCGCGCGACGAGGTGCTGGCAGCGCTGGCCAAGGCCAATTCACCACAACAGGCACAGACCAGACCCGCCGGCCCCGCAGCGTCCGCCGTGCCCGCCTGAATGCCACAAGAACAACAAGCAAAATGAAAACACCCGCATTTTTCCAGCGCAGCGAACTCACCGCCACGCTGTGGACCTTTCGCAACGAGTTCCTGATGGTCGGACTGTTCAGCATGCTGGCCAATGTGCTGATGCTAACCCCCACCCTGTACATGCTGCAGGTCTACGACCGCGTCTTGGCCAGCCAAAGTGAACTCACGCTGCTGGCCATGTCACTGCTGGCCTTGGCCCTTTTTGGCGTCATGGCCTTCGCCGAGTGGCTGCGTTCACGCGTGCTGGTGCGTGCCGGCCTGCGCCTAGACGAGCGCCTGGGCACGCAGGTGTTCAATGCCAGTTTTGAATCGCACCTGAGTCAAACCGGCAACTCGCCAGCGCGCGCCTTTGGCGACCTGATCCAGGTACGCCAGTTCCTCACCGGTAACGGCATCTTTGCCTTCTTTGACGCGCCCTGGGCGCCGATCTACATGGCGGTGCTGTTCATGCTGCACCCCTGGCTAGGCGTGCTGGGCCTGATCTTTGCCGCGATCCAGGTGCTGCTGGCCTGGGTCGGGCACCGCCACACGCTGGCGCCGTCCGAAGCGGCCGTGGCCGCCAACTCGGAAGCCAGCAGTTTTCTGCAAAGCAAGCTGCGCAACGCCGAGGTGATCGAGTCCATGGGCATGCTGGACAACCTGCGCCAGCGCTGGGCGAAACGCCACGCCGACGCGCTGGTACAGGGCACGGCGGCGCAGGCGCTGACGCAGCGCGTGATGGCCTGGAGCAAATTCATCCGTTACAGCCAGCAATCACTGGCCTTGGGTGCCGGCGCGCTGCTGGTGATCGATGGGCAGCTCTCACCCGGCGGCATGATCGCCGCCAACGTGCTGATGAACCGCGCGCTGGGGCCAATCGATCAGATCGTCAGCGGCTGGCGCGGATTCATCGGCGCAGCGGCCGCCTTTGGCCGACTGGAAAAGTTGCTGCTCGGCTTTCCGCCGCGCGACGCCGCGCTGTCGCGCGTAGCCCCGCAGGGCCAGCTCGAGGTGCACGATGTGGTGGCCAGTGCGCCGGGGCGCACAACGCCAATCCTCAAAAACCTCAGCCTGACACTGGCAAGCGGCAACGTGCTGGTGGTGCTGGGGCCATCGGGTTCCGGCAAATCAACGCTGGCACGGGTGATCATGGGCATCTGGCCTGATGTGTCTGGCAACGTCCTGCTTGACGGCCTGCCGCTGGACAGTTGGGATCGGGTCGAACTCGGACCGCACCTGGGCTACTTGCCGCAAGACATCGAACTGTTTGAAGGCACGCTGGCCGAGAACATCGCGCGTTTTGGCAAGGTCGATTCGGCCAAGGTGATCGAGGCCGCGCGCAACGCCGGCCTGCACGACATGATCCTGCGCTTTCCCAAGGGTTACGACACGCCCATCGGCGAGGCCGGCTCCCTGCTCTCTGGCGGCCAGCGCCAGCGCATTGCCCTGGCACGCGCCATCTACGGTGACCCGGCGCTGATCGTGCTCGATGAACCCAACGCCAACTTGGACGAAGCCGGCGAAGCAGCGCTGGTCCAGACCGTGCAACGCATGAAAGCCAAGGGTAAAACCGTGGTCCTGATCACGCACCGCCCCGGCATCCTGGCGGTAGCGGACCGCGTGCTGCTGCTGGTCGACGGCCGCGTGCAAGCCGAAGGTCCGCGCGACGCCGTGCTGGCAGCCCTGCAAGCAGCGGCACGACCTGCCGCCCCGGCCGCGCCCAGTGGCATGGCGGTGCCGGCGTAACACAGTTTCCATACATCATGACGCGTACACCCACCAACACTGTCATCCCGGACTTGATCCGGGATCCATGCCTTCTGACAGTGCCACACGAACCATGGATTGCGGGTCAAGCCCGCAATGACAAATTTGGGGTTGTCGTGAATTTCAGAAGCCCCGATAGTTTTACCCATTTCATTGAATCGAGTCTGTCATGACCCAAACCAAAATGTCCAACACCTCCACCGCCAGTTCGCCAGCGCAGACGCTGGCCAGCATCACCGACGTCATCGCCAAACCTGAACCCAAGGGACAGCCGGGGCGCATCGGCCTGTGGGCGCTGGCCCTGGGGCTGGGTGGCTTCCTGCTGTGGGCCGGCCTGGCGCCACTCGATGAAGGCGTGCCGGGCCAGGGCATGGTCACCATCGACACCAAGAGCAAGGCAGTGCAACACCTCTCAGGCGGCATCATCAAGGAAGTACTGGTCAAGGAAGGCGAAGTGGTCAAGGAAGGTCAGCTCCTGATCAAACTCGACGAGGCTACAACCCGTGCCAATTTCGAGGCGGCGCGGCAACGCTATCTGGGCCTGCGCGCGATGGAAGCGCGCCTGCTGGCCGAGCAACAGGGCCTGGGCAAAATCAGCTGGCACCCGGATCTGCGTGAGGCGCTGACCGATCCGCAAATCGCACGCATGGCGCTGACGCAGGAGCAGTTGTACGGATCGCGTCGCAGCAGCCTGCAGGCCGATCTGCAGTCGATCGAAGAAAGCATCCAGGGCCAGCAAGCGCTGCTGCAAGCCTACAGCGCCATGCTGGGCAACCGGCGTAACCAGTTGGCGCTGCTCAGCGAAGAACACAAGAACACCAGTGAGATGGTGAAGGAAGGCTATGCGCCGCGCAACCGCCAGCTCGAACTCGAACGCATGCTCTCCGAAATCAATTCATCGATTGCCGAGTTGCTGGGCAACAGCACACGTGCCCAGCGCGCCATCAACGAAATGCGCCAACGCGCCATCGTGCGCCAGCAGGACTACCGCAAAGACGTCGAGTCGCAACTGGCCGAAGTCGGGCGCGAAGTGCAGGCCGATGCGCAGAAATACCAGGCCGTCAAAGACGACCTGGGCCGGGTTGACATCAAGTCACCTGCGGCCGGGCAGGTGGTCGGTCTGACTGTGCAAACAGTGGGCGGCGTGATCGGCTCCGGCCAAAAGCTGATGGACATCGTGCCTACCAGCCAGGCGCTGATGCTCGAGGCGCGCATCAGCCCGCACCTGATCGACCGCGTGCACGCAGAGTTGCCGGTGGATGTGCGTTTCTCATCCTTTGCCAATTCGCCACAACTGGTGGTCGATGGCAAGGTGGCTTCGGTTTCCGGCGACCTGTTGATCGACAACCGCAACGGCGCTGGCTACTACCTGGTGCGTGTTGCCGTAACGCCCGAGGGTCTGAAGAAACTGGGCAAGCGACAGATGCAACCCGGCATGCCGGTGGAAGTGGTGTTTCGCACCGGCGAGCGATCGATGCTGACCTACTTGCTGCACCCGCTGACCCGGCGCATGGCCGCCTCCATGAAAGAGGAGTGAACGCATGATGCGCAGCCCTTTCAAAATTTCGCTATTCGCGCTCGCAACGCTGTCGTTCCCGATGGCAAGCTGGTCGATGGACCTGCTGCAAGCCTTTGAGGCAGCAAAGACCAACGACGCCAATATCCGAGCCTCGCGCGCCGCCGCCGATGCCGGACGCGAACGTCTGCCGCAGGCGCGTTCTCAACTGTTGCCGAGCCTGAGTGCCAGTATGGGACAAAACAAAAACCATCTGGCCAGCGGTGTGCCCAATTCCCTGGGGCAAATTCAAAGCAGTGACACCGATTACCCCAGCACCAACCGAACCATCTCCTTGCGCCAGCCCCTGTTTCGCACTTACCAGATGGCCCAATACCGGCAAGCGCAGGCGCAGGTCAACGACGCAGAATCTGCGCTCGCGCAGGATGAACAAGACCTTGTCGTGCGTGTCTGCGGCGCCTACTTTGAGGCCATGCTGACGCATGAGCAACTGGCCCTGGTGCTGGCGCAGCGCGCTGCCTTCAACACACAACTGGCCGCCGCCAAACAGGCGCTCTCGGGCGGCTCTGGCACCCGCACCGACGTCGACGAAGCGCAGGCGCGCCTGGACATGAATACAGCCAGCGAGATCGAGGCGCGCCAAAGCATTGACTACACCTTGCGTCAGTTGCAGACCATGGTCAACCAACCCATCAGTGGTCTATCAAAACTCGACCTGTCCCGTTTCACGCTGGCAGACCCGCAGCCTAATCAAGTCGAGGCCTGGATTGAGCGCGTGGAATTGAACAACCGGCATCTGCAATCCATCAAGGCGCAGGTGGAGTCCGCCCGCAACGAAGTTGACAAGGCGCAGTCGGGCCACCACCCCACGCTCGACGCCATTGCACAGTGGTCGCGCAGCCAAAGCGAAAACGTGCTCAACGTGCAATCGAGCTATACCAACCGGGCGCTCGGTCTGCAGTTGAATGTTCCGCTCTATTCCGGCGGCTACGTCAACTCCACCGTGCGCCAGGCGCTGGCCAATCTGGAGCGCGCTGAACAACTGCTCGAAGCCAATCGGCGTGATCTCGCCGTGAACGTGCACAAGGAATTTCGCGGCGTGACCGAGAACATGGCCAAGATCCGCGCGCTGGAGCAAGCGCTGCGCTCGGCCGATCAACTGGTGCTATCGAACCGCAAATCACTGCAGGCCGGCAGCCGCACCCTGGTTGACGTGATGAACGCCGAGCAGCAGCGCATGATGACATTGCGCGACCTGGCACAAAGTCGCTTCATGTACCTGATTTCCAGAATCCGGCTGCTGGCGCTCACCGGCAGCGCCGATACCGATGCCGTCGCCAATATCAACCAGGTTTTGATGCCATGAAATCCATTACCAAACTTTGCGGCGCTTTAGCCCTTGGTCTGTCGCTGGCCGCCTGTGGCGGAATAGAACAGACTACGCTCGACGCCGGCCCGCTCATGTACGGCCAACTTGCCCAGTTCACGGTGCAGGGCCCGAACTTGGACAAGGGCATCACCCTGGTCGCGCCCAAGTGCAGCGGCATCACAGAGATTGCCGGCAGCACGCCAAACCTTCGTGCCTACAACTGCACGCCGACCGCCAGCGGCAGCATCACGGTCACGGTAGTGGGTGGCAACGTCGTGCTGCGCGATGGCAAGTTCGACATCCCGGTGCCACAGGTGACGCTCAAGACCAGCATGGGCGACATGCTGCTCGAACTGGACCCCACGGCGGCGCCGCTTTCAGTCAACAACTTTTTGCAGTATGTCTCTTCGGGCTTCTACAGCAACCTGATTTTTCACCGGGTGGTTGTGAGCCCATTCGCCATCATTCAGGGCGGCGGCTTTGATGCCTCCCTGACGCAGGCCGCAACCAAAGCGCCAATCAAGCTGGAGTCCAACAACGGCCTGACCAATCTGCGCGGCACGCTGGCGATGGCACGAAGCACCGTGGCGGATTCCGGCACATCACAGTTCTTCATCAACGTGGTGGACAACCCGGACTTTGACTACGTCAGCGCCACGCAGCCCGGCTACGCCGTGTTCGGCAAAGTACTTGCGGGTTTGCCTGTGGTGGATGCAATTGCTGCCGTGCCCACTGGTGTGCGCGGCAGCATGACCGATGTGCCGCTAACCGATGTCGTGATTCTGTCGGCTACGCAGACGCGGTAAGCGCCGATAGACGACGTGGTTGGACTAGAACTTCTTGCTGTACCCAACCGAAAAACCGTTGGGCAACACCTGCGCACTCCAGGCGTTATCACGTCGTGAGGCGAGATAACCGGCCCCGGCCCCCAAGGCCAGGCCCGCCAGAATATCGGTCTGCCAATGCGCTTGTGTCTTCAGCTTGCCGGCACCGACATAGGCGGGTAGCGCAGCCAGCAACCAGACGGCGGGAGTGTCGTTCTGGTATTCCAGAATAAAGGGCGTGATGATGGCCGTGATGTGCGTAACCTCGCCACTGGGAAAGCTGGTATCGCTGCTGGAATTGAAGAAGGCGTTCGGGTCGTTGCCATCGCTGGGTCGTTGCCGCCGAAAAATCTTCTTGGCAACAGCGGCCGAAACGTCGCCCAAAACCATGGCATCGAACGACTTCCAGAAGGTCTTGCCCAGACGGCTATCATTGCCTTCATACACAGCGCCACCCAACACCAGCAAGGCCGAACCAATTTCAACTGTTTTCAAGCTGCCACTGGACCAAATCTTGGCGTCATCAAAGCTGAGCCGGTGATCAAAACCCAGTGGACCGGACGAGTCGGCCATGGCCAACGAAGACGCCGTGAGAATAGCAAAAGACGCAAATATTGATCGGTAGTGCAGCATGATGGCATCTTAACAAAGAGCTTTCCGGCTCTAACCAACACTCTCCATGAAAACACACGACCTCTACGCCATCGGCAACGCCCTGGTGGATTCCGAATACGAAGTCTCTGACGCGCAGCTCGCAGCCATGCGCGTGGACAAACGCCACATGACGTTGATCGACGCGGCGCGCCGCACCGAACTGCTCGCACACCTGGGCCACGCACACGTGCGGCGCACGGGCGGCGGCTCGGCCGGCAACACCGTGGTCGCTCTGGCGCAACTGGGCGGCAAAGCGTTCTACTCATGCCGCGTGGCAGACGACGAACTCGGCGCCTTCTACACGCAGGACCTGCTCGCCAACGGCGTGGCCACCAACCTCACACACACCAAACCAGCGCCAGGCCAGACCGGCAGTTGCATGGTGATGGTGACGCCCGATGCCGAACGCAGCATGAGCACTTTTCTGGGCGCTACCGCCGAGCTCGACCATACGGCCCTGCACGAGAAGGACATCGCCAAGTCAAGAATCTATTACATGGAAGGCTACCTGGCCGCATCACCCAGTGGTTTGCAAGCCGCGCTGCAGGGGCGCCAGATGGCGCAGGACGCCGGCGTGCTGCTGGCCACCACGCTCAGCGATGTGAGCATGATCAACTTCTGCAGAGAAGGTCTGGATGCCATCATCGGCCAGGGCCTGGACTACCTGTTTTGCAACGAGGAAGAAGCGCAGGTCTGGTGTGGCTCAAAGGATTTGCCGGCCATCTGCCAACAGATGAGCCAGCTCGCGCGCACCGTCTGCCTGACGCGCGGGCCACTGGGCTGTGTGGTGCTGGAAGGATCGCAGCAAACCACGGTGCCGGCCGTCCGCGTGAAAGCGCTGGACACCAACGGCGCTGGCGACATGTTTGCCGGCGCCTTCATGTACGCCGCCACGCATGGACACAGCCACGCGCAAGCCGCCTGGCTGGCCAATCAAGCTGCGGCGCAGGTCGTCAGCCAGTACGGCAACCGGCTCAGCCTTGAAGCGATGGGGGCGATCAAGCAGGCCTCAGAGGCGTCTCTATTGCCGTAAGGTCTTGATGGCCACGGCGCTCAGGCCGAACTGCGAGAGGACGGCGGTCCAGTCCTTGACGCCCTCCATAAACTGGCTATAGAAGGTGCGCTGATCCAACAGGCCGGGAACAAAGATGGAGTCGCCCGGATTGAGTCTTTTGCTGATGGCACCGGTGCCCCAGAAGCCGGCACTATTGCCTTCGACCGTTCCGTCGGCCCGGATGATGAGCAGGTTATCGGCGTCGGCGTTGCGCGTCAGCCCCGACTTGGCCAGATAGTCGGCAACAGTGCTGCCAGGCCTGTGGATAAGGGAACTCTCAGCAAACACTTCGCCAAAGACGCCAACAAAACTGGGGCGCTGCGGCACGCTGATCTGGTCACCGTCCTCCAGATGAACGGGCGGCAGCGCCGGGTTAATGGGGTCTAGTTCGAGTGCAACGCGTCCGCTGACTTTGAGGTCCTTCAGACGTGCCAACAAGGTCCTTTGACCCGCAAGCTGAGCTTGCAGAGCCGAAGCCCTCGCCGGGTCGCTCCCGTTCTGGCCCGCGTTGACGGTCTGGGCGCTGATGTCGGATTCAAGCCGGCGCACCGACTTATTCAAATTCTCCTGCTGCTGAGCCCGGGTCGACTCACGCGCGAAAACGATGCCATAACTGAAGGCGTTCTGACTGAAGCCGCCCACGCGCTTGATGAGTTGCGGCAAGGTCTCGCCGGACTCGATCTGGTACACGCCGGGGGCATTGACTTCACCCGTGATCTTGACGTACTGCGTACGCTTTTCCACTGCAACCGGCAGGTCGGTCACACTAAATATAGTGACAACATCACCCGGCAGGAGACTCAGGTTATTCGCAGGGTCTTTGTCCTTGACGGCTTTGGACAGGTTGAAGGGGATGAGGGTGGCGCGCACTTCCTTGGCGTCCAAACGCTCGATGACAGCATAGTCCCAGTTGATTTCGGTCAGCAGGTTCTTGACGGTGTTGACGATTTGATTGATCGAAACTTGCTTACCCGACTGAGGCGGCTCTGTGTTGGTAGGACGAAGGTCAGAATCATCTTTGGCTTGCTTGGCGGACTCGTTTTGCACCAGGCTGTTTCGGCGCGTGTAATAGCCGCCCTGGATCAAGGCATTGCTATCGGGGATGAGATCAGAGATTTTCATGCCTGGCTGGTAGGGGTGGCGCATGGGCGCTGCAACGCTGCCGCGCAGCGTGACGATATTGGCAAACTCCGGGCTGATCTGGAACACCCGCAAGAGATCGCCTGCCTTGAGTACCTGGCCCAGGCCTTTGGCGTCAAGTGCAAAGTCTTCGACATAGCGTGCCACCTCGCGGTTGGCATCGAGCCGTTCCAGCTGCGCTTTTTGCGGTGCGGCCAGCGCCGGCAGGCCACCCGAGAGGCTCAGGATCTGGTTGATGGTTTCGGTGCCGCGCAACTCATAAATGGCCGGCGTGTTGACAACGCCCAGCACGGCGACGCGGGCGCCAGCCGCCGGAATGAAGATGATGTCACCAGCCTGCAGTGGCACGTCAGCACTGTTGTCACCCTGGGCCAGGAAGGCATACAGATCGACGCTGGCAAACTTCTTGCCGGCGCGGCGCAGTTCGATCGCGCGCAGGGTACCGTTGCTGCTGGGACCGCCGGTTTCAAAAAGAGCGTTAATCAGGGAGGAGAGGCTGCTGACCAGATGCTTGCCGGGCTGGCGTGCCTGTCCCGTGACAAACACTTCGATCGAGCGCAAGCGCCCCATGGTGACGCTGACGCTGAAATTGCGATAGACCTTGCCAATGTGGGCGGCCAATACTTTTTCAGCATTGTTGAGTGGAACGCCGGCGAGATTAAGCGGACCAACCTTGGGGATCAGCACCCGGCCATCGCGGTCGATGACCATGTTTTCGCTGAGTTCGGCCAGGCCGTTGATCTGCACCACCAGTTCGTCGCCTGGGCCCAGAATGTAGCCCGCCGGCACCGGTGCTGCCTGCACCGGCGCAAACTTGCCCGGCTTGCCAAAAAGTTCATAACCGTAAAGACGCAAGGCCTGGCCGGTGCTGCTTTGTACGAAGCGCTGGAACTCAGTTTCGTCAGCTTTTGGGTCCGTAATTACTTCCGCAGCAGCAGGCTCTTTAACGTCCCATATGGATGGCTGCTTGGCGTTTAGCTTTGCATCAGCGTCGGCCTTGGCCGCTGGACGCAACGATGGCGTCGGCGCATTGGTGCTGATGCCCGCAGACGGCACCGCTCCGGTCGTCGCGTTGCTCTGCGGAAATGTGGCTTGCGCCAGCACCCCGGCACTGAGCAGAAGCGCCAGCGCGCCAAGCACCAAGCGCGGGTGAGAAAACGTTGAGAATGATTTCTGCATGTCGTGTGGAATGAATGACTTAAGGGTAGCGATGCGCTTGAAAACTGTAGCCCTGCCTGGGTGGCGATTGCAAGTTCTTCGTCACTAGGTTGATCGTAGCATGGCGAATCAGTCAACTTTTCCCAAACTTGCGGGGGATATGGACAAGCGGCTGGACTTGCTCAAGATTTCAATCAGCACCATGGCCCGGCTCTCACCATCGCTCATTTGGTAAATGGCCTGCAGACCGGCGAACGGGCCATCTTTGATCCGCACACGATCGCCTTCATGGAACAAGCGGGCCGGTTCCTGATTGGCGCTGCTATGGCTGCTACGCAGGATTTCGATCAGATCAGCGTCAACCTTGGCTGGTTGGTTGCCAAAAGTTACGAGACGGCAAACGCCACTGGTTGAGCGAATAGGCGCCCAACTCTTGCCTGCCAGGCTGGTGTCAAGGCGCGTGAACAGGTAACGCGCAAAAAGTGGTTCCTCAACCAGTTTGACCGCCTTTTGGCGCAAGCGCTCAGTGGCCAGCGTCGGCAGGTAGCACTCATAGCCCTGCCGTGTGAGGTTGAGCAGGGCGCGCTGCTCCTGGCGCGGCTTGGTGTGAATGACGTACCAGTGCATGGTCAAACCGCCTCAGCGGGCTATCGGGTGGTGGCGCCGCAGGGTGTGCGCCCGCAAGCCCCAGCGAAACTGGGTCAGCCGGGCATACGCCAGCAAATACAACACCACATAGATCAAAAAACCCAGCACCAGAATCAGCGTGTCCCCGGGCCAATGCACTGCAATCGCAGCCGGAAACAGCGCCGCCAGCCACATGATAGAACCGGTAACCGAGTTGCGCACCAGCATGCTGGCGTGCGGCAGCAAACGCCGTGTCACGCGCCGCTTGACGAGGCTGTGCAGGTGCAGGCAGTCAGCACCGCCCGGGCTCTTGCTGCGTCGCCAACGTCGCACAATGCTGAACACCACTTCCAGAAACGGAAAGCCACACACCAGCAGCGGCGCCCAGGCTGAAACTCCGGGGTGACGTGCCAGCATCAGCACCGCCAGCCAGGCCACACAAAACCCGAGGAAATAAGCGCCGCCGTCACCCAGAAAAATCTTGCCCAAAGGCCAGTTGAGCGCGCCAAAGCCCAGCACCACGCTGATAAGGACAAGGCAAGCGCGAAACAGTTCAACGTCGCCAAACCCCTGCGCAATCAATGAAAAACCGACAAGGATAATGGTCACGGCCCCCATTGCCAAACCATTAAAACCGTCAATGATGTTGATGGCATTGGCAACGCCGCCTACCGCAAAAGCGGTAAATGCCACCGACACCACGGTATAGCCCAACAACCAGTCGAGCCCCGGGAAATTGACGTGGGTAACAGACTGCCCGGTAATGGCCCACCCCAGCACACCGCTGGCCATGGTGGCCAGCAGCCTTACCGAAACAGAAACGCGTTTGGTCAGATCTTCAGCCAAGCCGAACACAAAGGCCGGGATACCGGCCAGCAGCATGGGCCCCAACAAACCTTGCGTGGCAGGCGCGGCCAAAAGCCAGCCCACAATCATGCCCAACAAAATGGCGACGCCACCGATGCGCGGGGTTTCCTGCAGATGAAACTTTTGCACGCCGATGGTGCTATCGGCGCTATAGCGACCGTGCCAGCGCCGGGTACTGACCAGCACTGCGCTGGCGAGCAAGGTCAGCGCGAATACAGCGAACATGCTCCACATTATTTATGCCTTTTCAGTAGTGTCCCAACGTTTTCACATCAGGACGTCGTAAGTTAATGAATCGCTTGATGAATTTGGTGTTTTTGTCTGGTCTCGATTTGAACGTCGAGCGTCAGACTGTTGGTCTTTTGCGTTCTGACGCGAAGGACCGCCATGCACCAAGGCAAGCTCGTGTTTTCGCAGCTCATGGCCTACTTGCCGCTGAGCACGTTTCGCCGCTGTGTGGCCACCCATCAAGGCGATCACAAGGTCAAGGACTTCTCGTGTCTGGATCAGTTCTTCGCCATGGCGTTTGCGCAACTCACCTACCGGGAGTCGCTGCGCGACATCGAAGTCAACCTGCGTGCGCAAGCCAAGCGGCTGTATCACATGGGCTTTCGCTGCCAGACGATTTCGCGCAATACCTTGGCCAATGCGAACGCAACCCGGCCGTGGCAAATCTACGCCGACTTTGCCCAGCACTTGATTGCCATCGCGCGTCCTCTGTACGCCAAAGAGCCTCTGGGCATCGACTTGGACGCTGCCGTGTATGCCTTCGATGCGACCACCATCGATCTGTGTTTGTCGCTGTATCCGTGGGCACCGTTTCGCACCACCAAGGCGGCCATTCGGTTGCATACGCTGCTCGATCTTCACGGCTCGATCCCGAGCTTCATTCACATCACCGACGGCAAGACCCACGAGGTCAATGTGCTCGACGAGTTGGTGATAGAACCTGGTGCGTTTTACCTGTTGGATCGGGGTTATCTGGATTTCAGCAGACTCTTTGCGATTCACCAAGCGCAAGGCTTCTTTGTGACCCGCGCCAAGAGCAATACCAAATTCAGGCGGCGTTACTCCAGTCCCGTGCAGCGCAGCACCACATCGGTTGTGTGCGATCAGACCGGCGTGCTGACGCTGTTTCATTCGAGCAAGGATTACCCGCAGCCGTTGCGCCGCGTGGTGGTCAAGGACGAAGCCGGCAAACGCATCACGTTTCTGACCAACAACTTTGCTTTGAAGCCCGAACTCATTGCCGATCTGTACCGCCAGCGCTGGCAGGTGGAATTGTTCTTCAAGTGGATCAAACAGCACCTGCGCATCAAGACCTTCCTGGGCACGAGCGAAAACGCGGTGAAAACGCAAATCTGGATTGCGGTGTGCACCTACGTACTGATTGCCATCGTCAAGAAACGTTTGCATTTGCCGCATAGCCTCTATGAAATCCTACAAATCCTGAGCCTGACCATGTTTGAAACATCCCCAATAAATCAACTACTTACACCACCCCCAGCCAATTCAGATTCTGATTTCGAGTCTCAACAGCTCGTTCTCCTCTGAAAAACGTTGGGACACTACTGAGATCCAATATGTTTCT
>CAIWNX010000103.1 GCA_903914175.1 uncultured beta proteobacterium | reverse complement strand
TGGTCGGCCCAAGCAGCCAACTGCTGGCAGGCGGTCTCCAGCACCCAAGCGCCTATTGGCAAGATTAGACCTGTCTCTTCTGCCAGCGGGATGAACTCGGCCGGCGAGACCATACCCCGCTTCGGGTCAAACCAGCGCACCAAGGCTTCAACGCCAACGATCCCTTCGCTATCCGAGACTTGAGCCTGATAGTAAAGCGTGAACTGCTGGTTTTGGATCGCCTCTTGCAAAGCCGCCTCCAATTTCACCCGGGCATCGACCACGGCCTGCATCTGCGGGTCGAAGAAACGAAGCGTGTTGCGCCCGCCAGACTTGGCCTGGTACATGGCCAGCTCGGCCCGTTTCAACGGCTCAAGGGTATCTTCGTATAGCTCACCGAAGAAGGTAACGCCGATGCTCGCAGTGCACGAAATCGTGGAGCCGGCCAGCTGGTAGGGCTTGTTGAGCTCCTCAAGCATCTTGTTGGCCTCTGTTTGGGCCTGACTGAGCGCGATCTGCGGGTCCTGATTCAGACCACTCAGAAGCACGACAAATTCATCACTGCCCAAACGCGCCACGGTGTCGCCGTCATGCACCGCTGCGCTTAGCCGTTTGGCAAAGCGTTGCAGCACCTCGTCGCCCTGCACACGCCCGATGGCATCGTTGAGGTTCTTGAAATTGTCCAGACCGAGCATCAGCAGTGCGCCTCGGTGATGCTGGTCTTCTGCCATGACTGCCTGTTGCAGCCGAATGAGCAGCATGCGGCGATTGGGCAAGCCGGTTAAGAGGTCTGTGTAGGCAAGGTCGTGGATTTGTTGTTCCGCGGCCTTATCGGTCGTGAGATCGCTGTACGCGCCAACGTAGTGGGTCAGCACGCCGACATCGTTCGTGACGGCACTGATGCTCAGATGCAAGGGGTATACCGTGCCACTCTTGCGCTGGTTCCATATTTCACCTTGCCAAACGTCACCGCGCTCGATGCATTTCCACATTTCAGCATAAAAGAGTGCGTCATGACGACCGGACTTGAACAGGCTCGGTGTCTTGCCAACCACTTCTTCTGCACTGTAGCCGGTAATCTGGGTGAATGCCTGGTTGACCTCGACAATGCTGCCATCAAGCGAGGTAATCATGATGCCTTCAAGGGCGTGACTGAACACATTGGCGGCAAGGCGTAGGGCTTCTTCCTGTTGCTTGCGCTCTGTAATGTCGGTGTGGGTGCCAATCATGCGCAGCGGCGCGCCACTGGCGTCGCGGCTGACAATCACGCCGCGGCTCAGAATCCACTTGTAGCTGCCGTCTTTGCATAGCTGGCGAAATTCCATCTGGCAACTGTCGTTGGTGCCGGTCAGATAGGCTTGATTGGCGGCTATGACGGCCGCCCGATCGTCGGGATGAACCCGGCCCTCCCATTCGTGATGATTCGGAAGGATGTCGTCTTCTGCGTAACCCAGCATGGTTTTCCAGCCTGTCGAATAGATCTCTTCGCCGGTTTGAATGTTTCGGTCCCAGACCCCGTCACCAACACCTTCGATGGCCGCTCTCCATCGAAACTCACTCTCAGCGAGTTCCTGCTTTTGACGCACCAAATCGGCATGGGCCTGGAGTTCGAGCAGCATCGCCAGTTCCTGGCGGCGCGCACGCATCAATGCCAGACTTGTCAGTATCGCAAACAGCACGCCAGCGCCGATTGCACCCATTGACGCCCATCGCATCAGCACATAGCGATTGACCGCCTGCTGGTACTCCTGTTTGGCCACATTAAGCTGAATTTGCATCAGGTCCTCAAGCCCCAACTGCAACTGTGCGTCCAGAGG
>CAIWNX010000102.1 GCA_903914175.1 uncultured beta proteobacterium | reverse complement strand
TCAACCCGAAATCTCGGAAGCGGTCATCCACCGGAGGTTGAGGTTTTTTCGAACTGGTGGCGATCGTTTTTTCGTCAGCAGTCATTGGCGGTCTTGCGCTGGCCGGCAACTCCCGACCAACTGCGGGCGCTCCCGGGTGGCAGCTTTCGGGCAACAGAAAGATTTTCACCGTTGAGGTTCCATAAAGCTGTCGCTCAATCGCCGGCATCCCAGCCGTATTGCTGACGCTGGTGGCGGAAAATCCTGGGCCAGCACTGCAGCGCAACCGGGCACTGGCGACGGGCAGGTTACTGGAAGTCCAATTGCTGGCGTTCGTTTGCCAGCCAACCGACCTTGCACCATTGGAGGATAAATATTTATCCGCACCGCGGTTTGTCATGTAAGAATCGCCGAGGCGATCACTGAAACGAAAATTGTGTGACCGGCCCTCACATTGTCAAGACAGGGGATGAAAAGGTGAGCATTGAGAACAAGCAACACGCAAGTGGTGGCGATTTGGTGACAAATCTGATTGAAAGTCTGTCCCGCCGGGCTGAGGCGGCATTGTCTCAACGTGCCGGCCCCTCACCCGATGCGTTCGCTGCTCTGTCGCCCGAAGCGGCGCAACAGCTACTGCATGACTTGCAGGTTCATCAAATTGAGTTGGAGATGCAGAACGAGGAATTGCGCCGCACACACACCGCACTCGAAGCATCCCGTTCGCACTATGTCGATTTTTTCGACCTTGCCCCGGTGGGTTACTGCACAGTGACCGAGAAGGGGCTGATCAGGGAGGTCAACCTGACCACCTGCGCTCTGCTCAATGTGACGCGCAGCCAACTGATCAAGCAGCCAATCAGCAAGTTCATTTTCAATGACGACCAGGGCATCTACTACGGACTTCGGAACAGGCTCAGGGATAGTGGCGGATCGCTGTCTTGCGAATTGCGCCTGCTCCAGCGTGACGACACCCCATTTTTCGCGCACCTGGTGGTCAGCGCAGTGCAGGATGACGATGGTGTCTCTGAACTGCGTATCGTGCTGAGCGAAATCACCGAGCGCAAGCGACTGGAGCAGGAACTGCACGATGCCAACGTAGAACTGATCCGTCAAAGCGAGTCGCGCTACCGCACGCTGATCAAGTTGGCGCCAGAGCCGCTGGTCGTCCATGACGGCGAGAAAATCATCTTCGCAAACCCCGCCACAGTCAAAATGCTAGGTGCGGCGTCTGATAAGGAACTGGTAGGTAAGGGCATTCTTGAATTGGTTCACCCCGACTCCAGAGACATCGTGCGGGAGCGGCTTCGAGCCGCTGTCGAGCAGGGTGTAAGGGTTCCGCTGATCGAGGAAAAGTGCCTGAAGCTCGATGGAACACCCGTTGATGTCGAAGTGCAGAGCAGGCCGATTGATTTTGCCGGGATGTCTGCGACTCTAATCTCCATGCGTGACATCTCCGAGCGCAAGCTCAGGGACGCGCGTTTGCTGGAGAACATGGCGGACATACGGCTACACGAACAGGCCATGAGTCAGATTTCTCAGGGCGTACTGATCAGCGAAGCCAACCGACTGACGACATACGTCAATGACGAGTTCGTCAGAATCACCGGTTACTCCCGGGAGGAAATGCTGGGCAAGCCTTGCAGCATCCTGCAAGGGCCAAATAGTCAGCCCGATGTCGTATTGCAAATGCGTGCAGCCCTTGACGCCAAGCAGCCGTTTCACGGCGAGATCCTTAATTACCGCAAGGATGGCACGCCATTCTGGAACGATGTGTCCATCAATCCCGTCTTTGACGAAGCCGGCGATGTGACCCAGTTCGTGGGCATTCAACGCGATGTCACGCAGCGCAAACTGGCCGAGGAATCCTTACGCATCGCTGCGGTCGCCTTCGAGTCGCAGCAAGCCATGTTCATCACCGATCCACAGCAGGTGATCCTGCGGATCAACAAGGGTTTCAGCGGGATCACTGGGTACACGGCCGATGAGGCGGTGGGACAGACGCCTCGCTTGCTCAGTTCCGGCAAACATGATGCAGACTTTTATGCCGCCATGTGGGATTGCGTTTCCCGCACGGGTCAGTGGTATGGCGAAATATGGAGCCGGCGCAAGAATGGCGTCGTCTATCCGCAACAACTCAACATAAGCACGGTGAAGGATGCACAAGGCTTGCCGACGCACTATGTGGGCACCTTCAGCGACATCACCTCCGCCAAGAGCGCACAGGAGCAAATCGAGAGCCTGGCGTTTTCCGATCTACTGACTGGTTTGCCCAACCGGCGCAAGCTGATCCTCCAGCTAAAGCAAGCCATGATCGCCAGGGAACGCGAGAAGCACCAGTGCGCACTGCTGATGCTGGATCTGGACAATTTTAAGAACCTCAACGACGCCATCGGGCATGCGCAGGGCGATGAGGTGCTGCAACGCGTTGCCAAAAGGCTGAACGCAGCGACGAGAGACGGCGACACCGTGGCGCGACTCGGCGGCGATGAATTCGTGGTGCTTCTGGACCATCTGAATCAGGACCCGCAGGTCGCGCTCAGACAGACCCAAACGGTTGCCAACAAGATGCTTGAGGCGCTCAAAAAGCCCTACCACTTGGCCGGCTCAACGAATTCCTGCACTGCCAGCATCGGCATCACCTTCTTCGGCGAGAAGTACGAAGATACGCTTGAGCCTTTGAGCGGGTTGAGCTGGCCATGTACCAGGCTAAGGCTGGCGGGGGCAACACGATTCGCTTCTTCGACCCGCGGATGCAGGCCGTGGTCGATGCCCGAGTAAACTTGGAGGCAGCCTTGAACGAGGCGATCCAGAACCAGCAGTTCGAGCTGTACTACCAGGCGCAAGTCTCGGATAGAGATGGCATCGTCGGCGTTGAAGCCTTGGTGCGCTGGTTTGACCCGAAGCGTGGCATGGTCTCGCCGGCCGAGTTCATCCCGCTGGCAGAAGAGACAGGTCTGATCCTGCCAATCGGTAGTTGGGTGCTGGAGACCGCCTGCCAGCAGTTGGCCGCTTGGGCCGACCAGCCTGCCATGGCACACCTGAGCATTGCGGTCAACGTCAGCGCACGGCAATTTCGTGAAAACAACTTTGTCAGCCAGACCCTGGCAACGCTTGAGCGTACGCGCGCCAATCCGCAGCGACTCAAACTGGAACTGACAGAGTCTGTGTTGATAGCTGACGCCGAGGATGTGATCGTCAAGATGAACGCGCTCAAGGCTATTGGTATTGGTTTTGCCATTGACGACTTTGGCACCGGCTATTCATCACTGTCCTACATCAAGCGGCTACCGCTGGACCGACTCAAGATCGACCAGAGCTTTGTACGCAACATCCTGATGGATGCCAATGATGCAGCAATCTCCCGAGCCGTCATCGCGATGGCCACCAGCATGGGGTTGGGCGTGATGGCCGAAGGCGTCGAGACCGAGGCGCAGCGTGACTTCTTGGCTTCTCTGGGCTGCCATACCTACCAGGGCTATCTGTTTAGCAAGCCGCTGCCGATTCAGGAGTTTGAGGCGTTTGCGACGCGATTTTGACGAACATTAGGTGACTGCTTTCGAGCGACCAAATTGAGAAGTTGTATTACCGCTTGGTGTCTGCTGCTGCCCTCAGCCGGCTGCGGCCCGCTGCAGGCGATCACGCACGCCGTCCCATTCATGATCATCGGGCGGGGTCTCGGCCCAGATCAGTTTCACACCCTGGGCGTCAAACGCGCGCAGCGCGGCGAACAACTGTTGCGCCGTGGCTGGCGCATCATCGGGCATGCGTTTGCGCAGCACCGTGGCGGAGGGCGTCTTCAGGATGGCGCGTGAATAGGTGGCGATGACTGGCGCGCTGACCTTGCCGTCAACGTCGCGGCCCAGCAGGTCGAGCGCGGTCTGCAAGGCCTTGGCGTCCATCAGGCGCAGTTTGGCTTTCGGTGCGTAGTGCGATTCGAGTGTGCCCGACGCACGCGGCGCTGCACTGTCCAGCGCCTGCATGGCCTCTTGCAACAAAACCTGCATGCCGCACGCCGCCTGCACCTGTTCGCGCGTGATGGCGCCGGGGCGCAGCAGCACCGGAGCGCCACGCGTGCAGTCGATGATGGTGGACTCGATGCCGACGCTGCAGGCGCCGCCATCGAGTACCCGCAGCGCTGTGCCGAACTCATCCTGCACATGCTGCGCCGTGGTCGGGCTGACGCGGCCAAACATATTCGCGCTCGGCGCGGCAACACCCCACACCGGTTTCACAGCGTCGGCCTGGCAGGCTTGCAGCAGCGCCTGCGCCACCGGGTGCGAGGGACAGCGCAGGCCGATCGAGTCCTGACCACCAGCCGCCGCCACTGCCACACCCGGTTGGCGCTGCAGGATCAGCGTCAGCGGACCGGGCCAGAAAGCCTTGATCAGCGCCCTGGCAAAGTCCGGCACGTCGCACGCAAAGTGCGCCACGCTGCTGGCATCCAACACGTGCACGATCAGCGGGTGGTCAGCCGGGCGGCCTTTGGCAGCAAATATTTTTGCGATGGCAGCGGCGTTGTCGGCATCAGCCGCCAGACCGTAGACGGTCTCGGTTGGCATGCCAACCAATTCACCGGCAGCGATCGCCTGCGCCGCTGCTGTGATCGCGCCTGCGTCGCGCCCGTCGAGAATCATGCGTACGGCCTCAGAACGGCTCAATACCAAGCAGGCCAGCCGCTTGCAGGGCTGTGGCGCGCACCTGCGCCACGCTGGCACCGGTGAGCGTCAGATGCCCCATCTTGCGCCCCTTGCTGGCTTTGAGCTTGCCGTACAGGTGCAGATGCGCGCCGGGCAGCGCCAGCACCTGATCCCAGGGTGGCGTTGCACCGTCAATCCACAAGTCACCGAGCAAATTGAGCATGATGGCCGGGCTGTGTTGGCGCGGCTGCACCAGTGGCAAGCCAGCCAGCGTGCGCACCTGCAGATCGAACTGCGACAGGTCGCAGGCGTCCAGGCTGTAGTGGCCACTGTTGTGCGGGCGTGGCGCCATTTCGTTGACGACCAGCGAGTCGTCCTGCAGCACGAAGAATTCAACACAGAGCACACCAACGTACTGCAACTGCTCGGCGATGGCGCGCGTTGCGGCGATCGCCTGTGCCACCAGCGGCAGCGGCAGATTACCGTCAAAGGCCTCGGTCACCGCCAGGATGCCGTCGCGGTGCAGATTGCGTTGCAGCGGCAGATTGACGCAGACACCGTCGGCGCCGCGCGCCACGATCACCGAGCACTCGGCTTTGAGTGGCAGCATCTTCTCCAGTACGCAGGGGACGCCTTTGAGTGCATCCCAGGCCGCAGCCAACTCGGCATGGTTGTTCACGCGCTGCTGGCCTTTGCCGTCGTAACCGAGGCGCGCCGTTTTCAGAATGCCGGGCAGCAGATCGTCGCGCACCGCAGCGATCTGTGCTGCGCCGTCGATCACAGCATAGGGCGCGCAGGGCACGCCGCAGCGCACGAAATGCGCTTTCTCCTTGATGCGATCCTGCGCAATGGCCACCGCCTCGGCGCCGGGCGCAACCCGACGCGCCGCGCCCAGCGTCAGCAGGGCCGGCGCCGGCACGTTCTCGAACTCGGTAGTGATGGCAGCGCAGCGCTGGATCAATTGCGCCAGGCCTTGCTCGTCGAGGTAAGCGGTCTGGATGTGATAGTGGCTGACCAGCCCGGCCGGGCTGATCACGTCCGGGTCCAGCACCGCCGTGAAGTAGCCCATGGCCTGCGCTGCTTGCACAAACATGCGGCCCAGTTGGCCGCCGCCCATGACACCCAGGGTGATCTGTTGGCCGCTGCCTGACGTGCCAGGCAAAAGTGTAGGGCCGCTCACAGCACCGGCGGCAGCGTCATGCTGCGCGCCACTTCGGTTTGTTCGGCACGGAAGGCGTCGAGCTTGGCGCGCAGCGCCGCGTTCTCGTTGGCCAGCATGGCCACGGCAAACAGCGCAGCGTTGGCAGCGCCGGCAGCGCCGATGGCGAAGGTGGCCACCGGCACACCCTTGGGCATTTGCACAATGCTGTGCAGCGAATCGACGCCTGACAGGTGGCGGCTCGCCACGGGCACGCCCAGCACCGGCACCGTGGTCTTGGCCGCCAGCATGCCCGGCAGATGCGCCGCGCCGCCGGCACCCGCGATAATCGCCTTCAAACCGGCCGCGCGCGCGCCTTCGGCATAGGCAAACATGTCGTCTGGCATGCGGTGCGCCGAAAGAACACGCGCTTCATGGGCGATGCCAAACTGTTGGAGAATGTGGACTGCATGTTGCATGGTGTCCCAGTCAGAACTGGAACCCATGACGACGCCGATTTGAATTTTCATAGTGGTGAGTCCAGAGTTGGCGGTGCGCTGCGCGCCACCGATGCTGCTCTGTCCCGCAAGTGATCAGGCTTTAATTTTACTTAACTACCCCAATCTGCCAAAAATGATAAACGTTACGGTTGAAAACTTCGACGTCGAGGTGGTTGCCGCCTCGATGCAAACACCAGTGCTGGTGGACTTCTGGGCGCCCTGGTGCGGCCCGTGCAAGGTGATCGGCCCGCTGCTGGAAAAACTGGAGACCGATTACGCCGGGCGCTTCAAACTGGTCAAGATCGACTCGGACCAGGAGCAGGAACTTTCCCAAGCCTTTGGCATTCGCAGCATCCCGACCTGCGTGCTGATGAGCGGCGGCAAACCAGTCGATGGCTTCATGGGCGCACTGCCCGAAGGCCAGATCAAGGCCTTTCTGGACAAGCACCTGCCCGAAGGCGAGGTGCTGGAAGCCGAAGTCACCGGCGAAACCGTCTCCGACGCCCCCGACGAAAACGACCCGGTGGCGCGGCGCGAAGCCCTGCACCAAGCGGTACTGCAAAACGCGCAGGACGAGGACGCGCGCTTCAACTACGTCAAACTGCTGCTGCAGGAAGGCGCAATTGACGATGCCAAGGTCGCCTTCGCCCCGGTGATCAACCAGACCAGCCTGGTGCGGCGTTTTGATTCGCTGCAACGCTGGATGAACGCGCTGGATTTTGCGGCCGATCGCACTGATCTGCTGGCGACGGCGGATGCAAAAATTGCTGCCAACAAGCGCGACTTCGACGCCCGTTTTGCCAGGGCGCAGGGTCTGATGGCGCAGTCCGACTGGACCGCTGCGATGGACGAGTTGCTGGATATCCTGATGCGCGACAAGAGCTGGGCGGACGATCTGGCGCGCAAGACCTATATCGCCATCCTCGACATCATCGAGCCACCGCCAGTCAAGGTCGCTGACGGGCAAATTCCCCCGGTCGATCCCACGGTTGCCACCTACCGGCGCCGCCTGAGCAGCGTGGTGTTGAGCTGAACCGCTCAATCAGCCCGCACTCGGCGACTGTCATCCCGGACTCGGCAACTTTCATCCCGCACTCGGCAACTGTCATCCCGGACTTGATCCGGGATCCAGTGCCACACGTGAACGCAGGTGCCCGTTCAACCAGCTGACACGAGGGCTACGGGTGTAGTATCCATTTGTGCAAGTGCTCAAGGTCTGGATGGTCATCACGCAAGGAGAGAAACGCCATGCAATCCGCTTTTATTCAATGCCAACCTGACATCATGGGCGGCACGCCTGTATTTGCGGATTCGCGCGTGCCAGTGCGCACGCTGGTCGAGTATTTGGAGGCTGGTGAAACCATCGACGATTTCCTGGAAGGTTTTCCAACGGTAGGGCGCGACAAAGTGCTTGCCTTTCTTGAGGCAGCAGGGCGTCACGCAAGCCAACTGGCGGGCTGACACCCATGCGCGTGCTACTCGACGAATGCGTGGACTGGCGACTGCTTCGCGATCTCGCCGGACACGATGTCAAAACTGCCCGTCAAATGGGCTGGTCCGAGGTAAAGAATGGCAAACTACTGCGCCTTACGGCGGATCACTTCGATGTGTTCGTAACCGTTGACCGCAATTTGTCTTTTCAAAACAAGGTCATAGATCTACCGGTGGCCGTGATCGTTTTGGTCGCACCGACCAACCGCTTGATCGACTTAAGGGCACTGTTGCCGCGCCTCCTGCCTGCGATTGAGTCGGCGGCTGTTGGGCAGGTGGTGCTTATCAGCTAGCCATTAGTCGTTGCAAAGCTTCCTGATACTTGGCGGCGGTTTTCGCAATCACCTCGTTGGGCACGCGCGGCGCCGGCGGGGTCTTGTTCCAGGGCTTGCCGTCGACCTGCACCTGCTCCAGCCAGTCGCGCACGAACTGCTTGTCGTAGCTCGGCGGGTTGATGCCTTCCTGGTAGCTTTCGGCCGGCCAGAAGCGTGAGGAATCCGGCGTCAGCACTTCGTCCATCAAGGTCAGCGTGCCATCGGCGTCCAGGCCGAACTCAAACTTGGTGTCGGCAATGATGATGCCCTTCTTCAAGGCCATCTCGGCGGCTGCCTGGTACAGGCGAATGCTGATGTCGCGCATGCGAGTTGCCAGGTCCAGGCCGATGGCAGAGACGGTCTGCTCGAACGTGATGTTCTCGTCGTGGTCGCCGGCTGCCGCCTTGGCCGCGGGCGTGTAGATCGGCGCCGGCAGTTTCGATGCGTTCTTCAGACCCGCAGGCAACTTGACGCCGCACACCGACTGACTTTGCTGGTATTCCTTCCAGCCGCTGCCCGCCAGATAGCCACGCACCACGGCCTCCACCGGCAGCGGTTTGAGGCGCTTGACCAGCATCGAGCGGCCCACCACCTGCGGCACTTCAGCTGGCGTGACAACGCTCTCGGGCGCCGCGCCGGTGAGGTGGATCGGGCAGATGGCCAGGCCATTGGGCCCGAGCTTGTCGAACCAGAACAGCGCCATCTTGGTCAGCAACGCGCCCTTGCCCGGAATCGGCTCGCCCATGATGACATCAAAGGCGCTCAGGCGGTCGCTGGCGACCATCAGGATGCGGTCGTCGCCGACAGCGTAGTTGTCGCGCACCTTGCCGCGTGCCAGCAAGGGGAGCGAGGTGAGAGTGGAGGTGTGCAGGGCAGCGTTCATGGCTTACTGCACCACTTGCGCCAGCTCACCTCGTGCGTACTGACCGGCGACCACGGACAGGCTGTAACCCTTGATCTTGCCGGCCTGGCCTTCGCAACCGAACTCCAGGTAACGCTGCTTGCAAATCTGATTGGCGGCCTCGCGCGCGGGCTTGAGCCAGTCGCGCATGTCGAACTTGTCCGGGTTCTGCACCATGTACTTGCGCACTGCGCCGGTCATGGCCAGGCGGATGTCGGTGTCGATGTTGATCTTGCGCACGCCGAACTTGATCGCTTTCTGGATTTCTTCCACCGGCACGCCGTAGGTTTCCTTCATGTCGCCGCCGAACTCGCGGATGATGGCGAGTAAATCCTGCGGCACGCTGCTGGAGCCATGCATCACCAGGTGCGTATTGGGAATGCGCTGGTTGATCTGCTTGACGCGGTCAATGGCCAGGATGTCACCAGTGGGCTTGCGCGTGAACTTGTAGGCGCCGTGGCTGGTGCCGATGGCAATCGCCAGCGCGTCGAGCTGGGTGCGCTTGACGAAATCGGCCGCCTGCTCGGGGTCGGTCAGCATCTGTTCGCGCGTCATGGTGGCGTCGGTGCCGTGGCCATCTTCCTTGTCGCCCTTCATGGTTTCCAGACTGCCCAGGCAGCCGAGTTCGCCTTCCACGGTAACGCCAGTGGCGTGCGCCAGATCGACCACCTTGCGCGTGACTTCAACGTTGTACTCGTAGCTGGCGATGGTCTTGCCATCGGCCATCAGCGAGCCGTCCATCATGACCGAGCTGAAACCCAGGTTGATCGCGCCCTGGCAAACGTCGGGGTTTTGACCGTGGTCCTGGTGCATGACCAGCGGAATATGCGGATAGGCCTCGACCGCCGCCAGAATCAAATGCTTGATGAAGGACTCACCCGCGTACTTGCGGGCGCCCGCGCTGGCCTGCAGGATGACTGGCGCGCCAACCTCCTCGGCCGCCGCCATGACGGCCTGCACCTGTTCCAGGTTGTTGACATTGAAAGCCGGAATGCCGTAGCCGTTGGTCGCGGCATGGTCGAGCAGTTCGCGCATGGAAACAAGAGCCATGATGGAATCCTTCAAAAGTTGGTGATCGGTCGGTAACTGTCTACCGTTGGCTTGAATTTTACCGTCTGGGGAATAGTCAACTACGCGCAGTCTGTAGCCCGTATGGAGCCGAAGGCGTAATACGGGACACCCTCGCGCTGCCGACCCCGTATAACGCTGCGCTTCATACGGGCTACACGTCACGATGACAAGCGCTAACTGACCCGGCAAATCTTGAGCATGTTGGTTCCGCCCGGCGCGCCCATCGGTTCGCCGCAGGTGATGGCGTAGACATCGCCCGTTTGCACCAGGCCGCGTGTTTTGAGGTTGCTCTCGACTTCGGCCAGCGCGGTGTCGCGATCGGCACTGGTGTCCATGAACAGCGGGCGCACGTTGCGGTACAGCGTCATGCGACGCTGCGTTGCCACCTTGGAGGTCAGCGCGTAAATCGGCACATGGATCAGGTGACGGCTCATCCACAGCGCCGTGGAGCCGCTGTCGGTCATGGCGACGATGGCCTTGGCACCGAGGTGGTGTGCCGTGAACAGCGCGCCCATGGCAATCGACTGGTCGATACGCGCAAAGGTTTTGCCGGTGAAGTCGGCTTCGAGCTTGAAGTCTTCGCCGCCCTCGGCCGCGTGGCAGATCTTGGCCATCTCGATCACGGTTTCCAACGGGTATTTGCCAGCCGCGGTCTCGGCTGACAGCATCACAGCATCGGTGCCGTCGAGCACGGCGTTGGCCACATCGCTCACTTCGGCACGCGTCGGCACCGGGTTCATGATCATGGACTCCATCATCTGAGTCGCCGTGATCACCACCTTGTCATGCTCGCGTGCGAGTTTGATCATGCGTTTTTGCAGCGCCGGCACCGCCGCGTTGCCGACCTCCACCGCCAGGTCGCCGCGCGCCACCATGATGCCGTCGCTGGCCAGCAGAATTTCCTCGAGCTTGGGAATTGCCTCGGCGCGTTCGATCTTGGCGATCAACCCGGGCCTGTGGCCCTCATCGGCCGCCACGTTGCAGAGCTGGCGCGCCATCTCCATGTCGGTGGCGTTCTTGGGGAAACTCACCGCCACGTAGTCCGCATGGAAACTCATGGCGGTACGGATATCGTCCATGTCCTTGGCCGTCAGCGCCGGCGCGGTCAAGCCACCGCCCTGCTTGTTGATGCCCTTGTTATTGGAGAGTTCGCCACCGAGCTTGACGGTGGTGTGAATCGCCTCGCCCTGGATCGCATCGACCGTGATCACGATCAGGCCATCATTGAGCAGCAGCACATCGCCGGCCTTGACCTCGCGCGGCAGCGCCTTGTAGTCAAGGCCAACCGCATCAATATCGCCGAGCTCGGTGCGCGCGGCATCGAGCACGAACTTCTGCCCTGGTTCGAGCATGACCCTGCCCTGGGCAAATTTTCCGACGCGGATCTTGGGGCCTTGCAAGTCGGCCATGATGGCAACCTCGCGCCCGACACGCGCCGAAACCTCGCGCACCATGCGCGCGCGCTCAATGTGGTCTGGTGCCGTGCCGTGGCTGAAATTGAGACGCACGACATTGACGCCGGCGCGAATCATTTGCTCGAGGATGGCAGGATCGCTGCAGGCCGGGCCCAGGGTGGCAACGATTTTGGTGGCGCGACGGGGCATGAGAGCGTCTCGGTGTGGAATCAAGCGCCCATTTTCACACGGAAGTGCTTGGCGAGCGGCGTCAAATTCCCGCCGCCACGCTCGCCGCTTCAGGCGTTGGCGCGGCGCGTCAGGATTTCGAAGGCGGGCAGGGTCTTGCCTTCAAGCACTTCCAGGAAAGCGCCGCCGCCGGTCGAGATATAGCCGATTTGCTTTTCAATCCCGTATTTCGCAATGGCGGCCAGTGTGTCGCCGCCGCCAGCGATTGAGAACGCGCTGGATTCGGCAATCGCATGTGCGATCACGCGCGTGCCGTTCTCGAATGCGGGGAATTCGAAGACGCCCACCGGCCCGTTCCAGACGATGGTGCCAGCCGCCTTGAGTTGCGCTGCCAACAGGGCTGCGGTCTGCGGACCGATGTCCAGAATCAGATCGTCGTCGGCGACATCGGTGGCAGCCTTGACCGTCGCTGGTGCATCGGCGGCAAAGGTCTTGGCGGTCACGACATCGGTCGGGATCGGCACTGCGGCGCCACGCGCGCGCATGGCTTCGATCACGTCCTTGGCATCGGAGAGCAAATCGGGCTCGGCCAGGCTCTTGCCGATCTTCAGACCGGCGGCCAGCATGAAGGTATTGGCGATGCCGCCACCGACAATCAGTTGATCGACCTTGCTCGCCAGGCTTTTCAGGATGGTGAGCTTGGTCGAGACCTTGGAGCCGGCCACGATGGCCACCATCGGCCGCTTCGGATTGGCCAACGCCAGCGTGATAGCGTCCATCTCGGCCGCCAGCAGCGGGCCGGCGCAAGCCACCTTGGCAAACTGCGCAATGCCGTAGGTCGAGGCCTCGGCGCGGTGTGCGGTGCCAAAGGCATCGTGCACAAAGATGTCGCACAGCGCGGCCATCTTCTTCGCCAGTTCCTCGTTGTTCTTCTTCTCGCCCTTGTTGACGCGGCAGTTCTCCAGCAGCACCACGTCACCGGCGTTGACGCTGACGCCATCAACCCAGTTCTGCACCAGCGGCACGGCGCGTCCGAGCAATTCAGCCAGGCGAGCCGCCACTGGCGCGAGCGAATCGGCCGGCGTGAAAACACCTTCAGTCGGACGCCCCAGATGTGAAGTCACCATCACCGCGGCGCCAGCGTCGAGCGCCATGCGGATGCAGGGGATGGAGGCGCGGATGCGCGTGTCTTCTGTGATGTGGCCGGCGTCGTCCTGCGGCACGTTGAGATCGGCACGGATGAAGACGCGCTTGCCAGTAACCTGGCCCTGGGCGCAGAGATCGGAGAAACGAATGGCGTTCATGAGAAACCCTGTTGCGAAGAAATGTTTTGCCGAATTGTAAAAGCGCGCTGCAACCTTACCAGCCGAGGCCCAGGTGCAAGGGCAGGTAGACCGCCATGCCGGCGATGATGGTCCCCAATACCGCCTGACCGGCGCCTTTGCGCCAGAAGAACCAGCCGGCCCCGGCGAGCACGGCAAACAGGCGCGCGTCCTGCCAGGTATGAATCAACTGGCCCTGCGTCATCACCATTTCCGGCACGACCACAGCGGCCAGCGCAGCAATCGGCGCGTATTGCAGGCCACGCTGCGCCCATAGCGGCAACTTCCAGGGTTTGCTGGAAATGAAGAACAGCGAGCGCGTCAGCACCGTCACCAGCGCCAGCCCGATGATGACCGCAACCGTCCAGGGATTGGCCATTGCACTCATCGCTTTTCCTCTCTGAACCAGACCGTGTTTTCGAGCATCAGGCAGATCAGGACCGTCACCATGATCGCCAGCAGGATATTGAGTTTGAACGGCAGGGCAAAGGCAACAACCGCCACGGCACCGGCGAAGCCGATGGAGGCCCGACGCAGCCGGTTGGAGGCCAGCGAACACAGCACACCCAGCAGCGCCAGAATGCCGGCAAAACCCAAGCCCCAGCGGGTTGGTATGAAATTGGCCAGCACCACACCGAGCACGCTGCAACCAACCCAGGTGCACCAGTTAACGCCGCAATTGCCCGCCAGATAGGCCTGTTGCGCCAGTTGCTGCGAGGGCTCACGACTCTCATGCGCAAAGCGGTTGCTGAACAGCACGTAGCTCAAATCGGTGGTGAGATAGCCCGTCAGCAGGCGCTGCCCCAGCGGCAAGTGCATCATGTAAGGCCGCATGTGGGCACTAAAGACGACAAAGCGCAGATTGACGCAAAAGCCGGTGGCCAGAATCACCCACATTGGCGCACCGGCACTGAGCAGCGGAATCGCTGCGAGTTGTGAACTGCCAGCGTAAACAATCAGGCTCATGAGCAAGGCTTCCATCGTGCTCATGCCCGAATTCATCATGGCCACGCCTGTCATCATGCCCCAGGCCGCGATGCCGGGCGCCACGCCAAGCGAATCCATCGCACCCTGGCGAAATTCGGGATGGCGGTAGTGTTTGCGAAGGAAAAACATCAGCGAGAGTTCCGCAACGAGTGGCCGTCCCCGCCCTGGCTTGTCATGCCGGACCTGATCCGGCATCCAGTGCCACGCGAAAACTGGATTGCGGATCGGGTCCGCAATGACGGTACCGGGGTCATGCTTGGCTGTGCTTTTCAAACACCATGCCGGCGCGCAGATCAAAGCCGCGCAGAAAATCGGCTGCGCTCAGACGCTTGGCGCCGGGCCGCTGCAACTCGGTGATGAGCAGCATTGAAGCCTGCGCCGCCACCACGATGCCTTCGGCGCTGCCCGCCACAATGCTGCCCGCTGGCAGGCCCGCCGGTGCCGGGTGCGCCAGCGCTCGAGCGCCCCAGATCTTGAGCGTTTCACCCTGCAGCAGCGCGCTGGCGCCGGGTGCCGGGTTGAAGGCGCGTATGCGCCGGGCAATCACTGCCGCATCCTGTGCCCAGTCGATCGCGGCCTCTGCCTTGTCGATCTTGTGCGCGTAAGTCACGCCCTCAGCCGGTTGCGCAATCGGTTTCAGGGCATTGACTGAAGCCACTTCGAGCGCCAACAGCATGAGCCGCGCACCGAGCACCGCCAGCCGGTCCTGCAGGCTGCCCGCGTTATCGCCAGGCAAAATTTCAGTCGTATGCGCGAGCAGCATGTCGCCGGTATCCAGACCGGCGTCCATTTGCATGATGGTGACGCCCGTCTCGGCATCACCCGCTTCAATCGCGCGCTGGATCGGCGCCGCACCGCGCCAGCGCGGCAAAATCGACGCATGGATGTTGAAGCATCCGCGGCTCGGCAAGTCGAGCACCCATTGCGGCAGGATCAGTCCGTAGGCTGCCACCACCATTGCCTCGGCATTGGCTGCCAGCAAAGCAGTTTGCGCTGCCGCCGCGTCATCCGGGTACTTGCCATCCAGGCGCAGGCTGCGCGGCTGCGCGATCGGCAGCCCCTTGTCCAGCGCAAACTGTTTGACGGCCGAGGCGTGCAGCTTCATGCCGCGCCCGGCCGGCCGGTCGGGTTGCGTCAATACCAGCGCAATCTCATGCCCGGCGGCATGCAGGTGTTCCAGCGCAACGCGGGAGAATTCCGGCGTTCCGGCAAAGATCAGCCTCACTGCGCTTCCTCGCGCTGCGCTTTCTGCATCTTCTTCTTGATGCGGTTGCGCTTGAGCGGCGAGAGGTATTCAACAAAGACCTTGCCCATCAGATGGTCCATTTCATGCTGGATACACACCGCCAGCAGGTCCTGCGCCTGCACGACACGCGCGACGCCCTTGCCGTCCAGCGCGCTGACGGTGACCGCGTCAAAGCGCTCGACACCGTCGTAGATACCCGGCACTGAGAGGCAGCCTTCCTCGTTAAGATGGGTTTCGGCGCTGGTCCAGACCAGCTGCGGATTGATCAAAATGAGCGGCTGATCACGTTCTTCCGATACATCCATCACAATCAGGCGTTCGTGCACGTCAATCTGCGTTGCCGCCAGCCCGATGCCCTTGGCTTCGTACATGGTCTGCAACATGTCGGTGATCAGCGTCTGAATGCGCGCGTCAACCGAGGCAACGGGTTTGGCCACGGTGTGCAGACGGGGATCGGGGTAACGGAGAATTTGGAGTAAAGCCATGGGGTCGTTAGTAAAGGAACAGCTAGCGCGCGGTGTGCGTGATGGTTGTGCCACGCGGGGTTTCAGAATGTCGCTATTTTCGCCACTTTTCGGCGCTCCGGCCGCGCGTCTCAAGCAAAGGCGTTGCCCGATCAATGGCTTGGGGGCAGAATCGCGACTTGTTTATTGGCAATTTCAGTGCAAACAACCATGACAAACACAATGACGGCAAGATTCAAGCGAACACCCGGGACGCTTGGCGTTGCGCTAGCCCTATTTGGCTGCACCCTGGCGGCAGCCCCCGCCGCCTGGGCCCAAAACTTATCCGTAACGCCCGATCAGCAGGCGACCGCCAGCAAGACCGCACAAGCCGGCGTGCCACTGACCGAACTGGCGGCCAACGCACCCGACCAACACACGGTTCAACGCGGTGACACGCTGTGGGCGATCTCGGGCCTGTTTCTCAAGAGTCCCTGGCGCTGGCCGGAACTCTGGGGCATGAATCTGGAAGCGATCAAGAACCCGCACCTGATTTATCCCGGACAAATCCTCTATCTAGAGAAAAAAGATGGTCGGGCTGTTCTGAGCAGCAAGCAAACACTCGCCCAGAGCGCTGACAGCGCCGCCATGGCCGCGCTCGGCACGGTTCGACTTTCGCCCCGCGTACGCTCGGAGGGTCTGCCCAGCGATGCCCTGCCGACCTTGAATGCCCACACGCTCGAGCCCTTTTTGGCAGGCCCCGTGCTGGTCGATGAAAACGGTCTGCGCACGGCGCCGCGCATTGTGGCAACCAAGGACGGCCGTGTGCTGCTCAGCCGTGGCGACCGTGCCTACGCGCGCAGCCAGGGCGACGCGGCACTCACCGATGAGCCAGCCAAAGCGCAAAAAACTTTTCAATTGTTTCGTGACGCCAAGGCCCTGCTGGACCCGCTGAGCGGTGAGGTACTGGGTTTTGAAGCGCCCTACGTCGGCAAGGCCGTGCTGGTGCGCAGCGAATCGACCGTGCACGCGACAACCTCGGACGGCAAGACCCAAACCGACCTGGTACCTGCCACCATCGATATCGTGGCGGCCAAGGAAGAGATCCGCGTTGGCGACCGGCTGCTGCCCGAGCCCGAACGCGGCTACCAAAGTTATGTCCCGCGTGCACCCGGCACACCGGTCGACGCCCGCATCGTCTCGATCTACGGCAACGCCGTGGCAATCGCCGGACAGAATCAGGTCGTCACCCTCAACCGCGGCACGCGTGACGGCATGGCAGTCGGCCATGTGCTGGCGATCCTCAAAGGCGGCAAGCGCGTGATCGACCCGACCGACCCGGCACGCGTCGAGATCAAACTGCCGGATGAACGCAACGGTCTGCTGATGGTGTTTCGCACCTACGAAAAGCTGTCCTACGGCTTGATTCTCGAAATAACGGACGGCGTCAAAGTCGGCGACCGGCTGGTCAACCCGCGCTGAGGACAGCGCCGCCGAGCCAGCCATGGAACGCGCTGAACTCGGCGACTGGCTGCGCTTGACGCTGACCCCCGGCGTCGGCAGCGAGAGCGCACGCAAACTACTCGCCGCATTCGGATTGCCCCACACCCTGTGGCAACAACCGGCAACGGCATTGCGCCAACTGCTCTCGGCAGCGCAAGTCGATGCGCTGCGCAGCGAACCCGAAGCACTGGCCGCACAGCTGACACAGACCTGGGACTGGCTGCAGACAGCGCAAACCGATGGCGTAGCGCGCCGCATCGTCGTGCTGGGCGACGCCCAATACCCGGCGTCGCTGCTGCGCATTGACGACCCACCACTGATGCTCTACCTGATGGGCAACGCAAACTGGCCCGACCTGACGCACAGCATCGCCATGGTCGGCAGTCGCAACCCAAGCCCACAGGGCCTCAGCAACGCCAGAAACTTTGCCCGGGTGCTGGGCCAGGCTGGGCTGACGGTGGTATCGGGCCTGGCACTCGGCATCGACGCCGCCGCGCATGAGGGCGCGCTCGACAGCGTTGCACCCGGCACGCAGCGGCTGGCAACCATCGCCGTGGTCGGCACCGGGCTGGACCGCGTCTACCCCCGCCGCCACCTTGATCTGGCGCACCGCATCGCACGCAACGGTCTGCTGGTCAGCGAATACGCATTGGGCACACCACCCCTGAGCGCCAACTTCCCGCGCCGCAATCGCCTCATCGCCGGCCTGGCGCAAGGCACACTGGTGGTCGAAGCGGCGCTGAAGTCGGGCTCGCTGATTACGGCACGGCTGAGCGCCGAACAAGGCAAGGATGTCTTTGCCATTCCCGGCTCGATCCACTCAACGCAGGCGCGTGGCTGCCATGCGCTGATCAAGCAGGGCGCCAAACTGGTGGAGTCGGTGCAGGATGTGCTCGAAGAGTTGAAGATCGACAGCCCGGCCGATGCCCCTGCGCGCGATGACCTGTCAACGCCGGCACAGGGCCTGCTCGCTTTCCTCGGATTTGACCCGGTTGGCCTTGACGCGCTGCAAGCACGCTGCGGCCTGGAAATGGCCGATCTGCAGGCACAACTGATGGCGCTTGAACTCGATGGCCAAGTGGCACGCCTGCCCGGTGGCCTGTTCCAGCGCTTGATGCTGGACTGTTGAAAGTCCCGTTCCCCGGTTGTCATGCCGGACCTGATCCGGCATCCAGGGTCACACGCTGCATGGATTGCGGATCAATTCCGCAATAACAATTCGGACCGCAATGACAACTCAGCTCAGCAGCCGCTCCGGATTGGCGGCGAGTTTGCCCAGGGCGTCGCGCGTGGCGCGCACGGTGAGTGATTCCTGCTCTTCGGGAATCAAGAGGCCGGCCTGCAGGTAAGCCGCCAGTCGGCCGCCCTGAATCAGGTAACTGCGGCCATCAGTGCAAGCGAACAGGCTCAAGTGCTTGCGCGCGCTGCGCCAGACAAATTGAACTTGCACGACGCGCGCATTGTGGTCCAGCGTGAACCACGCGCCCGTCTGCAACTCCAGCGCCCACGCCTTCATGGCGGCGTTCGGACTGGAGCCGCCATTGGTCACGACCTCGATGTTCGAGGCGTCAATGCCCAGCATCATTTCGATACTCTGGGCATCCAGTGGCAGATCCTCGGTACTGTCCTCGTCGATAAAGTCCTCCAGGTTCGCCAGGCGCTCGGACAGGGCAGCAATCTGCTGCGCCGGAATCGCCTGGGCCTTGGAGACAAAAGCATCGGCCAGCGTCTCGTTGACGAGTTTGATATGGGCATCCTGCTCGGCAGCCGGAACATTGAGCAGCCGCATGCCGGCGCGCAGTTTCTGCACCAGCTTGGGCAATTCGGCGATGACCCGGGCCCGGTCGCTTCGACTGGGCTTGGCGCTGGCACACCAGACCAGATCCGACGTCACTTGTTTCAGCGCCAGCGTGTCGGCGTGCTGCGGACCGTCCCGCACCGCCGCCACGGCCAGCACCTCGGCCCAGACCTTGAACAGGAACTGGCGAATCGCGTCGCTCACCGGCATGTCCTTGAGCATGTTGCGCATCTCGATCGTGTACTGGATCGTCAACGTTTCCTTCTGCTCAACCTGCTGCGCCACCCCGACCGCCTTTTGGGTCGAAGGTTTGCCAGTGAGAAATTGCGCCAGGAATTTCTGGAACTCTTCGTACACCAACTGGTAAACGCGCCGCCCGGTTTCAGGGTACTGCTCAATCACCTGCACCACGCGCTTGACTTCGGTCTCCAGCGCGCTGCCGTCAATACCGCTGGCATCAAAACCCATGACACAAGAACCCATGCGATCAATCAGCAGGCGCGCCGGATGATCCAGCGTGCTGAAAAAATCAGGCTCGGCCAGCGCCACACGCAGCACCGGCATCTGCAAGCGCGCCACCCACAGCCGCACGGCCGAGGGAATGCGGTCTTCCTGCAAAATCGCCTGGAACATCAGCGCCACGACCTCGATCACCGCCTTTTCATTGGGCGTTTCGGCCTTGCGCTTGAGGTCCTTGGTCTGGCGTCGCAAGTCGCTGGCAGCCCGGTCGACGCCGGCCGGGCCCACATCGGCCAGCACGGTTTCGCCTTGCGCGCCGGCGCCAACCGGCGCCGCACGCCAGGCCATGGCGGCAGCCAATCCCGGCGATGGTGGGCGCGACGGCGCGGCGCTGTCAAAGTGGGTGCCACCGGCATCCCCCAGCAGACGCTTGACCTGACCGACAACACCGGCGGCCTGGCTGTAGGCACGGGTCATCGGCATACCCTGGGTCATCATGCGCGTTTCCTGGTCAGCGCTGTCGAAATCGGTTTCGCGGCGCCGCATCGACGTCTGCCGGCGCTCGGTTTCGCGCGCTGACGCAGACCCTGTCAAGGCAGCGGCAGCGGTCGTTGGCGACGGACGCGAAGCGACGAAACGCGGCTCGGTGGAAGGCAAGCGCTTGACCCGGTCCTCCAGCGCAATGGTCGGCAACACGCCTTTGCTGATCAGAAAGACATTGCAGCCGATATAAGCCGTCTGCAGCCGCTCATTCAACAGCTTCTGTGCCACATCGCTCACCATCAGCCAGGTCTGACGCTGCTGGCCGGTGGCAGACCAGTTTTCGATCATGGCCAAAAACAGCACCTCGGGGCGGATGATGTCGCGGGCATCGAGTTCGCGCATGTCCTGCAGCGAGCGCAGGCGCAGGGTCAGGTCGTTGAATTCAACGCCGATGCCCCCCATCAGGCCCAGCGCCAGGCGCGAGGCCAGAATACTGTCTTCCACCACCTCGGTGCCCAGCAGTTCAAAGCTTACGTCCGTCTTTTTTTCCGTGGGCTTGGGTGCCACCGGCTTCAGCGCCGACTGCCATGCCTTGACCGTGCCGTCAACCCAGGGCTTACGCTGCTTCTGGTACAGGGCCCAAGCGTCGCGCCGCTTGGTCATTTCACGCGAGGGTACGGCCTCGTCGCGCAACTCCGAAAGCCGGACTTCGACCGCCTCGGCCAGCGCCATGATGGCGCGTGCGGCCTCGGCCACCAGACGGCTGCGCACTTCTCGCGCGAGAACGCCTGGCTGCAATTCAGGGGGCTGCGTCGCCATTTCCGAAGTTCCCTTCAGACGGAAGCGCCTGCGTTGGGATCATTCGGGTCGCCTTCCTTCTTGGCGCTACCGCCCTTGATCAGGTCTTCGCGCTGGATGCCCAGCCACATGGCAATGGCAGCCGCAACAAATACCGAAGAATAGATACCAAACAGAATGCCGATGGTCAGGGCCAGCGCGAAATAGTGCAGCGTGGCACCGCCAAACAGCAGCATCGACAGCACCATCAACTGGGTGCAGCCGTGCGTAATGATGGTGCGGCTCATGGTGGAGGTGATCGAGCTGTCGATGATCTGCACCGTGTTCATCTTGCGGTAGCGCCGGAAATTCTCGCGAATCCGGTCAAAGATAACGACCGATTCATTGACCGAATACCCCAGCACCGCCAGCACCGCCGCCAGCACCGGCAGCGAAAACTCCCACTGGAAGAAGGCAAAGAAACCCAGAATGATGATGACGTCGTGCAGGTTGGCAATGATGGCCGCCACCGCAAACTTCCACTCAAAGCGAATCGCCAGATACAGCATGATGCCAATCACGACCGAGGCCAGCGCCTTCAGTCCATCGGTGGCCAGTTCATCGCCGACCTGCGGCCCCACGAACTCGGTGCGGCGCATCACCGCCGACGCATCCGCCGCCTTCAGCGCCGTCATCACGTGCTCGCTTTGCTGCGCAGAGCTCACGCCTTTTTGCACCGGCAAGCGGATCAGCACATCGCGTGCGGTGCCGAAGTTCTGCACCAGCACATCGTTAAAGCCCAGTTTCTCGACCGCGCCGCGCACGGCATTGAGTTCTGCCGGCTGCGAATAACTGACTTCCATCAGCGTGCCGCCGGTGAATTCAACCGACAGGTGCAAGCCGCGCGAGAACAGGAAGAACACCGCCGCCAAGAAGGTAATCAGCGACACCAGATTGAATGCCAGCGCATGCCGCATGAACGGAATGTCGCGGCGGATTCTGAAAAATTCCATGATCGTGCGTCCTCTTAACCTGGTTTGACCTGCGTCTCGGTCTCGGGCCGCCAGACGGTTCCGATGGACAGACTCTTGAGCTTGTTCTGCCGGCCATACCAGAGGTTGACCAGGCCGCGCGAAAAGAAGACACCGGAGAACATGCTGGTCATGATGCCCAGGCAGTGCACCACAGCAAAGCCTTTGACCGGACCGGAGCCAAAGGCCAGCAGGGCAAGGCCCGCAATCAGCGTCGTCACGTTGGAGTCCAGAATGGTGGCCCAGGCGCGGTCGTAGCCGGCATGGATCGCCGCCTGCGCCGAAGCGCCGCTGCGCAACTCCTCGCGCACACGCTCGTTGATCAGCACGTTGGAGTCAATCGCCATGCCCAGCACCAGGGCCATGGCGGCCATGCCGGGCAGGGTCAGCGTGGCCTGCAACATGGACAGCACCGCCACCAGCAGCAGCAGGTTGACCGCCAGCGAACTGCTGGAAAACATGCCAAACAGCACGTAGTAAATGCACATGAAGATCGCCACCGCAACAAAACCATAGGTCACACTGTTGAAACCCTTGGCGATGTTCTCGGCGCCCAGGCTCGGGCCGATGGTGGTCTCCTCGATGATTTCCATCGGCGCGGCGAGCGAGCCCGCGCGCAGCAGCAGCGCCGTGTCGTTGGCTTCCATCGAGGTCATTCGACCGGAGATCTGCACGCGTCCGCCGCCGATTTCCGAGCGGATCACCGGCGCCGTCACAACCTCGCCCTTGCCCTTCTCGAACAACAGAATCGCCATGCGCTTGCCCACGTTCTCGCGCGTCACATCCTTGAACACGCGCGCGCCCTTGGCGTCGAGCGTCAGGTTCACCACCGGCTCCTGCGTCTGGCTGTCAAAGCCGGGTTGGGCGTCGGTCAGGTTGTCACCGGTCAGGATCACCTGCTTCTTGACGATGATGGACTGGCCGGCACGTTCCAGATAACGTTCGGAACCGAACGGCACGGCCGCAGCGCCGCCCTCGGCTGCACGCGCTTCACTGCTTTCGTCGACCATGCGCACTTCCAGCGTGGCGGTACGGCCCAAAATATCTTTCGCCTTGGCCGTGTCCTGCACACCGGGCAACTGCACGACGATGCGGTCCAAGCCCTGCTGCTGAATCACCGGCTCGGCGACACCGAGTTCATTGATGCGGTTGTGCAGCGTGGTGATGTTCTGCTTGAGCGACTGGTCCTGCACGCGCCGCGCCGCTTCGGGCTTGATTGAGGCGGTCAGTTTGTAATCAGTGCCCTCCATGGCATCGACCGATTGCAGATCAGTGAACTGGTCTTGCAAAACAGCCTTCGCTGCCGCCAGCGCCTGGTTGTCGCGAAAGCGCACTTCGATGGTCTGGCCAACGCGGTTGATGCCGCCGTGGCGCACATTCTTCTCACGCAGGCTGGTGCGGATGTCACCCGAAAGCGATTCGGCCTTCTTGGCGAGCGCCGCCTGCATGTCAACCTGCAGCATGAAGTGCACGCCACCGCGCAGATCCAGACCCAGGTACATCGGGAACGCGCGCAGCGATGTCAACCAGACCGGTGAGCGCGACAGCAGGTTGAGCGCGACCACATAACCGGCATTGGCCGGATCGGGGTTGAACGCCTTCTGCAAAGCATCCTTGGCCTTGAGCTGGTTCTCGGTGTTGCCGAAACGGGCTTTGACCGACGAGTGGTCCAGCGTCACCAGATCGGGCACCAGGCCGGCGGCCTTGAGCGTTTCTTCAACCCGGGCCTGCGTACCGGCATCGACCTTGATCGTGACCTTGGCCGAGGACACCTGAACTGCAGGTGCTTCACCGAAAAAATTGGGCAGGGTATAGAGAAAACCCACCACCAGCGCAATCACGATGATCGCGTACTTCCAGATCGGATAACGATTCATGATCGCATTTCTAAAGTGGCTGAGACAGCCGGATTACTTGATGCTTCCCTTGGGCAGGACCTGAACCACCGCGCTGCGCTGAACCTGCAGTTCGACGCCCGTCGCCACTTCCAGGCTGACATAGCTGTCGGTGAGTTTGCTAACCTTGCCCAGCACGCCGCCCACAGTGGCGACTTCGTCGCCCTTGGCCAGCGCGTCGATCATGGCGCGATGCTCTTTTTGCTTTTTCATTTGCGGACGGATCATGACAAAGTAAAGCACCACGAACATCAGCACCAGCGGCAGCATGCTCATGAGCGAAGACTGCATATCGCCACCACCGGCAGCGGCGGGTGCGGTTTGGGCAAAGGCGGAAGTAATAAACACGGCAACTCCAGAGGGATAAATCAGGATAACAGGGCACAACACCCTTTTCGCGCGCGCAGCGCGGAAAAGCGGCAGCCGGCTATTGTATGCGGGGCCAAAGTACCCAGAGTCGCAGGGGCTGCTTGAGCCGCCCGGCCAGTTCGGCCGCGGCTGCGCCCCAACCGGCAAAGTAATCGGCACGCACGCCGCCCACAATGGCGCTGCCGGTGTCCTGGGCCAGCACCAGCTTTTGCAGTTGGGCGGTGGGACCGCTGGAGACCAGCCAGACCGGCGTGCCGTAGGGAATGCTCAGCGGATCGACGGCAATCGAGCGCCCCGGCGTCAAGGGCACGCCCTGCGCACCCTTGGGACCCCAGGCGGCGTCGGCGTCGGACAGCGGCTCTTCCCTGAAAAACACGGTGCGCGGATTACTCCACAGCAATTCATTGACACGCAACGGGTTTTGCGCGGCCCAGGCCTTGATGGCAGGCCAGGACGCGTCGCGCACGGCGCCCTGGTCCAGCAGCCAGCGCCCCACACTCTTGTAGGGCTGTTCGTTGGAGCCGGCGTAGGACAGGCGCACCAGGCGCTGGCTGCCGTCTGCTTCGCTGATCCGGATACGCCCGGAACCCTGAATCTGCAGAATCAGCGCATCCAGCGGGTCCGCCAGGTACGCAATTTCACGCCCTTTGAGCACAGCCTGCACCGAAGCCAGTGTGTCAATCTCCTGGCGCGTGTACCAGGGCTTGCGCTGCACCAGACCGGGCGGCGGGCCGTAAAGCGGCACATTGAAGCCGGCGCGCTGCTTGCGCGAGCCTTCAAGCAGTGGCTCGTAATAGGCGGTCAGCAGGCCCTCGGCACCGCCTTGCAGCGCCTCGACCCGGTACGGTTGCAAGCGCGTCTGCAGCCAGGCCAGCTGTTCCTGCGCGCTGCCCAGGCTCAAGCGCCGCACCTCGTTGCACAAAGGCGCAAACACCGGCCCCGGACGCTCACAGTTCTTGAGCCAGGCGTTCCAGGCCTCGTGCAACGCGTCATCACCCCAGCCCGGCAATTCGGTCCAGGGCACGGCCGTCCAACGGCTTCGCGTCTGTGTGATGGAGGCAGACAGCGGCGCAGCGGCAGCCGCTTGCTCAACCGGTAAGGCAGGCTGCAGCGCCTGGGGAACGGCAATGGGAAGCGGCGGTGGCGGCAACGGCGCACTGCCACAACCGGTCAGCGTCCCTACAATGAGGCCACCCAAAACAGTCCACAGGAATCGGCTCATGCTTTTGCTCTTACTCGAAGCACTGGGTGCCTTGCTGCTCTTGCTGCTGATTGTCTGGTGGACCATGTTTTCAGGACGTAAAGGCGGGGAATTGCCGAGCGCCAGAGCGCACGCCGAAGACGAAAGCGATCGGGCATCGAAACCCTGAGGCGCATTCAACGCGTCGACTCCCCGGTCCCGGCGGCAGCGGGTTTGCGCTCGATCTTGGCGATATGGGGATCGGCCCAGCTACCGTCAATATGGAACTCCTGTGTTGCCGCTTCGATCAGGGGCCGGCGCAAAAACAGTTGCGCCAGGAAAGTGCCGATACCGATGGCCGGATTGATCACCGAGGCAATCAGGGAGGCGGTGCCGGCATTGATTTCGGGCACCACCACGACCTTGATGTCCTGCGTTTCGCGCGCCAGATCGGCCTTGCCATCCATCAGCACAGCGGCGTTGACACCCTTCATCTGCAGGTTGTTGGTGCTGGCCATGCCGTGCGCGATCACGACGTCACCGCGCAGAAAATCAAAAGCAAAGCCCTCACTGAAGACGTCACGAAAATCAAGCGTCAAGCGGCGCGGTAGCGACTGCAGGCTGAGCACACCGAGCAGTTTGGCGATGCCGGGATCGGCCTTGAGGAACTGGCCGTTCTCGACATTGACGGTGAAGGCGCCGCTCATGGATGCGTAATCCAGACTCAGCGGCGAGCCAAGCCAGGCCACCTGCCCTTCCATCTTGCCGCGCCCTCTGCGCACCACGTCCTTCATGCCCAGGCGCGTCAACAAAGCGCCGCCGTCTGCCATGTCGAGCTTGAAATTGAGCACCGTGCGCCGGCGCCCCACGGCCGCACGCGGCGGCGGCGCCACCTCGGGCGTACCCTGGGCATTGAGACTGGCCCAGTTGCCACTGGCCGTCAGCACGGCATCGGGCGCGCTGAGGTTGAACTTGTTGAGCCGCCACTCGCGTGCGCCCGCATCACGCGAGGGCCCCGCGCCCCGGTTGATGGCCTCGATCTCAAGCCGGCCCAGGCGCTTGCCGCGCAACTCGAAATCTTCCACCACGATATCGAGCGCCGGCACGCTGGCGGGCTGTTCATCGAGCAGGGCCTCCACTTCGCTGGCGGTATTGGCCGCGATGGTCAGGCGCCCGAGTCGGGCAAAAACGCGCCCGGCACTTGCGGCAGAGGCCGCTCGGTATTCCAGATAACCGTTGAGTTCACCGGCGTCGAGATTGGCGCGCCAGAGCATCCCGTCACGCGTCGCACCGGCCACAACGTTGCTCAGGCGCCGCCCACCCAGCGTCATGTCACGTGCACGCACGGCCACGCTTGATGGCAGATAGCCCAGTGTGTTGCCTTCGGTCAGGGCGGTGCCCGCCGCCTGCGTCAGCACCGCGCTCCAGGCGTCCAGGTCGAGCGCGCCCAGGTTGATGTTGGCGGCCACGCCTTCGTCGGGCATTGGCACGCTCTCCTGCGCCGACAGGCCGATGCCCAGGCTGCCGCGCACGACACGCGGCTCGGCACCCGACAGATCGCGCACATAGCTCAGCGTGGCCAGACGCCCCAGCTCCAGCGTCAACTGGTCGCGCAGGCGCGACGGCCCGGCTGGCCCGGGCGTCATGGACTCGCGCAGCAACGCCGTTTCCATGCGCAAGGGCATCGCCAATTCGGCACTCTTGGCAAAGGGCGCGGGCAGACTCAGGCCCAGACCCTGCAGGTTGCTTGACAGAATCAGTTCCGGCTCACCCCGGCGAAAACCCAGGCTCGCGCTGTAAGCCGCCATGCCACTGGCGTGCTGCGCCAGGCGCGCCACAAAACCGAGTTCGCGCGCCTGGCGCAAACCTTCAGCCGTCACGCTGCCACTGGCGCGAAACAGCATGGACTGGCCGGCACGCGCCGTGCTGCCCGAGGTGGAGCCGCCTTCCAGACGCATCTCGCCACCGAGCACGCTGGCCTGCGCGCCGACCAGGGAGACATCACGCTCGGTGAAATTTACGACACCGCGCGCGCGCGCCATCCGGGGCGTCTCGGGTGTCATCTGGATGTCGTTGCCCGCCAGCGTCACACTGCCCTGCACCGTCGATTTGTCGATGCTGGCAATCGGCAAGGAGAGCTTGAGCTTGTAGTCGGCATTGGCGCTGGCCACGGCGCGCCCCAGCGCATGGCCGGTCATGGCGCCCAGCGGCGAACCATTGACCACGCCGATCGCCTCGCCCAGCGGGCCCCGGATTTCAGCGTCAACGGCGACCACCGCATGCTTGAGATCGGCAATGGTGGCTTCGAGCTTGTTCACCTGCAAGGCGGCATTGGCGCCAATGCGCGCGCGCGCGCCCTTGATCTGCATCTGCGCACGCTCAAACACCAGTTCGCCGCTGAGTTGGGACAGGGCCGGCCAGGGCAAGGCATCGCGCGGCTGTAGTTTGCGCGGCACGTAGGCGTAATTGACATTGCGAACGTCGGCTGCAATCCGGAACTCGCCGAGTTTCGGGTTGGTAAAAGGCATGTCGTGCAAATCGCCCCGGACCCGAAAGCGCGCCGCGCTGACAACGCCCGCCGCAACTGAGTCATGCACGTAATCGCGCACCGGCCGCGAGATAACGGTTGGCAAATAGCGATAAACCCGGCTACCGTCGGCACGGCTGAGCGTACCCTGCAAGTCCAGCAGTCCGGGGAAGCGACTGTGGCCAGCCGACTTCACGGGGTCGCTGGTCTCCCACTTGATCTGCGCCTCACCCTGTGCGTCGGCGTTGCTGAACTTCAGATTGGACAGTTGCAGCGCGATGTGCTCGCCTGTCACCTGCCAGCGCGCTTCGGTTGCGAGTTGCGTCACCGGGATCAGTGGTTCATCGAAAATGCCTGGCACCGACAGACTGCCGCCCGCGATGGCAATCGCGGCCCGACCGGCTGACTGATTGAAGTCGAAATCCACGCGAGCGCCGCGCACGCCGGGGGAGTTTGCCGTCAGTTGGAGTTCGAGTTGGCTCACCACACCTTTGACCGTGTACTGGCTCCCTTCCGAACCTTGCCAATTCAAATTCAGGCTCTCGACCAGTCCCTTGGGTGCGTGCGCCTGTAACTGCGCGCGCAAACCCGGCTCAAACGGCAGCCGGTTGGCGATCTGTGACAAGGCACCCAGATCAAGCCGGTCGGCCTTGAGTTCGCCGCGCGCTGCCACGTGACCTTCGGAGCCGAGGTAGCTGATGCTGACATTGCCACCGGGCCAGTGCAGGCCGTCACGCGTCTCGAACTGCAGCGCCTGCGTTGAAAACTCAAAGCCCGAAGCCAAGACCTTGCCGCCCAGGCGCCCCCGCACCGACAGCAGATCGAGTGCCTGCAACTCCCTGGCCAGGGTCACGCTGACCTCCCCGAGCGCAACATCGGCCAGTGCGCCGACGATCTGGCCCCGATTGACATCGACCCAGGCTGTCAGCGCGCCATTGCCGGCGTGCAGATCAACGCCGATGGGCGCGTAGCGTCGCAGTTCCAGAAGGTCAACCCGCCCCAACTCGGCGTAAAACTGGCCCTTCCAGTCGCGCCACTGCCCCTTGTGCAAGGACAGCAAAGGCTGCTCGAACATGCCGCGCACGCTGAAGCGGCTGCCCCACAGCGTCGGCGGCGTGGCGTCGACGCGCAGATCGTGGTGTCGCCCCTTGTTGCGCAACACAATGTCCACCGCGGCCAGCGCGAGCGGCGGCGCATCGCGCAACTCATCCGTCCACTGAATGGTGCCGTCACGGATGACGAACTCCAGTTGCGAGAAAAACCAGTCGGTGCTGTCGGGATCCGCTTCCCCTTTTTTCGAAAAATCCAGGCCGGCAACAAAGATCTTGCCGTTGCGATCACGCCGGATGTCGAGCTCTGGGCGGTCAATGTACAACTGCTCAAAACCCAATCGCCACAGCGAGGCTGGTGACAGGGCCACCAGCACGCGCGGCAGACGCAGGGCGGCCCGCCCCTGACCATCGAGCAACTGAACATCGCTCAGTTCAAAAGACGGAATCATGCCGCCCGACTGCGCTTTGATGGTGCCAATATGAACCGGCACCCCCATCGCTTGCGTGGCACGCGCTTCCAGCCACGGACGCAATTCGTCAATTCGCGGCACAATGAGCCAGTGCAACGCCGCCCAAGTCGCACCAAAGGCAAGCCACGCCGTGACAGTCAAAGCCAAGGACCAGCGCGCAATGGTGGCCAGTGTCTTCAGCGGTGGGGAGGGGTCAGGCGTCGCAACAATCATGGGAAAGCAAAAGATATGACAGGAATTATGACCGGGCCGGCTCTTTCCTCGCACTCGCGTTTTTGCCAGCGCGTGCGCCGCCGCTTTGAAGGCCAGATGCAGGTGCTTGCGCCGGGCCTGCCCAACCATGAACGCATGGGGCTGTGCTTTGATGCACTCAAGGCCGGCGGCAATGACAGCGCCGCCGCCCTGCGCATCACGCGTCAACTGGTACTGGAGCGGCTGCTGTGCCTGGACTGCGAAGCGCAGGCGCCGTTGCAGGACATCACGCAGGCCATGACCGAACTGGCCGAATTCGCACTGCGACGCGCCTGCGCCGAAGTGCAGCAGACACTTGACCAAAGCCACGGCAGCCCACTGGCCACCAGCGGCGCACGCGCCCTGCTCTGGATCATCGGCATGGGCAAGCTCGGTGCGCGCGAGCTCAATGTCTCCAGCGATATCGATCTGATCTACATCTACGACGAAGACGGCGAGACCGTTGGCGACGCGCAAGGGCGTGGCCGCATCTCGAACCAGGAATACTTCGCCAAGGCGGTGCGCGCCATTTACACAATGGTCGGCGACACCACCGAACACGGCTTTGTCTTTCGCGTTGACCTGGCGCTGCGCCCGAACGGCAACTCCGGGCCGCCCGCCGTATCACTGGGCGCACTCGAAGAATATTTTCATGTGCAGGGGCGCGAATGGGAGCGCTTCGCCTGGCTCAAGAGCCGGGTCGTTGCGAACCTGGGTGGCAGCGACAACGCTGCGGCGCAACGACTGCGCGAGGTGGTGCTGCCCTTTGTCTTTCGGCGCTACCTGGACTACAGCGTGTTTGACTCACTGCGGGTGCTGCACCGGCAAATTCGCGAGCACGCGAGCAAGCGCAGCAGCGGCCACCCGGAACGCGCCAACGACGTCAAACTCGGGCGCGGTGGTATCCGTGAAATTGAATTCATCGTGCAGTTGCTGCAGGTGGTGCGCGGTGGTCAGTTCCCCGAGCTGCGCACGCGTCCGACGCTGGCGGCCCTGCCGCGTCTGACGCGGGCCGGTCTCATGCCCAAGGCCAACGCCGAAGCGCTGGCCCTGGCTTACGACTTTTTGCGCCGGATCGAACACCGCATCCAGTACCTCGACGACCAGCAGACCCATGTGCTGCCGTCACAAGACCCCGATCTGGAATGGATTGCCGCCAGCATGGGCTGCGCCAGCGTGCCCAGGCTGCTGCACATGCTCAACACGCACCGCGAACTGGTGGCGCAGGAATTCGATTCGCTGCTTGGCGGCGGTGGCGGTGGCAGTGCTGACAAAGAATGCAAGACCTGCGTTGGCGGCACCGCGGCCACAGGGGCCCCCGGCTTTGATGAACTGCTCGAACAGCTGCCCAGTGCCTTGCGCGAGCGCGTCGCACCCTGGCGTGCGCACCCGCGCGTGCTGGCCCTGCGCGAGGATTCGCGCGCCCGTCTGCTGCGCCTGCTCTCGCGCACGGCGCAGTGGGTACACGAGGGTGAAGTCAGTGAAGCGGCGGCCGTGCGCCTGGTGGACTGGATCGAGCCACTGCTGCGCCGGGAAAGTTATCTGGCGCTGCTGGTAGAGCGTCCCAACGTGCACGAACGTCTGCTGCGACTGCTGGGTGCGGCGCGCTGGCCGGCGCGCTACCTGCTGCTGCACCCGGGCGTGATCGACGAACTGGCCAATGCCGACATGCTCGATGAGCGCTTTGCCGCAGCCGAGTTCGAAGCCGAACTCGAACACCGCCGCCAATCGCTGACCGGCACGGGCGAAGACGACGACGAAGGTCTGCTCAACCTGCTGCGCCGCGCCCACCACGCCGAAGTGTTCCGCACCCTGGCGCGCGACGTCGAGGGTCGCTTGACAGTGGAACAGGTGGCCGACGACCTGAGTTCGTTGGCCGAAGCGATATTGCGCGTGACGACACGCTGGTGCTGGAGCCGCCTGAACAAGAAGCACCGCGACACAGCGCAGTTCGCCATCATTGCCTACGGCAAGCTCGGCGGCAAGGAACTGGGCTACGGCAGCGATCTGGACATCGTCTTTGTTTACGAAGACGAGGACGAGCGCGCTGCGGAAGTCTATGCCGCCCTGGTGCGCAAACTCATCAACTGGCTGACCGTCAAGACCGGTGAAGGTGACCTGTACGAGATCGACACCGACCTGCGACCCAACGGCAACTCCGGGCTGCTCATCACCACCTTCGACGCCTACGCCAACTACCAGCAGCAGCGCGGCAGCAACACCGCCTGGACCTGGGAACACCAGGCCATGACGCGTGCGCGTTTCGTGCTCGGCGACGACGCGCTGCGCCAGCGCTTCGATGCCATTCGCAAAGCAGTGATTACCTCGCCACGGCACGCGGCAGACCTCAAGAACGAGATCATCAGCATGCGTGAGCGTGTACGCAGCGCGCACCCGGTACGCGGCGAACACTTCGACGTCAAGCACAGCCCTGGCGGCATGATCGATGTTGAGTTCGTCATGCAGTACCTGGTGCTGTGCAACGCCGCGTCGCACGACGAACTGACCGCCAACACCGGCAACATCGCGCTACTGGAGACGGCCGAGCTGCTCGGTCTTCTCCCGCACGGTGTCGGTCACGCCGCCGCCGGTGCCTACCGCGAACTGCGTCACATCCAACACCGGGCGCGCCTGAACGAAGAGCCGACCCACTTCGACACGGCAGAAATGGCGACGCAGCGTGAGGCGGTGCTGGCGCTGTGGAACGCGGTGTTCTGACATCTGATTTGTCATTGCGGGCCCCGCTCGTCCTTGCGGACCCTTCCCTGTCATTGCGGGCTCCGACCCGCAATCCAGGGTACGCGCGGCACTGGATCCCGGATCAGGTCCGGGATGACAAAAGCGGGGGTCGGGATGACGAAAGCGGGGGCTGGGATGACGAAAGCGGAGGTCGGGATGACACCTTCAATTTGTCATTGCGGGCTTGACCCGCAATCCAGGGTACGCGCGGCACTGGATCCCGGATCAGGTCCGGGATGACGAAAGCGGGGGCTGGGATGACGAAAGCGGGGGTCGGGATGACGAAAGCGGGGGCCGGGATGACAGCCAGTGCAGAATCTGCCGCGTCACCGCCGGGCTGCTCAGCAGCGCCATGTGGCTGGTGCGGTAGGCGATCCATTGCGCGGTTTTTGGAAACGCCAGCGTGCGCCGATCGTCATCGTGCTGGCCGAGTGCGCTGTGCAGCGGCACCAGACCATCCCCCAACAGGCGATCAGCCAACAGACTGCGCTTGGCCGCGGTCGTTGCCGCCACGGCGTAACAGGCGACACCCTCAGGCAGCGGCAAGGGCGCGCGGCTGTCGGGCTTGCGGCGAAAGCGTTCATGGCCCTGCCAGTCGGAATCGAGCACATGGCCATAGCGCAGGTCGGTGATGCCGGCGCTGCGCAACTGGGCCAAGCGGGCAAACGGGCGCGTGTAAGGTGTACTGCCCAGGATGACATCGGCCCAGTTGCCGGCGCGCTCCAGCGGCGCGCCATGGTGGGGTGTGCCGAGAAAAACGATGGTCTTCAGCCGCTCGGGCCAGCGCAGACCGGCTTGCCGTGCCGCATGCACCGCGCTGCGGATCAGCAGCCCGCCCATGCTGTGCGCCAGCACCGTGATCTCTTGCAGCGGCGCCGGCCAGTGCGTCACCAGTTGTTCGAGTTGCTGCGCCAGTTCATGGCCGTTCTGCGAGGTGTGCAAGCCCGAGTTGTAGCGCAGGTAAACCGGCGTGTAGCCCAACTCGGACGCCAGCGTCGTGCCATGGTTGACGGCCTGCGCGCCGTGCTGCGCCTGCCACTGCAGATCGTTCATGCACAGACCATGAATCAACAACAACACTTTGCCGCTGGCATCAGGCATCGGCGCCAAGGCCTGCCAATCGAGCACAGCGCCCTGGTAGCGCAACGTCATCGGCGTGGCCAGCGGGTTGCCGCCATCAAGCAGCCGGTCACCCATGACACCGTTGAGCGCAGCCAGCACGGCCTCGCGCTGCGGTGACCCGGGCGCGGCCTGCTCGGTCGATTCCAGCAGCGGCGTGAGCTTGTCAAGCACGGTCTGCGCACCGTCACCCAGCCGTTGCGTGATGCCGCGCACCGCCTGGTAAACAAAGCGGGTGATGCCACGCGTCTGCCCAGCATCCTTGCCGCCATGCACGCCCATGCTGGCCCAGACCGACTGGTGCACACCTTCGGCGATATGGGCCACGGCCGTCGTGGCCTGGGTTGCCAGTTGCGCCACGGCGCGCAAATCGGAAGCGCGCCAGTGTCCGGATGACTTGTCTTGGGGCAACTTCTTCATGCGACTCAACGCGGCAAGGACTCGACCTCTTTGGTCCAGCGCTCCAGCAGGCGGCGCCGCTCAGCCGACTTGCCATACTTCTCGAAGTCGTACTTGATCAGACGCACATCGTCGAGCAAAGGGATGCGCGGATCGAGCTTGAAGGTCTTGTTGGCCGGCACCTGCAAGCTGTTCATCTGGGCGCCGATGGCTTGGCCCTGCGGGCTCATGAGCCAGTCGTAATATCGCTTGGCCGCTTCGCGGTTGCGCTGACCCTTGACCAGGGCGATGCCACCGACTTCGTAGCTCGTGCCCTCGCACGGTGAAGCGGTCTTGACCGGGTACTTGTTGTGACGCCAGCCGTCAAAGCCAAATACAAAACTCACGCCGATCGCCACTTCGCCCTTGGCCACGTTGGGTGCTTGCGCCTGGCCGCTGCGCGTGTAGTTGCTGATGTTCTTGTGCAACTTCTTCATGTAGTCGAAAGCCGGCTCTTCACCCATCAACTGCACCAGGCCGGCCAGGATCGTGTAGGCGGTGCCGCTGGAGGCCGGGTGCGAGATTTCGATGTCGCCCTTGTATTCGGGCTTGATCAGATCGGCCCAGCACTTGGGCTCGGCCAACTTCTTCTTTTTCAGCAACTCGGTGTTCCAGCCGAAGCCGATGGCCGAGGTGTAGAAGCCGCCCACCATGTTCTGCGTCATCGCGTACTGGCGCACGCTCCAGCTGTGCAAATCATTGAGGTAGGTCGGTCGATAGGCTTGCAGCAGACCGAGTTCAGCCGCTTGCAGAAAGGGGTCACCCGTGCCGCCCCACCAGATATCGGTTTTCGGGTTGGCCGCTTCAGCGCGCAACTGCGCCGCCGCCTCGCCGGTGGCCTTGTGCGACTGCAAGACCTTGATGCCGGTGGCGCGCGTGAACTCCTGCGCCGCGCGCTCGCACCAGGGCTGGTCCGTGCTGCAAATGGCATTGACCGTGCCGCCCTCCTGTGCCTGCACCATGCCAGCTGCCAGCAGTGCCAACACCGGAATGGATTTTGAAAAACAATGCTTCATGATGACTCCTGAAATCAAGACCTAGAACTTTTCATGCGGCGCCAGGTAGCGCCACTGGCCTAGCGGCAGATTGCCCAGCATCACGTTGCCGATGCGCACGCGCTTGAGGCCCACGACCTTCAGGCCGACGAGCTCACACATGCGCCGGATCTGGCGCTTCTTGCCTTCGGTCAGCACCACGCGCAACTGCTCCGGGTTTTGCCAACTGACCTTGGCCGGTTTCAGGGCCTGGCCATCCAGGCTCAGGCCATGGCGCAGCAGCGCCAAGCCCTCAGGCGGGAAGATGGCCTGCACATTGGTACTGACCGGGTCGCCATCGTTGATCTGCAACAAACGATCGGGCTGGCCATCGGGCTCGGCAAAGCCGGTGTAGCTCACGCGCACCAGATACTCTTTTTCCATCACCGAGTCTTCGCCGATCAACTGGCGCGCAACACGGCCGTCCTGCGTCAGCACCAGCAGACCAATCGAATCAATGTCGAGCCGCCCGGCTGGCACCAGGCTTTGCAACTGCCGGGGGTGAAAAAAGAAACGCGCGTTGTCCTCGGCCCAGCGGTTTTGCGGCTGGATCAGGGTGATGGCGGGTTGGTGCCCATCCTCGGCCTGGCCACTGACGATGCCCATCGGCTTGTTCAGCAGAATCGTCACCTGATTGGCCTGCTGGCCCTGCGCCTGCTTGGCGATTTCGATGCGCACATCGGGGCTCACCTGCATGCCCATGGTCGCGACCTCGCCATTGACCTTGACCCAACCACGGCCGATCCAGTCGTCGGCTTCGCGGCGCGAAGCCAGACCGAGTTCGGCCATGCGCTTGTTCAGGCGCAGCGTGCCGCTGCTGTTGACGGCACCCGGCGCGGCTGGCGCGCGGCCGGGTGGGGGCGTGGCGCGACGAAACGCCGGGAGTTTGGAATCGGTCATAACGTGTCACGCAAGTGATCCACCACGGCCAGGATCGGCAACAACACGCTCGCACCCAGTTTCTTCGCGCGCTCGCCGCTCCAGCCGGTGAAGCTGTCGGGCAGATCGGCGTTGTCCTTGAACGGCATCTCGATCGTGAACGCCAGGCAGTCAAACTGCTGCGCTACCCAGTTCGTTGCCAGGGTCTGATTGGCCTGGCCGGGTTGAATGCGGGCGTAGCCCCGCGTCGTCTGAAAATCCGGACAGGTATCAACCCAGGCCGTCTTGAAGCGCTGCTCCAGTGCCGCCAGGCGCGGCGTGTAGCTGGGATTGCCCTCGCTGCCGACACAGAAGTTGTAGGGCAGAACCTCGTCACCATGCGCGTCCAGGTTCAGATCGACACCGACCTCGAGCATCTTCTGGCGCACCAGAAAGACTTCGGGCGAACGTTCCAGGCTGGGCTGTAGCCACTCGCGGTTCAGATTGGTGCCGAGCGCATTGGTGCGCAGGTTGCCACGCGCGGCGCCGTCCGGGTTCATATTGGGCACAACGTAAAAAACGCAGCTTGAGAGCAGCACGCGCGCGACCGGGTCGTCAGCATCGAGCAGACGCTCCAGAAAACCTTCGGCAAACCACTGGGCCATCGCCTCGCCCGGATGCTGGCGCGCGATCAACCAGACCTTCTTGCGCTCTGCAACAGCGAGTGCGCCGTCCGCAGCGGTGATGCGCAGCAGTGTCATGTCGCGCCCGTCAAGCGTCTGGCCCAGATGCTCGACGGCGACGTTTTCGCAAGCACCAGCCGAACCAATCAGGTCCAGGTGGCGCTCGTAGGAATAGGGCTCGAAGTAGGCAAAGTAAACGCTTTGCGTCTCGGGCGTGATCTCGGCACACATGACCTCCCCATCAAAGCGGGTCGGAATCCGAAACCAGTTCTGACGGTCGTAGCTGGCGACCACGCGGTAGTCAACCCAGCCTTTCGGGTAGGCGCAATGACCCGCATTGAGAAAGCGCAGGCAAGTCGCCAAACCGGCAGCACCCTGCAAACGGAAGTGAAACCACTGCGCAAACTCGCTGGCGTTGTCGCGCCGTACTCGGATCTGAATGTCACCGGCATCGGCCAGGCTCACGACATCGATGGCGCCGGAGTCGAAGGCAGTTGAAATATGAAGTGTGGTCATGCGGTCTGTTGGTCTGGAAATACGGCGCTAGGCGATTGCATCGGACGATTGTAGAAGTCCGGCCCGGGTTCGTCCCTACCCAGTTACTCCGAACTCTGTTGCAGCGCCCACATCTGCGCGTAGCGCCCATCGGCTGCCAGCAGTTGCGCGTGCGAGCCGCGCTCGATGATGCGTCCGGCCTCCATCACCAGGATTTCATGCGCGTCAACCACGGTCGAGAGTCGGTGCGCGATCACCAGCGTGGTCTTGTTCTGCGCCACGTTTTGCAGTTCGGCCTGGATCGCGCGCTCGTTGGCGCTGTCCAGTGCCGAGGTGGCTTCGTCGAAGATCAGCACGGCCGGATTCTTCAGCAGGGTGCGCGCAATCGCCACGCGCTGCTTCTCGCCACCCGAGAGTTTGAGGCCGCGCTCGCCGACCATGGTGTCGTAGCCTTTCGGCGTGGCGGCGATGAAGCTGTGGATGTGCGCCGAACTGGCGGCCTCGATCACCTGCGCGCGCGTGGCACCGGGCTGACCGTAGGCGATGTTGTATTCGACCGTGTCGTTGAACAGCACCGTGTCCTGCGGCACGATGCCGATGGCCTGGCGCAGAGAAGCTTGCGTCACCTGCTTGATGTCCTGAGCGGCAATCAGGATCTCTCCGCTCTGCACGTCGTAGAAGCGAAACAGCAGCCGCGCCAGCGTTGACTTGCCGGACCCCGAGGGCCCGACCACGGCCACCGTCTTGCCAGCCGGAATCTCGAAACTGATGTCGTGCAGGATCGGACGCGCCGCCTCATACGCGAAGTTGACGTGGCTGAACGTGACGTTGGCGCCATCCACGCGCAGCGGCTTGGCCCCCGGCACATCGGCGATTTCACGCTCGCGCTCCATCAGCGTGAACATCTTGTCCAGATCGGTCAGGCTTTGCTTGATCTCGCGGTACAGCACACCCAGGAAGCCCAGCGGAATGTAGAGCTGGATCATGAAGGCGTTGACCATCACCAGGTCACCCAGCGTCATATGGCCATCGACCACGCCCTGCGTGGCACGCCACAGCATGGCAACCAGACCGCTGGCGATGATCAACTGCTGACCGGTATTCAAAAGACTCAGCGTGCTCTGGCTCTTGACGGCGGCGCGGCGGTACTTCTCCAGGTTCTCGTCGTAGCGGCGCGCCTCGAACTCTTCGTTGTTGAAGTACTTGACCGTTTCGTAGTTGAGCAGCGAATCGATGGCGCGGCTGTGGGCTTTGGAATCGAGCTCGTTCATCTCCTTGCGGAAATGCGTGCGCCACTCGGTCACGATCACGGTGAACGTGATGTAGACCACCAGCGCCACGATCGTGATGCCGGCAAACCAGATGTCGAACTTGAGCGCCAGGTAGCTCAGCACCATGGTCACTTCGATCAGCGTCGGGAAAATGCTGTAGAGCGAATACGAGATCAGCGAGTTGACGGCGCGCGTGCCGCGTTCGATGTCGCGCGTCATACCGCCGGTCTGGCGTTCCAGGTGAAAACGCAGACTCAAAGCGTGCAGATGGCGAAACACCTGCAGCGAGATCGTGCGCGAGGCGCCCTCCGTGGCCTTGGCAAAAATCAGTTCACGCAACTCGGCAAACAGCGTGGTCGACAGACGCAGCAAACCATAGCCGAAGAGCAGGGCCACCGGCACCACCAGCAAGGCGCTGGCGCCGACGCCACCTTTGGGGTTCATGGTGTCGACCAGCTGCTTGAGCAGCAGCGGCACACCGACGTTGGCCATCTTGGCGCCAATCATGAAGGCCAGCGCCGCCATGACGCGCCATTTGTACTGCCAAAGGTAGGGAAACAGGCGCTTGAGGGTGGCCAGGTCGGACCGGGTGGCAACGGGGGCAGGTGCGGCGCTGGCGCCGTCACGCAGGGGGCTGTGTTCGCCTGATCGGCGCATAGGGGACAATCTTGAAAATAATTACTTTGCGGGACAGACCGAATCTTGATGCATTGTGGGACAGACCGACGTTACGCGCAGCGAACAAGCTCTGTCCTCAATCAGTCAAAGAGCCAGCTCTGTCCTCAACATTCTGTAGAGAGATTGTCCCCTATGTCTGCAAACAACAACCCGATGGCGGTTCAACTGCCCACCGACGAGGAACTGGTCCTCAAGGTTATTCCAATGCCGGCCGACTCCAACGCCAACGGCGACATCTTCGGTGGCTGGGTCATGGCGCAGGTCGATCTGGCCGGCTCCGTCATCCCGGCGCGCTACGCCCAGGGCCGCATGGCAACGGTGGCCGTCAACGAATTCATCTTCAAGCAGCCGGTTCGGGTGGGCGACATACTGACCTTCTTTTCCAAACTGGTGCGCATCGGGCGCACCTCGATCACGGTCAAGGTCGAGGTCTATGCCGAACGTTTCAGCGCGCAGGGACATTACATGAAGGTAACGGAGGCCTCCCTGACCTATGTGGCGATCGACGATCAGGGCCGTCCGCGCCCGATACCGACGCCTGCAACACGGTGATGGGCCAGTGCCCAAGCGTTTTCCGCCCCTGCTGCTGCCCCTGATTCTGGTCACTCTGACGGGCCACATGGCCATGTCGGGCGGGCGCGTCTCCGGTTCACTCTATGCCTTGAACGTCGGCGCGCCGGAATGGGTGGTCGGGCTCTTCATGGCCACTTTTTCGGTGCTGCCAACGCTGGCGGCCATGTCGGTCGGGCGCTGGGTCGATCGCATGGGTGCCTTGCCCGTTATGCGCTTGGGCGTGCTGGCGGTGCTGGTTGGCGCCACGGTACCGGTGCTCTGGCTCAGCGTGCCGGCGCTGTTTGTAATGGCCATCCTGATCGGCTTTGGCTTTAACGCGATGTCAGTGGCCGGTCAGCACACGGTCGGTGCCATGGCGCAAGGCCAGTCAGCGCAGCAACGCTTGCGCAATTTCGGCTGGTATGCGCTGGGGCATTCAGCCTCCAGCGCGCTCGGGCCTTTCATCTCGGGACTGCTGATCGACCATGCCGGTTTTCGGATGGCGTTTGCCGCCATGGCGCTGTTCAGTTGTGTCGCCTGCTGGCTGGTTTTCAGACGGCTGACACACCTGCCGGCGGCGGCCCAAGCGACGGCAACAGCCGACGAGGTAGCCCAACCGCAAGCCTGGCACGACTTGCTGGGCGAGCCCGAACTGCGGCGCATCTACTACGTCAGCATGGCACTGTCGTGCTGCTGGGACCTGTTCATCGTCATGCTGCCGGTGCTGGGAACGCGGCTGGGCTTCTCGGCCTCCATCATCGGCACCGTGTTCTCGCTGTTTGCCGTGGGCACCTTCGTCAGCCGCGCCCTGATGCCCTGGCTCTCGACCCGGATGCGCGAGTGGCAGATCATGCGCGCAGCGATGCTGATGATCGCACTGGTGTTCATGGCCTTGCCCTGGGCTGCTGCCGCCGGCGTCTTCATGCTGCTGGGTTTTTTGTTTGGCACATCGATTGGTTTTAGCCAGCCCAACATGCTCTCGCTGCTGCACGCGGCAGCACCGGGTGGTCGCGGCGGCGAAGCGCTGGGCTTGCGTTCCCTGATCGGCAATGCCTCTTCCGTCTGGGTGCCCATCGCCTTCGGTCTGGCCGTTGGGCCGCTGGGTGTGGCACCGTTGCTATGGACCGGTGCCGCCCTGATCAGCAGCGCCCTGCCCGCTGCGCACCGCGGTGTGCGCCAGCATCGGCGCTGAGGCGGCTCTCACAGTCAAACGTCGGTAAAAACCCTCGCTGGCTTTGCCCGGATTACCGCTATAAACGCAGTGGCACTGTGACGCAAACACGGCGCAAAGCCTGGAACAAGAACTTGACGGAGATATTGAATGAAAATTGCTTTAACCATGGCGCTGGCAGCACTGGCTTTTACAGCCAACGTGCACAGCGCCCAGCAGGGCGTGACCGACACCGAGATTCTGCTCGGCTCGATCCAGGATTTGTCAGGTCCACTGGCCGGCTTTGGCAAGCAGGACCGCCTGGGCATGATCCTGGCCGTCGATGAAATCAACGAGCAGGGTGGCATCAACGGGCGCAAGCTGCGCCTGATCGTGGAGGACTCCGGCTACGAGCCCAAACGTGCGGTGCTGGCCGCGCAGAAGCTGGTGAACCAGGACAAGATCTTCATGATGATGGGCCATATCGGCACGGCGCAGAACATGGCCGCCATCCCGGTGCAGTTCGACGCCAACATCATCAACTTCTTTCCGGTCACAGCGGCACGCGAAATGTACGAGCCTTTTCACCGCCTGAAGTACTCGTTTGCCGCCACCTACTTCGACCAGATGCGCCGCGCCGTTCCGCAAATGATCAAGGAAAAGGGTATCAAGAAGGTCTGCACCGTCTACCAGGACGATGACTTCGGTCTCGAAGTGCTGCGTGGCGGTGAAGCCGGCCTGAAGACGCTGGGCATGGATTACCACGAGAAGACTTCATTCAAGCGCGGCGCGACCGACTTCTCTTCGCAAGTAGCCAAGATGAAGGCCGCCGGCTGCGAGATGGTGGTGCTGGGCACCATCATCCGCGAGACCATCGGCACCATCGGCGAATCGCGCAAGACCGGCTTCAACCCGGTGTTCCTTGGCTCCAGCGCAGCCTACACCGACCTGATCCACAAACTTGGCGGCAAGGCGATGGATGGCCTGTATGCCACGATGACGGTGCAGAACCCCTACACCGACGAAGTCTCTCAGCCGATCCGCTTCTGGGCCAACAAGTACAAGACCAAGTTCAACGAAGACCCGGCCGTGTTCTCGGTCTACGGCTACCTGATCATCAACATCTTCGCCAACGCTGCCACCAAGGCTGGCAAGAACCTGACGACCGACAGCTTCATCAAGGTGATGGACACGATGTCGATGCCGACCGACATCTTCGGCAGCGCGCCCGCCACCTTCTCGCCGACCAAGCGCCTGGGCAGCGACGCCTCGCGCCTGTCGCAAATCCAGGACGGCAAGTGGAAGGTGGTGGGCCCGTACATCACCGATGAAGCAGTGGCCAAGAAAAAATAGAGGAATTCCAACATGATCACAAAAAAATCGGTTACGACCAGCGATGGTGTCAGGCTCAGTTACCTGGAGGCAGGCGCTGGCAAGCCGCTGGTTCTCATCCCAGGTTGGTCACAAACAGCTGAGCAATTCAAGTACCAGTTGGAGGGCTTGTCGGACCGCTACCATGTGATCGCTGTTGATATGCGTGGCCATGGGGATTCAGACAAACCGCTATTTGGCTACCGTATCCAGCGCCTGGCCAAAGACGTTGCCGACGTCCTCAAAGCGCTGGACCTCAAAGACGTGACGATCATGGGGCACTCGATGGGGTGCTCTGTTCTGTGGTGCTACTTTGACCTTTTCGGTGCCGAGCGCATTGGCAAGTTTGTGTTCTGTGATGAGCCGCCACTGTTGACATCCAACCCAGCCTGGTCGCCCGAGGAACTGGAAAACGCGGGCGCTGTGTTTTCACCGGAGGCGGTGACAGGTACGGCCAACGCACTGGCGGGTCCAGATGGCATCGCCACCACCGAAGGCTTCCTGGGCGGCATGGTGACCAAGGCCATGAGCGCCGAAACCATGAAGTGGACGGTTGCCTGCAATCTCAAAATGCCACGCAAACTGTCTGCTGATCTGATTTACAACCACTGCCATCAGGACTGGCGTGATGTGTTCCCGCGCATCAACGTGCCGTCCCTGTTTATCAGCGGCCGTGTCAGTCTGATTCCATGGAAGTCAGTGGCCTGGGCCGCCGCGCAAACCAAGGGATCGCAGCTCGAAATCTTTGAAGAATCAGAGGGCGGTCAGCACTTCATGTTCGTTGAGAACCCGACCAAGTTCAACGCCATTCTTGCCAAGTTCATCGGCTGATTCGCTCCCAATCGTGCCGTGCTGGCGATTGCTGGCACGGCACTTTTTTTGCTCTTGGCGACGGACAACTGAAGTGCAGGCGCCAGGCGGCGAGGCGGTGAGGCCTAGGTCAAAAGCGGGCACTTATGGATAGCTATTCATAAGTGCCCTTACCGGTCAGATTCTGTTGGAGGAAGCTGTCATTCAAATTGGCGCATGCAGATCAGTAAGCGGCCTTTCGCAAACTGAATTCCAATTCAGCAACTATGCTGTGACATCAGTCACTGTACTGATTGTGTGTT
>CAIWNX010000101.1 GCA_903914175.1 uncultured beta proteobacterium | reverse complement strand
GCTCGACCAGAACGATATGGAACATGGGCGGATTGTCGCAGCGCGGGGCTTTATTCCGTTCGCGCAATCACCAATCCCGTGATGTGCGCAGCGCCGGCGGCGCGCAGCACGCGTGCTGCTGCGTAGAGCGTGGCGCCGCTGGTCATGACGTCGTCCACCAGCACCAGTCGCTTGCCTTTGATTTGTTGCACGCGCAGTGGATCGACGGCGAAGGCATCGTGCAGGCTGTCCAGACGCTCGTTGCGGTGCAGCGTGCTTTGGGCCGGCGTGTCCTGGATGCGTAGCAGCAGATGGCTGTTGGTTTTGTCGGGTGCGAGTTGGCGCGCCAGCAGCAGCGCCTGGTTAAAGCCGCGTGTGCGCAGCCGCTCCCGCGAGAGCGGCATCGGCAACACGGCATCGGCGGCTTCCAGCGCCGGCTCAACCCAGGGCGTGCTGCGCAGCAGCAGGGCAAAGGCGCCGGCGCGGCCGGGGTGTTCATGGAACTTGTAGCCCAGAATCAAATGCGACCAGGGGTAGGCGTACGACACGGCGGCCAGACAGGCGTCCAGCGGCGGCGCTTTGGCGACACATTCGCCGCATTGCGCAACGCCGCTGGGCAGCAGCAGCGCACAGGTGCGGCAGCGCGGCTGTGGCTGCGCGAAGCGGCTGACGCAGGCCTCGCACAGACTCTGCCCCGGCCAGGCATGGCAGACCATGCACTGGCTCGGCAGTGCGTCCAGCAGCCCCCTGAACACGCGCGCAAACATGGAGTCAATATACTCTTGCGTCCGCCACTCGTACCACACCATGCCGACCGACCGCCCTCCCACGATTGACCCGATTGCCGTCCGGCGCTGGCAGCGCTTGCCCGCCAGCACCTCACCCTGGCTGCACGAGGAAGTGGCGCGGCGCATGCAGGAGCGGCTCGATTGCATCAAGTTGCAGCCCGCCAGTTGGGCGCACTGGGAGCCGGTGCGCGGCGGTATGCAGGCGCATGCGCTGCTGGCCCAGCGTTACCCGCAGGCCGACTGTTTTGTGACGGAATTCGAGCCAGGCCGTGCTGCCCATGCCCAAGCAAGCCTGGCCAAACCCTGGTGGCAACCGGCGCGCTGGCTTGGGCGCCAGCCGCGTTTTGAGGTGCCGACGGAGGGTGCAGCGCAAATGCTGTGGGCCAATATGGCGCTGCACATGACGCACGATCCACACGCCCTGATGGCGCAGTGGCACCAGGCGCTGGCGGTGGATGGTTTCCTGATGTTTTCCTGTCTCGGGCCTGATACCTTGCAGGAGTTGCGCGGCCTCTACCAGAGTCTGGGCTGGGGCGCGCCAGCACACGAGTTCACCGACATGCACGATTGGGGCGACATGCTGCTGGCGGCCGGCTTTGCCGACCCGGTGATGGACATGGAGCGCATCACGCTCACATTTGAGACGCCCGAGCGCCTGCTGCAGGAGTTGCGCGGGCTGGGGCGCAACCTGCATCCGCAGCGCTTTGCGGGCCTGCGCGCGCGCCAGTGGCACGCGCAACTGCAGCAGGAACTGGCAAAAACGCCGCTCAGTCTGACGTTTGAGGTGGTATACGGCCATGCTGTCAAACCGGCGCCGCGTCTGGACATTCGGGCCGAGACCGTGCTGTCTCTGGCACAAATGCGGGAAACCTTGCACCAACGCAAAAACTATCCTGGGAAACCTTGAGAAAAGGACTTGACAAGGGGTCCAACAAGATTCAATCGGCTGCACTACAATTGCCCGCGACCTGACCTGACCGGTCTACCCGAGGCAACAAAACAAGTGAGCGCGATGAAAAGAATTTCCCACAAATTGACTGGCATGCTGCGGGCAGCGTTGGCCTGGGCCAGTACCGTCGTTTTCACGGCAGCGCATGCGGTCAGCGACCTGCCTGGCGGTCCCGCCGTCAATCAGCTGAACCTGCCCGCTGGCGTGACCCGCATCGCCGAGGATCAGGCCTGGCTGCACTGGTTCATGCTGATCGTCTGCACCGTGATCTTCGTGGCGGTTTTCGGCGTCATGTTCTATTCGATCTGGAAGCACCGCAAGTCGGTTGGCCACAAGTCGGCCAATTTCCATGAATCGGTGACGGTCGAAGTGATCTGGACCATCGTGCCCTTCATCATCGTGATCCTGATGGCGCTGCCGGCGACCAAGGTCGTGGTGGCGATGAAAGACACCACCAACGCCGACCTTACGATCAAGGTCACCGGTATGCAGTGGAAGTGGGGCTACGACTACCTCAAGGGCGAAGGCGAGGGCATTGGCTTCATCTCGGCGCTGGACAAGGCGCAGCGCCAGATGTCCAACGACGGGGGGCCGAAAAAGGGCGAGGTCGTTGATGACTACCTGCTGAAAGTTGATCACCCGCTGGTGGTGCCGGTGAACCAGAAGATCCGCATCATCACCACCGCCAACGACGTGATTCACGCCTGGATGGTGCCGGCCTTTGGCGTCCAGCAGGCGGCGATTCCGGGCTTTGTGCGCGACACCTGGTTTCGCGCCGAGAAGGTTGGCGACTACTACGGCCAGTGTGCGCAACTGTGCGGCAAGGAGCACGCCTACATGCCGATCCACGTGAAAGTGGTATCCGCGGCCGACTACTCGACCTGGGTGCTGGCCGAGAAGAAAGCCATGGCGGCACGCGCGGACGACCCGACCAAGGTCTGGAGCGCCGAGGAAATCTTCAAGCGCGGCGAGAAGGTCTATGCCGCCAACTGTGTGGCCTGCCACCAGACGCACGGCAAGGGTGGCGGCGTGGTCAAACCGCTTGATGGTGCGGCCGTGGTGCTCGACGCCGACAAGGGCAAGCAGATTGCCGTCTTGCTCAACGGCCAGAACAACGGCGCCATGCCGTCCTGGAAGCAGTTGAACGATACCGAAATCGCCGCTGTCATCACCTACACCAAGAACAACTGGTCGAACAAAACGGGGCAGCTGGTGCAGCCCGCTGACGTCACGGCCGCGCGCCGCTGAACGCCCACTGCCCGACAAGAAGAACAGAAAAGGAAATCGCCATGAGCGCCGTTTTAGACCACCATGACCACGACCATGCGCACCACGCCCCGAGCGGCTGGCAGCGCTGGGTCTTCGCCACCAACCACAAGGACATTGGCACGCTGTACCTGTTGTTCAGCTTCACCATGCTGATGCTCGGTGGCGTGCTGGCCCTGATCATCCGTGCCGAACTGTTTCAGCCGGGCCTGCAGTTCATCAACCCCGAGTTGTTCAACCAGCTCACCACCATGCACGGCCTGATCATGGTGTTTGGCGCCATCATGCCGGCCTTTGTCGGCTTCGCCAACTGGATGATTCCGATGCAGATCGGTGCTTCCGACATGGCGTTTGCGCGCATGAACAACTTCAGCTTCTGGCTCATGATCCCGGCCGCCGCGATGCTGGCGGGTTCCTTCTTCATGCCCGGTGGTGCGCCGGCGGCCGGCTGGACGCTGTACGCGCCGTTGACGCTGCAGATGGGCCCGAGCATGGACACCGGCATTTTTGCCATGCACCTGCTGGGCGCATCGAGCATCATGGGCTCCATCAACATCATCGTCACCATCCTGAACATGCGCGCGCCCGGCATGACGCTGATGAAGATGCCGATGTTCTGCTGGACCTGGCTGATCACGGCCTACCTGCTGATCGCCGTCATGCCGGTGCTGGCCGGTGCCATCACCATGACGCTGACCGATCGCCATTTCGGCACCAGCTTTTTTAACCCGGCCGGCGGCGGCGACCCGGTGATGTACCAGCACATCTTCTGGTTCTTCGGTCACCCCGAGGTCTACATCATGATTCTGCCGGCCTTTGGCGTCATCAGCCAGATCGTGCCGGCCTTTGCGCGCAAGAAGCTGTTTGGCTACGCCTCCATGGTCTACGCAACTTCGTCGATCGCGATCCTGAGCTTCATCGTCTGGGCGCACCACATGTTCACCTCCGGCATGCCGGTGACGGGTCAGCTCTTTTTCATGTACGCCACGATGCTGATCGCGGTGCCGACGGCGGTGAAGATCTTCAACTGGATCGCCACCATGTGGCAGGGCTCGATGACCTTTGAGACGCCGATGCTGTTTGCCGTCGGTTTCATCTTCGTCTTCACGCTCGGCGGCTTCTCGGGTCTGATGCTGGCGATGGCGCCGATTGACATCCAGATCCACGACACCTATTACGTGGTGGCGCACTTTCATTACGTGCTGGTGGCCGGTTCGCTCTACGCGCTGTTTGCCGGTTACTACTACTGGAGCCCGAAGTGGACCGGTGTTATGTACAACGAATCGCGCGGCAAGATCCACTTCTGGTGGTCGCTGATCTCGTTCAACGTCACTTTCTTCCCGATGCACTTCCTGGGCCTGGCCGGCATGCCGCGTCGCTATGCCGACTACCCGATGCAGTTCGCCGACTTCAACGCCGTGGCCTCGGTCGGTGCATTCTTCTTCGGCTTTGCCCAGGTCTATTTCTTCTTCTTTGTCGTGCTGCCGACGCTGCGCGGCAAGGGCGAAAAAGCGCCGCAAAAACCGTGGGAAGGTGCCGAAGGTCTGGAGTGGGAGCTGCCGACGCCGCTGCCCTACCACACCTTTGAGACGCCGCCCAAGCTCGACGCCACGGCAACCCGAATCATTGGCTAGGACTGGCATGAATCCCGAGCAAAGAAAAGCGAATCTGAAAACCGGCCTGATCCTGGCGTCAATCGCGCTGGTGTTCTTCGTCGGCTTCATCGCCCGCATGTACATCGAGAGCCACTAGCGCATGAAGCTTTGGAGCGCGAACGTCCGGATGATGGGCAAGCTGACGGTGATCACCGTCGCCATGTTTGCCTTCGGCTATGCGCTGGTGCCGCTGTACAACGCGATTTGCGAGATGACCGGCATCAACGTGCTGGCGCTGGGGGATCGCAACATCCCCGGTTCCATCGAAGCCTTGCCTGTCAACACCCAGGTGGATGCCAGTCGCACCATCACGGTTGAGTTCGACGCCAATTCGCGCGGCCCCTGGGAATTCAAACCGGCGCAGCGCTCGCTGCAGGTGCACCCGGGCGAAATGGCCACTGTGATGTACGAGTTCCAGAACGTGCAGGACAGGCGCATGTCGGCGCAGGCGATACCGAGTTACGCGCCACAGCAGGCTGCTGCCCACTTCAACAAGCTGCAGTGCTTTTGTTTTAACCAGTACACGCTGGAGCCGGGTGAGAAGAAGTCCTGGCCGGTGGTATTCGTGATTGACCCGAAGATTTCGCGCGACGTCAAGACGATCACGCTGTCCTATACCTTCTTCGAAGTTGGCGGCAAAACACCGGCGGCGCCAGTGGCCGATGCGACGGGTCAGATCAAAGCGGGAGCCGGCACATGAAGCCCTCGTTCTGGCGCAGCATGAAGATGGTGGCCTGGTCATTTTTTGGCATTCGCAAGAGCAGCGAATCGCAGCAGGACGTGGCCCAGGTCAATCCGTTTCACATCATCGTGGCGGGGATTGGCAGCGCGCTGCTATTGGTGCTGGGCCTGATCCTGCTCGTGAACTGGATCGTCGGAAAGTAACAGGTCGCCGACCATGATATTGATTCAAGAGAACCGGAAGAAATTGGAGTTGAAATGAGTTCAAACACAAGCGCAGCAAAGCCCTACTACTTTGTTCCCGGCCCCTCGCGTCATCCAGCGATGGCGGCGCTGGGCCTGTTCTTCGTCATTCTGGGTGGCGGGCAATGGATCAACGGCGTGGACTGGGGCCGTTACGCACTGGCCTTTGGCCTGCTCTGGTTTGTGGTCGTGCTGTTCCAGTGGTTCAGCGACGCGATTGGCGAGAGTGAAAGCGGTCAATACGGGCACAAGATCGACCTGTCGTTCCGCTGGAGCATGAGCTGGTTCATCTTCTCCGAGGTGATGTTCTTCGGTGCCTTTTTCACCGCCCTGTGGTGGGCGCGTGGACATTCGATACCGGCGCTGGGCAATATCGACAACGCGCTGCTGTGGCCCAACTTCAAGGCGGTCTGGCCGAGTCTGGCCGCTGGTGCCACCGGCTCGCCGGCCGGAACCGTGGAGCCGTTCCAGACCATGACGCCGTTCTGGTTGCCCACCATCAATACCGCGCTGCTGCTGAGCTCGGGCGTGACCTTGACGATTGCGCACCATGCGCTGCTGGTCGGTCAACGCGCCCGTACCGTCGCCTTCATGTGGGCTACCGTGCTCTTGGGCATCGTGTTCCTGACGGTGCAGGGTTATGAGTACTACCACGCCTACCACGAGCTCAACCTCAAGCTCACCTCCGGCGTTTATGGTTCAACCTTTTTCATGCTGACCGGCTTTCACGGTTTTCACGTTTTTGTCGGCATGCTGATGCTGCTGTTCATCACGCTGCGTCTGCAAAAAGGCCACTTCAGCGCAGAGCGCCACTTCGGCTTCGAAGGCGCTGCCTGGTACTGGCACTTTGTTGATGTGGTGTGGTTGGGGCTCTACGTGCTGGTGTATTGGCTGTAGCGGTGGCCCCCTGACTTGTCATTGCGGACTCGATCCGCAATCCAGGGTACGGGTGGCATAGTTGGAAGGCATGGATCCCGGATCAAGTCCGGGATGACAACCGGGGACGAGATGACAAAAGCCGCAGCGCCTCAGCCTTGGATCGGTATCCCGCTTGGGTGGATGTAGCCTAGCTTCCAGGCCAGCAGGATGCTGGCGAACAGCAGGATGGACAGCGCCACGCGCATGGCCAGCGCGAGTGCCATTTTTCTGGACCTCGTTTTTTCGCTGCTGCCTTTCATCATGAAGAGCAGGGCGCCAGCCAGACTGCCGATGATGGCGACAAATGCAAGAATGACCCAGTACTTCATGAATTGGATTATCCCGTGAGTTCGCGTTGGCGTTTTTTGTTGCTGACCTTCTGTGCCTTGCTGGCGCTGGGGACGACGCTCGCGCTCGGACGCTGGCAGTTGTCGCGCGCTACGCAGAAAGAGGCTTTGCAGTTGCGCGTGGATGCAAGGGCTGCGCTGCCAGCACTGGGGAGCACGGCCCTGGCGGCGCTGCCGGATGCATCGAGCGAACTGCAGCGGCGGGTTGTGTTGCGCGGGCGCTGGGTGACCAAGCGTACGGTTTTTCTGGACAACCGCCAGATGAACGGCAAGCCGGGCTTGTATGTGATGACGCCCCTGCAACTGGAGGGTGGTGCGGCGGTCGTGCTGGTGCAGCGCGGCTGGGTGGCGCGCAACTTTATCGATCGGACCGGCTTGCCGCCGATCGAAAGTCCAGACGGGTTGGTTGAAATTGCCGGGCGCCTGGCTGCGGCGCCGTCCAAGCTATACCAGTTTGGCGAGGTCGAGACCGGTTTGATCCGGCAAAATCTGGACCTTGCGGCCTTCAGCGCAGAATCGGGTCTGCCCTTGCTGCCGGTTTCGGTACAGCAGACGGGTGCCGCCAGTGAAGGTTTGTTGCGGGAATGGCCTGGGGTCAATGTGGGTGTGGAAACGCACTATGGTTATGCTGCCCAATGGTTTGCGCTCAGTGCGCTGATCACGGCGCTTTATGTCTGGTTCCAAATTGTCAAACGATTCATCAAACCGCGCCGCATCTGAGGCCGGTGATCAGCCACTGGGCTTGACGGTGCATTCGCTGCCGTCGCCTGGGCGCGCGCTGGCGAGTGATGCCCGGCGCACCGGACGCGGGCGCTGGCAGATGCTGGTCGTGTTCTTGATCTGCGCCGCGCCCGTTGTCGCTTCCTATTTCATGTATTACGTGGTGCGACCCGAAGGCCGGCGCAATTTTGGTGAATTGATCGATCCGCAGCGGCCGTTGCCGGATCAAGCGGGAACGAGTTTGCGCGGGCAGAGCGCAAGCCTGAAGGCGCTCAAGGGCCAATGGCTGCTGCTGAGTGTGGCCGGCGGCGTCTGCGACGCGGCTTGCGAGCGTCACCTCTATCTGCAACGCCAGTTGCGCGAAGGCCTGGGCAAGGAGCGCGACCGGGGTGATTGGGTCTGGTTGATCCCGGACCAGGCGCCAGTGCCCGATCAATTGCTGCCGGCGCTAAAAGACGCGACGGTGCTGCGCGTGGCACCCGAGGCGCTGAGCGCCTGGCTGCAGCCAGCAGAGGGACATCAACTTGCCGATCATCTGTATCTGGTGGACCCGATGGGCAACTGGATGCTGCGTTTTCCGGCGCAACTCGACATGGCGGGCGCGGCCAAGGCCAAGCGCGATCTGGAGCGTCTGCTGCGCGCCTCGGCCTCTTGGGACCAGGCCGGGCGATAGGCACAACGATGCAAAGCCTTTACGACTTCACACCGCTGCTGCGCATGCTGTTTTTTGGCGCGCTGCTCGCGCTCGGGCCGCTGGCCTGGGTCTGGTTGCGCCAGCGCCGAGCGAGCGTGCCGCAGCGGGTCCAGGCGCTGACGCTGTTAACCCTGTTTCTGACTTTCGATCTGGTGATGTTTGGCGCCTTCACGCGATTGACCGATTCCGGTCTGGGTTGTCCGGACTGGCCCGGCTGCTATGGCCACGCCAGCCCGATCGGCGCCCAGGCGCCCATTTCGGCCGCGCAGAGCGCCATGCCGAGCGGCCCGGTGACACTGGGCAAGGCCTGGGTCGAGATGATTCACCGCTACCTCGCCACCAGTGTGGGCGTATTGATCCTGGTGCTGGCAGTAGTCGCCTGGATTGGCAGGGCAAGGGCAGCGCAGCCGTCGCGGCCGCAAGCGTGGGGGTCGGTTATTTTTCCAACACTGACGCTGCTATGGGTGTGCCTGCAAGGTGCGTTCGGCGCGCTGACCGTGACCATGAAGTTGTTCCCGCTCATCGTGACGCTGCACCTGCTGGGCGGCCTGGTGCTGCTGATGCTGCTGTGCGTGCAACTGCCACAGACTGGCAAGCTAGCACCGGCCCGGGCCATGGCACCTTCCTTGCGATCACTGGTCTGGCTGACGCTGGGTTTGGTGGCGCTGCAAGTGGCGCTGGGCGGCTGGGTCAGCACCAATTACGCGGTGCTGGCCTGCGCTGATTTTCCGCAATGTCAAGGCAACTGGTGGCCACTGATGGACTTTGAACAGGGCTTTGCGCTGTGGCGTGAACTCGGCATGACGGCGGGTGGCGAGGTCATCAGTTTTGCCGCGCTGACCGCGATTCATTACGTGCACCGCTTGGCGGCCTTCATTGTGTTGGCCCTGTTGGGCCTGTTGGCCTGGCGCCTGAACTTCACGCCGGCGCTGCGCCGTCCGGCGCGCTGGATTGCAGTGCTCACGGGTCTGCAACTGGCGACGGGCCTGAGCAACGTGGTGCTGGACTGGCCACTGCTCGGCGCCGTGCTGCACACCGGGGGTGCGGCGGCGCTGGTGCTGCTGCTGACCTGGCTGCTGGTGGCGAGTCGCAGCTCAATGCGTGCCCATGATGTGGAGCGTGTGACATGAATACCGCCGTGCTGTGGCAATTCCATGCGCTGACCAAACCGCGCGTGATTCAACTGATTGTGTTTTGCGCCCTGATCGGCATGGTGCTGGCGGTGCCCGGTGTGCCCTCATGGGAGCACGTGCAGCACGCCTTGCTGGCCTGTCTGGGCATCTGGCTGGTGGCCGGCGCCGCAGCGGCCTTCAACTGCATCGTCGAAAAGAGCATCGACGCCAAGATGCGGCGCACCGCCTGGCGTCCCACCGCCAGCGGCGAACTGGGCGACGGCCAGACCCTGCTGTTCTCAGCCGTGCTGTGCGCGATGGGCAGCGTGATTCTGTATGTGTGGGTGAATCCGCTGACGATGTGGCTGACCTTTGCTACCTTCATCGGCTACGCCGTGGTCTACACCGTGATCCTCAAACCGCTGACGCCGCAGAACATTGTGATCGGTGGCGCCTCCGGCGCCATGCCGCCGGTGCTGGGCTGGGCCGCCATGTCGGGCGATGTGGGTCCGGAAGCCTTGATCCTGTTTCTGATCATCTTCCTGTGGACGCCGCCGCATTTCTGGGCACTGGCGCTGTACCGCGTGGAGGACTACCGCAAGGCCGGGTTGCCGATGCTGCCAGTGACACACGGCAACCAGTTCACGCGCTTGATGGTGCTGCTCTACACCGTGATCCTGTTCGCCGCCTGCCTGATGCCCTATGTCTACGGCATGAGTTCCTGGCTCTACCTGGGCGTGGCCATCGTCCTGAGCTGCGGCTTTTGTCTTTATGGTTTTTATCTCTGGCGCGACTATTCGTATTTGTTGGCGCGCAAGACCTTTCGCTTTTCGTTGATCCACCTGAGCGCGCTGTTCGCCGCCTTGCTGCTGGACCACTACCTGCTTTGACCGTTTGCCTGAAAGCCACCATGAACAAGAGAAACGCGTTGCAATGGATTTTGAGCGGCGTCACGCTGGCGGCGCTTGCCGGCATGACGGCGGGTTGCTCCGAGAACAAGCCGAGCTTTGGTGCCATCGACATCACCGGTGCCGACTACGCGCGCGACTTTTCCCTGACCGATCACAACGGCCAAGCACGCAGCCTGAAAGACTTTGCCGGCAAGGTGGTGGTGCTGTTCTTCGGGTACACGCAGTGCCCCGATGTCTGTCCCACCGCCATGCTGGAACTGGCCGAGGTCAAGCGTTTGTTGGGAGCCGACGGCGAGCGTTTGCAGGGTCTGTTTGTCACGGTGGACCCGGCGCGTGACACGCCCGAAATGCTCAAAGCCTATATGGAGGCCTTTGACCCGGGCTTTCTGGCGCTCTACACGACGCCCGAGAAGTTGGAGGCCCTGGCCAAGGAATACAAGGTTTATTACAAGAAGGTCGATGGCAAGACGCCCACCAGTTACTCGATGGACCATTCCGCCGGCAGCTATGTCTACGACACGCGCGGCAAGCTGCGTCTGTACACCCGCTATGGCAGCGGTGCGGCGCTGCTGGCTGCGGACATCAAACTGCTGCTGAAGTCCTAGCTTTTAGTCTCGGACGCAACCGTGGCGAGCAGTCCGCGTTTGACCACCGGCACATCGTGCCAGGCCGGATCCGGCCGCCAGTTGGCGACCCAATCGGGAAATTCGCTGCCTGACATCGGGTGCGCGATGCAGTAGCCCTGACCCAGTTCGCAACCGAGTTGCAGCAGTCGCACGCCGTGCTCGACTGTCTCCACCCCTTCGGCCAACACCTCCAGATCAAAAGCACTGGCCAGGTTGAGCACACCCATCAGAATGATCAGGTCGTCCATGTCGTCGAGCATGTCGCGTACAAAGCTCTGGTCGATCTTGAGTTGGGCCACTGGCAGTTTCTTCAGATAGGTCAGCGACGAGTAGCCGGTGCCGAAATCGTCGAGCGCGCAGCGAACACCCATCCGCCGGCAGGCTTCGATCACCTGGCTGGCGTGTTCCAGATTCCCCAGCGCGCTGCTTTCGATCAACTCCAGTTCCAGCAAGCCGGGCTTGACCCGGGGATGGGCGGCGAGCGCTGCGCCCAGGCCTGTTACGAAATCTGCCTGCCGCAAGTGGCGTGCGCCAATGTTGACGCTGACCGGGATGTTCAGCCCCGCTTGCTGCCAGGCTTCGATCTGTAGCAGGGTGTTTTCGATGACCCACTGGCCCAGTGTGATGGCCAGCGGGTGATCGTCGATCATTGGCAGGAACCGGGCCGGCGGCACCAATCCCCGTTCTGGATGGTTCCAACGGATCAGGGCTTCAGCGCCAATCACGGCGCCGCTGCGCAGATTGACCTTGGGCTGGAAATGCAAAACCAGTTGGCCGTCACTTAGAGCGTGACGGATGTCCTCCATTGCCGCATGGCGCTCGCGGATGCTGCGGTCCTGTTCCGGATCAAAGACGGCGTAGCGGTTTTTGCCGGCCTGCTTGGCCTGGTACATGGCTTGATCCGCCTGGCGCAGCAACTGATCAATCTCCACTTTGTGCGCCTGTGGGCAAAAGCTGACGCCCAGACTGGCCGACACCTGCAGCACGCTATCCTTAAACAGCACCGGTTGCGCCGCTGCGGCCAGCAACCGATTGAGTACGGGTGCGCTGTCATTGACGTCATTGAGGTCGAGCAGCACGGCTACGAATTCGTCACCGCCCAGGCGCGCCAGAATGTCCCCGTCGCGCAGCATCTGCTTCATCCGCGCCGCCATCGCGATCAGCAAATGGTCGCCAGCCTCGTGTCCATGCCTGTCATTGATTGCCTTGAAGCCATCGAGGTCGAGAAAGACCACGGCCATTTTTTGCGCGCGGCGCAGTGTCTGCGACAGGGCCTGGTTCATGAGCTCGGTCAGCAAGGTGCGATTGGGCAGTTGCGTCAGGCTGTCGTAGCGCGCCAGACGTTCGAGTTCGCTGCTGTGGTTCTTGGTTGCCGTGATGTCGGAAAACATGGAAACATAGTGCAAAGCGTGACCGTTTTCGTCGCGTACCGTGCTGACTCTTTGTACCTGGGCGTAGCGCTCGCCGTTCTTGCGCTGGTTCCAGTTCTCGCCAACCCAGTAGCCGCTTTCGGTCAGTTCACGCCACATGGCAGCGTAAAACACCTCGTCCTGCATCCCGGAACTGAGCAGGCGTGGATTGCGGCCCAGCACTTCATCGCGGCTGTAGCCTGTGATCTGGGTGAAGGCCGGATTGATTTCGACGATGTCACCGTCCAGATCGGTGATCATGATGCCTTCGAGCGCGTGTTCGAAGACCTTGGAAAACAGACGCGAGCGTTCCTCTGATTCCTTGCGCTGACCGATGTCGGTATGGGTGCCTATCATGCGCAGCGGGCTGCCGTTGGCGTCGCGGCTGACAATCACACCGCGGCTGAGAATCCATTTGTAGCTGTCGTCCTTGCAGCGCATCCGGAATTCGATTCTGCAAGCTGGCGTCTGGCCGGCCAGGTAGGCCCGATCAGTGGCTATCACAGCGGGGTGGTCGTTGGGATGAATGCGCTTCTCCCATTCCCGGCTGTTCGGCAGGATGTCGTCGTCGGCATAACCGAGCATGGCTTTCCAGCGGGCTGAAAACAGTTCTTCACCGGTTTCAATGTTTCGGTCCCAGACGCCATCACCCAAACCTTCGACCGCGAATTTCCAGCGAAACTCGCTCTCCTGGAGCAGCTTTTGTTGCTGCTCCAAGTTTTGCATCAAGTGGCTGTTCTCGTCCAGCAAGCGCAGCACTTCAGTGTGCGCCTGGCGTTGCCGGGCCGCTTCAATTTCTTCGCGCTGTGCGCGCAGCAGTGCCAGGGCAGCCAGCAGCGCGAACAAGAGACCGACGGCAATGGTGCCGCCCGCCATCAGACGCAGCGTCTTGAAGCGTGCCACCGCGCTGCGGTACTCTGCCTTGGCTACCGTAAGCTGGATTGCCATCAAGTCCTCAAGCCTTTTCTGCAAAGACAGGTCCAGCGGACGAATTTTTTCCACAATCAAACGTTGCACCGTCGTGATGTCGTTTCTGCGCAGGGCCTGCGTGACGGGTATCAACCCGTCTTGCTCAAATTGTTGGAAGTGCTGCGAGAACGCGTTGGCCAAGGTCGCTTCCTGCTCCGTCAGGTAGGTGGCCATGTAGCCATTCCAGGCCTTGCCGATGCTGCTGTTGGCGCTTGCCAGATCGATGATGTCTTTGCCGATGGCATCCGGTGTCGAATCGAGCACGCTGCTGCCAATGGCCAGTCGGGTGAGCAACAACTGGTGCTGGATTTCACCAAGTAAGCCGATGGCCACCGTGCGATCCTCATACACGGTCTTTAGGGCCGCGTTGGATTGACTGATGCCATACAGACCCAGGCCGCCGATGGCCAGCAGCAAGGATGACAGCACCCCGATCAGGATGAATAGACGTGTGGAAGTGTTGAACTTGCGCATGGCATTCGGATTAACGCCGGCATCGGCTCTGGTCTTGTGTCGCCTGCCGGTTCATGGCAGGCGATTTTCGACCCAGATCTTGAGATCGCGCGGGCTGAAGGGCTTGATGAAATAGGCGTCGGCACCCCGCATGCGGGCTTCAAGGCCGTCCATGGCCTGACCGCGAGCGGTCACCATTGCGACCAGGGTGCACTGGAGTTCGGGATCGTGCTTGATGGCGTCGAGTACCTGCAAACCATCGAATTCACCCGGCATCATGATGTCGAGCAGCACCACCGGCGGGCGATGCTCGGAGAGCATCTGCAAGGCGCTGTGGCCGTCGGCGGCTTCCAGTACCGTGTAGTGCTTTTCCAGTGTCAGATGCACGAGGCGACGGATATCGGCGTTGTCGTCAACGACAAGAACAGTCCCGCGTTTGGCGCTGTCCTGACGGGTGGTTTGTTGCGTCATCGCTTTGTCCGATTGGAACCGTTGTACGAGTGCTTGACCATGTGTGATGTCCGTGTTTTACTTCAATATACACTAATTGTCCAGGACGATCGGCTGGATGCCGGACGGAAGAATCCTTGTACACTTCACGGAAATGAACCAAAACGAGATTGAGCAGGCGACCGGGCTGTCCCGGGAGGTGTTGCGCAAGTGGGAGTTGCGCTATCAGTTTCCCGTGCCCGAGCGCGGCCCGCGCGGCCAGCGGCTCTATCAGGCCAAGGATCTCCAGAAGTTGCAGCTGGTCAAACAGTTGATCAGCCTGGGAATGCGCCCGAGCAAGCTGATTCCCTTGCCCTTGTCCAAGCTGCAAGCCCTGCTGGCCAGCAAAACTGAAAGTTCGGGCCTCTGTGTTTTTGACGAGACCGCCGAGAAGTTGCTCGGCACGCTGGCGCCAGGCAGCGCGCCAGGCGCTGTGCGGCAGTACCTTGCTGCGCTGATCGAGGGCGAAGGTTTGGCGCAATTCGTCGAACAGCGCCTGCCGGTTTTCAATCAGGCCGTTGGCGATGCGTGGGCGGCGGGTCGCATCGGCGCGCACGCCGAACACCATTACACGGATGCGGTGCTGGTATTGGTGCAGAGCCAGTTGCTGGGTCTGCAGCCGAGTGAACTGCAGCACCGCATTTTGTTGACCACGCCGCCGGGTGAAGTGCATGGCCTGGGTTTGCTCGGAGTGCAGGCGGCGTTGACCTTGCGCGGTGCCGACTGCTTCAGCTTGGGAACCCAAACCCCCGTAATTGATGTGGTGCAGGCGGTCAAGGATTGGGATATCACGCTGGTGGCCATTTCGGCCAGTGTCGTGATGCGCCCGGATCTGGCGCGGGCCTATGCCCAGGCGCTGCGCCGCGCCCTGCCCAAACGCTGCCGGCTCTGGGTCGGTGGCCAGGGCTTTGCCTTCTTGCAGACCGTGCCGGTTGCCGGTGTCAAACTACTGCGCGACACGGCGCAAGCGGTCAAGGCATGGCAGAAGTTGACTGCCGATCAATCCGTGCGCTAAGCGGTTCCCGGGCAAGATGGCGCGGATGCAGCGTTGCCTGCGCCAGCCCATGCAGGTCAACGCGGGCCTTGAGCCGGATCGCCAGCAGATACAGACCACCAAACTTGCGTTGCAGCAGCATGGCGTCGGTCGGCGGCAACTGGGCAAATTCACGCTCCAACCCAAGCGCCATGCCGGCGGCGCGTACACGTTCGGGCAGGTTCGAGCTGCCAAAATCGTAGCCGCCGTGCTGGCAAAACGGCTCCAGTGCCTGTGTCGCAATATCGAGCACGGCGTGACGATGCTTCTCCTGCGTGCTGTCGTCGAAATAAGCGATGGCCAGTAGCGCAGCGCTCAGCGCCTCACGGTCGGTTGCCATGGCGGCCTTGATCATGCGTCCGAAGTCGCTCGCCATCCGTGCCTTGCAGGCGCGCGTTGCGCCGAAGTCAAGCAACACCAACTGGTGGCTGCGCGTGTCGTAGCGGTAATTGGCAAAGTTGGGGTCGGTCTGGACCAGACGGAACTCGAACACTTCGCGTAGCAGCAGTGCAAATAGCAGCGTCATCACGCGGTCGCGCTCGGCTTGCGGCGAATCCAGCAGCGCTTCGATCGGAGAGCCGCGCACGTAGTCCATGGCCAGCACCGTGCGCGTGGTCAGATCAGCGTGCAGCCGGGGCAGCAGGTACTGCGGCGCGTCGGAGAGCAACTCGCCGTAGCGCTGCAAATAGCTGCCTTCGCGCAGGTAGTCGGCCTCGTCGTGCAACTGCCGCTTCGCATCGCGCAGCAGCGGCGCGATGTCCATGCCCTTGGGCATCAGTCCTGACAGTCGCAGCAGGCCGGCCACGTTGTCGACGTCGCTGTCAATGCTCTCGCGCACGCCAGGGTACTGGATCTTGATGGCAAGGTCGCGCCCGTCGAGTGTCTGGGCCCGATGCACCTGCCCGATTGACGCTGCGGCCAGCGGCGTGAACGTGAAGTGCTTGAACTTTTTTTCCCAGCCATCGCCCCAACTGGCGCGCAGCACTTGCGTGACCTGGGCTTTGGGCATGGCCCGCGCATCCGCGCGCAAGCGAGCCAGGATTTCGGCCAGCGCGGGTGGCAGCAGGTCGCCCGACTCCATCGATACCAGTTGACCGACTTTCATCGCCGCGCCGCGCAGCTTGGACAGTTGCTCGGCCACGCGCCGCGCATTGGCCGGCGTCAACAGCAGGTCGCTGACCTTGGGCCGCCTGCCGCGCGCAAGCTGGCGCGCACCCTCGGCCAGCATGCCCCCCGCAACGCCCGTGGCCATCCAGCCGAGACGCACCAGACGTGAGCCGCGCCCGCTGGGCACGGCCAGTGTTGGCGCGGGCTTCGCAGGGGCGTCATTGTTGTTCAAACGGGATTCCTTCCTTTGTTCCGTCGAGGGTCGGCAATGCGTAGCGTGTAGCCCGTATGGAGCGCAGCGCAATACGGGGTTGGCAGCGCAACCGGGTTCCCGTATTGCGCCTTCGGCTTCATACGGGCTACGCCGTGCAATGGAGATACCAGGCCCGACGATCATATGCAGTCTTATCCGCCGCAAACAAGGGCCGCAACTGGGTAGACTCCACTTATTGATCATTACAAGGAGACAACATGCCCATCACCAAAGGTTATCAACAACTCGTGGCCGAGGCCATGGCCGAAGTCACGACCTATTCTGTGGCCGAGGTTCAGGCACGCCTGAACGACGCCCATGTGCAGGTAGTTGACATCCGCGACATCCGGGAGCTGAACGACGGCACCGTTTTGGATGCTTTTCACGCGCCGCGCGGCATGCTGGAGTTCTGGGTTGACCCGGCTTCGCCCTATCACAAGCCGATCTTCGCCGATGAGAGCAAGGAGTTCATTCTGTTCTGCGGCGCGGGTTGGCGCAGCGCGCTGGCGGCCAAGGCCTTGCAGGATATGGGCATGACCAATGTCGCGCACATCGATGGTGGCTGGGCCGCATGGGTCAAGCAGGGCGCGCCGACCGAAACGCTGGAGCAGCAAAAGGCGCGCCGTCGGCCGAAACCCTGAATGGATGACTGATGCGATTTGAAGCGGTCTTATTCGATTGCGATGGCGTGCTGGTTGACAGCGAACCCATCACCAACGGCGTGCTGCGCACCATGCTGGCCGAAGCTGGCTGGGTCATGAGCGCCGAAGACTGCATGCGCTTCTTTATCGGCAAAGCAGTGCGTGATGAGCGCGCCACGATCGAGGCGCGCACTGGCCGAGCACTGACGGAAGACTGGCTGGCTTTGTTTCGTGAGCGCCGCAACCAGGCCCTCGATGCGGGTCTGGAGATCATTGCCGGAGCCGATGCAGCGGTGGCGGCGGCGCATGCCCACACGCGCCAGCGCATTGCCTGCGCGTCCGGGGCGGACCGGTTCAAGGTCGAGATGCAACTGACCAAGGTTGGCCTGATCGATTACTTTGACGGCTGCATTTTCAGCGGCCATGAAATGGCGCGCACAAAGCCCGCGCCCGATGTTTACCTGGCCGCAGCGCAGCACCTGGCTGCAGCATCAGCGCAGTGCCTGGTGATCGAGGATTCGGTGACCGGCGTGCAGGCCGGTGTTGCCGCCGGCGCCACGGTTTGGGCCTTTTGCCCGCTGCCCGAGCAGGGTGCTGCGCTGCGCGCCGCTGGCGCCAGCCATTTGTTCGGCCACATGGCTGATCTGCCGGAGTTGCTGGCGGCGGGTTGATCGCCATTTGTTGTCATTGCGGACTCCGATCCGCAATCCAGGCAATTTCTAATTCCTCCCCGCGCGCCTGAACTCGGTCGGGGTCTGCCCGGTCCAGGTGCGAAAGGCGCGGATGAAGCTCTTCTCGTTTTGAAAACCCACCGCTTCGGCCACCTGCTTGAGCGGCCGCGCCGTGCGCAACAGCAACTCGCGCGCGCGGCCCTGGCGCACTTCGTCTTTTAGAGTTTGCAACGACGTGCCTTTTTCAACCAGTTGGCGGTGCAGGGTGCGTGGAGAAACGTTGAGCAGCGCGGCCAGGTCTTCGGCGCTGCGGGTTTGCGCCGGCTGCGCGGCCAGTGCCTGGCGCACGCGCGCCACCAGCAGGCGGTCGCGCCGGTACTGGCGCACGGTCAGCGGCAGGGCGCGTTGCAGCATCTGGTTCATCGCGGCCTCATCACGCCGCAGCGGCAGCGCCAGGTAGCGCGCGTCAAACGCGATGGCAGCGTGATCGCAATCAAAGCGCGTCGGGCCCGGGAACAGCACGCCGTAGACCTCGTGGTGCGGCGGTGCGGCAAACGGGAACTGCGCGCTCTGCAGCGGCAGACGTGAATCGATCAGCCAGCAGGCAAGGCCGTGGATGTTGCGCAGCACCGAGACCAGACAGAACTCGCGCAGGCGGCCCAGATCGCTGTGCTCGGTGATCGCGAGTGTGGCGGTCTCGCCGGCCACGCTCAGACTCAGCGTGATGTCGCTGGCGAGCAAACTGTGATGCCGGCACCAGCGTTTCAGGGCGCGACCCAGACTGGGGGCGCTGAGCGAGGCGCGCGCCAGCATGCCGTAACTGCCCCAGGGCAGGCGCCGGCTGAACCAACCCAGCGCCTCGTCGTCAAGTTCCTGCATGGCGGCGCCCGAGATGCACTCCATTTGCGCGGCACTGATGCGTGCCCTTGGGTCCTTCAAACTGACTGGCGCAATTTGTGCCAGTTTCAAGGCCTGCGCCGGGTCTTGCCCGTGGCGCCGGTAGGCTTCCACAATGGCCGCTACAAACGCCATCGGTGTCAGCGCCTGGCCGGCGGTGACGGACAGGTTGGGCGTGGGCACAGAAGCAGGCTTTGCGGACATGACCTGAGTATGCTCATAAGTGGCAGGATTTGCAACCTGTTTGGCAAGCGCCCGGTTCTTGACCGGTAGACAATGGCGTCTAACGCCCCCGAACTTTTGAAGGAACACCATGCCCGTTCTGGAATCCCAACTCAAACCGCGCTCGGCCGAATTCCAGGCCAATGTTGCGGCCATGCGCCTCTTGGTGCAGGACCTCAATGCCCAGATCGCCAAGGCCGCACTCGGCGGCGGCGAAGTGGCGCGTGCCAAACACACGGCGCGCGGCAAACTGTTGCCACGCGACCGCATCCAGATGCTGCTCGATCCGGGCACGCCGTTTCTGGAAATCGCACCGCTGGCCGCCATGGGCTTGTACCGGGACCGTGACGGCAGCGACAGCGCACCGAGCGCCGGTGTCGTCTGCGGCATCGGCCGCGTCGAAGGTGTTGACTGCATGATCATCTGCAACGACGCCACGGTAAAGGGCGGCAGCTACTTCCCGATGACGGTCAAGAAGCATTTGCGGGCGCAGGAGATTGCGCAGCAGAATCGCCTGACCTGCATTTACCTGGTCGATTCCGGCGGCGCCAACCTGCCGACGCAGGACGAGGTGTTTCCGGACCGCGAGCACTTTGGTCGCATCTTTTTCAATCAGGCCAATATGAGCGCGCAGCGCATCTCGCAGATCGCCGTCGTCATGGGCAGTTGCACGGCCGGCGGCGCTTACGTGCCGGCGATGAGCGACGAGACCATCATTGTCAAGAACCAGGGCACGATTTTCCTGGGCGGCCCGCCACTGGTGAAGGCCGCCACCGGCGAGGTCGTGACGGCAGAAGACCTGGGCGGGGGTGACGTCCACACGCGTTTGTCGGGCGTGGCCGATCATCTGGCGCAAAACGATTTGCACGCGCTGGCACTGGCGCGTCAGGCGGTCTCGCACCTGAACCACAAGAAGCCGCTGCAGGCTGCAGTGGCAGCGCCACGGGCGCCGCTGTTTGCCGCCGAGGAACTGTACGGCGTGATTCCGACCGACACGCGCAAGCCCTATGACGTGCGCGAGATCATCGCCCGCATCGTCGATGGCTCGGAGTTCCACGAATTCAAACCACGCTACGGCACGACGCTGATCACCGGCTTTGCCAACATTGAGGGCATGCCGGTGGGCATCATCGCCAACAACGGCATTCTGTTTGGCGAGTCGGCGCTCAAAGGCGCGCACTTCATCGAACTGTGCTGCCAGCGCAAGACACCGCTGGTGTTTCTGCAGAACATCACCGGCTTCATGGTCGGACGCAAGTACGAGAACGAAGGCATTGCGCGCAACGGCGCCAAGATGGTGACGGCTGTCGCCACCGCTGCCGTGCCGAAATTCACCATCATCATCGGTGGCAGTTTTGGCGCCGGCAACTACGGCATGTGCGGCCGTGCCTACAGCCCGCGTTTCCTCTGGATGTGGCCCAACGCCCGCATTTCGGTGATGGGCGGCGAGCAGGCCGCCAGCGTGCTGGCAACCGTGCGGCGCGACGGTATCGAAGAGCGCGGCGGCAGCTGGAGCAAGGAAGAAGAAGAAGCCTTCCGCGCGCCGATCCGCAACCAGTACGAGAGCCAGGGCCACCCCTATTTCGCCACGGCCCGCCTGTGGGACGACGGCATCATCGACCCGGCCGACACGCGCCGCGTGCTGGCGCTGGGCCTGAGTGCCACGCTCAACGCCCCGATTCCCGACACCCGGTTCGGCGTGTTCCGGATGTAATGAAAAGAGACCACCATGTTTAACAAAATTCTCATTGCGAACCGGGGCGAGATCGCCTGCCGTGTGGCTGCGACGGCGCGGCGCATGGCCATCAAGACGGTGGCGGTTTATTCCGACGCCGACGCCAACGCCAAGCACGTCAGCGTCTGCGACGAAGCCGTGCACATTGGCGCCAGCGCGCCGCGCGATAGCTACCTGCGCTGGCAGCAGATCCTGGAAGCGGCCAAGGCAACTGGCGCGCAGGCGGTGCACCCGGGTTATGGCTTCCTGAGCGAAAACGAGGAGTTCGCCCAGGCCTGCGCCGATGCCGGCCTGGTCTTTATCGGCCCGCTGCCTTCGAGCATCAAGGCCATGGGGCTGAAGGCCGAGTCCAAGCAGTTGATGGGCAAGGCGGGTGTGCCGCTGGTGCCGGGTTACCACGGCGCTGACCAGGACCCGGCGCTGCTGCAGCGCGAGGCCGACGCCATCGGCTACCCGGTGCTGATCAAGGCCAGTGCCGGCGGCGGTGGCAAGGGCATGCGCGCGGTCGACAAGGCCGAGGACTTTGCCGCGGCACTGGCGAGTTGCAAGCGTGAAGCGATCAACAGCTTTGGCGACGACGCGGTGCTGATCGAAAAATACGTGCAGCGTCCACGCCACATCGAGATTCAGGTCTTCGGCGACACGCATGGCAACTACGTTTACCTCTTTGAGCGCGACTGCTCGGTGCAGCGCCGCCATCAAAAAGTGCTGGAAGAAGCGCCGGCCCCCGGCATGACGCCCGAGTTGCGCCAGAAGATGGGAGAGGCGGCGGTGGCGGCAGCGCGTGCGGTGAGCTACGTTGGCGCCGGCACGGTCGAGTTCATCGTTGAGACGGCGTCAACGCACGGGGATGACGGGCAATTTTCCGCCAGGCCGCCCCAAGGAAAATTAGCCCCCTCGGGGGGCAGCGCAGCACACGAAGTGGCAAGCGTGGGGGCCTTCTACTTCATGGAGATGAACACGCGGCTGCAGGTTGAGCATCCGGTAACGGAAGCGATCACAGGCCAGGATCTGGTCGAGTGGCAATTTCGCGTGGCGTCGGGCGAGCCACTGCCGTTGCGCCAGGATCAACTCAAGATCAACGGCCATGCGATCGAGGCGCGCATCTGCGCCGAAAACCCCGACAACAACTTCCTGCCGGCCACCGGTACCTTGCAGGTTTACGGCCTGCCAGAGTGCGTGACCTTCGAGCGTGCCGACGCACCGGTTGGTCCGCGCGTGCGCGTCGACTCCGGTGTACGCCAGGGCGATGCGATCTCGCCCTTCTACGACTCGATGGTCGCCAAGCTCATCGTGCACGGTGAGACCCGTGCGCAAGCACTGGCGCGGCTTGACGTGGCGCTGGCGCAGACGCACATCGTTGGCCTGAACACCAACGTACAGTTCCTGCGCAACGTGGTGCAAAGCAAGTCCTTTGTGCAGGCCGATCTCGATACCGGTCTCATCCCGCGTGAAGCCGCGGTGCTGTTCAAACAGGAGAAGGTGGGTCTGACGCTGGCCGTTGCCGGCGCCATCGCCAACACACTGCTGCGGGAGCAGGCCAATGAGGCGGGCGTTGCCGATCAGTCACAGTGGTTCGACCCCTGGGCCCGGCGCGACGGCTGGCGCTCACACGGCCCGAGCACGCGCCGATTCGACTACGAGTTTGCCGGTGAAGTGCAGGTGGTACAGATGACCACACTGCACGACGGCAGTTTGCAGTTGGACGTGGCCGGCGAGGTCGCTTCCTTCGCCTTTGTCACGGTGACGCACGGCATTGACGTGCGTTTTGGCAGCCGGCGCCAGATCGTCAATGTTTACCAGAGCGGCGCGACGGTTCATATTTTCTCGGCGCAGGGCGCAACACAGATCACGGTCGTCGATGCACTGGCGCACGCCGGTGATGCGCAGGTCGAAGGCGGTCGATTGACAGCGCCGATGCCGGGCAAGGTGGTGTCCTTCGCTGTCAAGGCCGGCGACAAGGTCAAGGCGGGTCAGACACTGGCCGTGCTCGAAGCCATGAAGATGGAACACACCATCGCCGCACCGGCCGATGGCGTGGTGGCCGAGTTGCTCTACGCGCCCGGCGACCAGGTGCCCGAGGGGGCGGAGTTGCTCAAGCTGGTGGTTGGGTAAGAGGCCCGTTGTCATGCCGGACCTGATCCGGCATCCAGTGCCACGCGGACAATGGATTGCGGATCAAGTCCGCAATGACAATCCGGGGACGCAGTGACAGCGCGCGCATGTACCTCCCGAAACGCGGTACGCTTGGCACCCATGAAAATCACATTTTGCTGTACCGGCACCAAGCCTGAACCCTGGCTGGCGGGCTTGCGTTCGGCTTTTCCGGGCGCCGAGGTCACGGTCTGGGAGCCGGGCGCAGCGCTCGCCGATCACGCCGTGGTCTGGGCGCCACCGCAGCAGTTCTTCGATGAGCAGACTGAACTCAAGGGCGTCTTCAATATCGGCGCCGGTGTCGATGCGCTGCTCAAGCTGCGCTTGCCGCCACAGGCCACCGTGGTGCGGCTGGACGACGCCGGCATGTCGGTGCAGATGGCCGAGTACGTGTGCCACGCGGTGATCCGGCACTTTCGCGAGTTCGACGGCTATGCCGCCGACATTCAGGCCGGCAAATGGACTTACCGCAAACCGCTTGAGCGCAGCGAGTTTCCGGTCGGTGTCATGGGTCTGGGCGTGCTCGGTGCGCGGGTGGCGCAGAGTGTGGCGCAGTTCGATTTTCCGGTCGTGGGCTGGAGCCGCTCGGCGAAAGAACTCGCTGGCGTGCGCTGCTTTGCCGGCGCTGCGCAGTTCAATGACTTTCTGGCTTCAACGCGCATCCTGGTGAATCTGCTGCCGCTGACGCCCGAGACACGCGACATCATGTGCCTGCAGACCCTGTCGCGCCTGCGAAGCGGCGGCTACGTCATCAACGTGGCGCGCGGCGCGCACCTGGTCGACGAGGATCTGCTCGCGCTGCTCGCCAGCGGCCACCTGTCCGGCGCCATGCTTGACGTCTTTCGCAGCGAACCGCTGCCACCCGAACATCCGTTCTGGCAGCACCCGCAAATCACCATCACACCGCATACTTCCGCGCGCACGCTGCGCGATGAAAGCATTGCCCAGATCGCAGGCAAAATCCGCGCCCTGGAAGCAGGGCAGGCGATTCTCGGCATTGTGGATCCGGTGCGCGGCTATTGATCACAGTGGCGTTAAGCTTGCATTGAATTAAGGACTTGAACATGAATCTCCCCCCCCGCGTCAAACTGGTCGAAGTCGGGCCGCGTGACGGTTTGCAGAACGAAAAGCAGGCCGTGCCCGCTGCGGTCAAGATCGAACTGGTGCAGCGGCTGCAGGCTGCTGGTTTGACCGAGATCGAGGTCACCAGCTTCGTCTCGCCGAAATGGGTGCCACAGATGGCCGATAACGCGGAGGTCATGGCCGGCATCGCGCGCCAGAGCGGCGTGCGCTACTCGGTGCTGACGCCCAATCTGCAGGGCTTTGAGGCCGCGCTGAAATCCAGGCCCGACGAGATCGTGGTCTTTGCTGCTGCCAGCGAGGCCTTCAGCCAGAAGAACATCAATTGCAGCATCGCCGAGAGCATCGAGCGTTTCGCGCCGGTGGTGCAGGCGGCACGCGCAGCCGGCATCTACGTGCGCGGCGCCATGTCCTGCACCGTGGGCTGTCCGTACGAAGGTGAGGTGGCACCGGAGCGTGTTGGCTACCTGGCGGGCCTGATGAAGGGTATTGGCGTGCAGCACATTGGTGTGGCCGACACCATCGGCGTCGGCACCCCCCTCAAGGTGCAGCATGCGATCGAAGCCACGCTCAAGCACTATGACATCGACGCTATCTCGGGCCACTTCCACGACACCTACGGCCAGGCGTTGGCCAACACCTTGATCAGCCTGCAGATGGGCGTCTGGCAGTTCGACACCTCGATCGCTGGTCTTGGTGGCTGTCCGTATGCCAAGGGCGCCACCGGCAATGTGGCGAGCGAAGATGTGGTTTACCTGCTGCACGGCATGGGCATTGACACCGGCATCGACCTCGACAAGCTGATCGACGCGGGTCAGTTCATCAGTGATTTCCTGCAACGCAAATCGGGCTCGCGTGTTGCCACGGCCATGGTGAACAAGAGATTGAACGCATGAGTGAATTGCCCGAAGGCGTGCAACGCATTGCAGCGGCTTTGCTGGCACAGGGTCATCCGCATGCGCCTGTGCTGCTGGACGATGCCGCGCGCACGGCGCAGCAGGCGGCTGACGCGCTCGGTATTGCGCTGGGCCAGATTGCCAAAAGCATCATCTTCCGGCGCAAGGCCGACGATTTGGCGGTGCTGGTCGTGACCTCCGGTGACCGGCGCGTTGACGAGAAGAAAGTCGAGGCCCTGGTCGGCAAACTGGGTCGCGCCGACGCCGCCTTTGTCAAGGAAAAAACAGGCTACTCGATCGGCGGCGTGCCACCGATTGCACACGCCACGCCCTCAGTCACCCTGATTGATCAGGAACTGTTGCGCTTTGAAGAAATCTGGGCGGCGGCCGGCCACCCGCACGGCGTCTTCAAGCTCAGCCCGCAGGACCTGACGCGGCTGTCTGGCGCACCACTGGCCGATGTGGTGGTGGCAGTTCCATGAACAGCCCTGAGTCGATCCTTTCGCCCTGCATTTCAGTTTGTCGCATGAGCGAGAAAACCGGACTGTGCGAAGGCTGTCGTCGCAGTTTGGAAGAGATTGCGCGCTGGGCCAACACGGATGACGCGGATCGGCGCGCCATCCTGGTGCGCATTGAGCAACGCAAAAAGCAGGAGTCGGCATGAAGCACATTACTTTCTACCTCGATTTCATTTCGCCCTACGCCTATCTGGCGTTCGAGAAACTGCCGCTGGCCTTGATCGGACACAGCTACAGCGTGAGCTACAAACCGGTGTTGCTTGTCGCTCTGCTCAAACACCATGGGCAACTCGGACCGGCCGAAATTGCAGGCAAGCGCGAGTGGACTTATCGCCAGGCGCTGTGGCTGGCGCAGCGTGAAGGACTGACGCTGCAATTGCCGGCAACGCACCCGTTCAACCCGCTGGGTTTGCTGCGCCTGGCCACGGCTTGCGACGCGCAGGGCGAGCCTAATCGCTACGTTTGCGAGACCGTGTTTCGCCATGTCTGGCACGGCGGCCTTGAGGCCAGTGACGCAACGCGCCTGCAAGCCCTGACAAAACAGCTGGCCCCGGCGCGCTCGCTCGACAGTGATGGCGTCAAGGCGCAACTCAAGGCACATACCGATGAGGCGATTGCGCGCGGTGTTTTTGGCGTGCCGACCTTCGCTGTGGATGACAAACTGTTCTGGGGCTTTGATGCGCTGCCGATGCTGGCGGCCTATCTGTCGGGTGAGCCCTGGTTCGACGAAGCTTGGGATGCTGCCGCCAGCGTGACGTCAGGCATCCGGCGTTAAATAGACGCCATGCCAAATGCCTTCAATTTTTCCGCCTCGCCTTTTGACTGTCTGAACCCGGACGAGCAGCGGCTGGTTCGCGACAGCGTCGATGTGGTCTATTTTCGCGAGGGCGAGACGATCCTGGAAGTTGGCAGCGCGCCGACCCATTTGTTTGTCATCATCAAGGGCTACGTTACCCAGCTCGACGGCAACGAAGTCACCACGACTTACGGGCCCGACGACTGCTTCGACGGCCGCGGGCTGGTGGCGGGCCGCGTCAGCAGCCGCTTTGTGGCGTCGCAGGAGGTGGTGGCCTACCAGTTGGCGCACCAGGCGGTAAGTGACCTGATTGCCTCGAACGCCACTTTTGGCGCGCTGCTGTTTTCGGACCTGGGCGACAAGCTCAGCGCCTTGTCGCAGCGCAAGGGTCAGCACGAGTTGCAGTCGCTCACGCTGTCAAGGGTTGATGAAGCCTTTCTGCGCCCGGCGCATTTTGTCGACGCCAGCACCGACATCCTGGCGGTCGTTAAATTGTTTCAGCAGCATCGCACGTCCAGTGTGCTGGTGCGTGATACGCAGAGCACGCCTGAGCGACTCGGCATTTTTTCCACCACCGCCTTGCAGCGTGCCATTCTGGACGGCCGGCCACTGGACCAACTGGCGGTCGGCGAGCTGAGCAATTTCTCTCTGATCGAGGTCGCGCCATCCGACCAGTTGGGCGACGCCATGGCCGTCATGCTGCGCCAGCGTGTGCACCGGGTTGTGGTGACCGATGGCGGAGCGGTGATCGGCATTCTGGAAGCGCTCGACCTGTTCAGTTTTCTCTCGAACCAATCGCACCTGATCACAGTTGAGATTGAGGAAGCGAAAGACCTCGCCGGCCTCAGTCAGGCAGCGGCCCGGATCACGCGCATGATCGCCTTGCTGCACCGCAGTGGCTCACGCATCAACCTGATTGCCAAGCTGGTGCAGCAACTCAACTCGCGCCTGTTCGAGCGCGCCTGGAGTCTGATTGCGCCGGCCGAACTGGTGGCCAACAGCTGCCTGTTTGTGATGGGCAGCGAGGGGCGCGGCGAGCAGTTGCTCAAGACCGATCAGGACAACGGCCTGATCCTGCGCGACGGCTTCACTGCGCCCGACGACCTGGCGCAAATCTGCGAACGCTTTTCCAGCGCGCTGGAAGATTTTGGCTATCCACCCTGCCCGGGCCAGATCATGGTGAGCAACCCGCAGTGGCGCAACAGTGCCAGCGAATTCGGGCAGATGACACGCCAGTGGCTGCTCATGCCCGATGGCGACAGTCTGATGAATCTGGCGATCTTCATGGACGCACACACCGTCTGCGGTGATGACCGGCTGCTGGACGCGGTGCGTCGCGGCCTGATGACGCTGGCGACTGACAACGACGCGGTGCTAAGCCGTTTTGCCGCTGCCATTGATTCCTTTGGCAGCAGCACCGGTTGGTGGAACCGGCTGCTGGGGCTGGGTGATTCCGAGTCGCAACTGAATCTGAAGAAGGAAGGCATTTTCCCGCTGGTGCACGGCTTGCGCAGTCTGGCGATGGCGCACCGCATCCCGGAGATCAGCAGTGCGGGCCGCATTGCAGCGCTGGTCAAGGAGGGCAAGCTCGACGCCGCCCTCGGTGTCGATCTGACCGAGAGCCTGTACTTCTTCATGGGCCTGCGGCTCAAGGTTGGGCTGGCCGAATTGGAGACCGGGCAGATCGTGACCGGCGCTGTCAATGTGGCGCGCCTGAGCAGCCTGGAGCGCGACCTGCTGAAAGACGCGCTGGCGGTGGTGAAACGCTTCAAGGTCTTGCTGCGCTACCGCTTCCACCTCGACGCGGTCTGATGCAGGATTTTTTTCTCCCCTCGATCTGGTGGGCAGCGCTCAAGCGCGAGTGGCTGCTGTATCACCTGGGGGATCCGAATTTTCGTTTCATGTTCGACCCGGCGCCAGCCAATGAGTGGGTGGCGCTGGACTGCGAGACCACTGGTTTGAATGTGCGCAGTGACGAGATCATTTCGATTGGCGCAGTGCGCATCGTCGGCCAGCGCATCATGACCAGCGAGCGACTCGAACTGCTGGTGCGGCCCGAGCGCGGCGTGTCAGCCGAAAGCGTTCGCATTCACAGGCTGCGCGAGCTCGATGTGGCGCAAGGCCTGCCGATTGCGGAAGCGGTCAAGCAACTGATGCATTTCATCGGCAGTCGGCCACTGGTCGGTTACTACCTGGAGTTTGACGTCGCCATGCTGAACCGCGCGATCTGGCCGATTCTGGGGCAGGGCCTGCCGCAGGAAAAAATCGAGGTCTCCAGCCTTTACTACGACTACAAGTTCCGGCAGCTGCCGCCTTATCAGCAGCAGGCCAACGCCGACATCGATCTGCGCTTTGCCACCCTGATGAAAGATCTGGACCTGCCGTTGCGCGACGCCCACGACGCGCTCAACGACGCCGTGATGGCGGCGCTGGCCTTCATCAAACTGCGCCAGTTGCGTGGGGATGATTGAGGTTTGCGTCAATCACGCTTAGTGGAAAACGACACTTGCGGCCCGTCTCCAAAAGACTTAGATTGTCTTCATGTGGTTTTCGGTAGTCAGCAGAAGACCAAATCGGTTGGTCGACTGCTTTGCATGAGGAGACAACACTGTGACAGACGAGTTCCCCCGAGATTTTGCGAAGGGCGTGAAGAAATTCAAGGGCACCGATCCGGCGGCCTTGATTGTTTTTGGCGTGGCAGTGTGCTTGTTGGCCGTGATTCTTCTGGTGGCCTTCACGCGTTGACTTCACTCGACGGATGGCCGCAAGCGGCTGCGCAACCGCGCCAATCATCTGGCACTGCCGGCTGGCGCGTGCTTGAGGAGCCTTTGTCGTGCTGACGGCTGCATATTGATTTTGCTCAGGTCACCCGCGTAGTGTCCGACGACACGATGGTCCATCAGGGAATACCACAGAGGTGGAAAGTAAGCCGCAGTGATCATCGTGGCATAGCCTGCGGGTAGCTGGGGCGCGGCATCAAAATGCCGAAGCGCCTGGTATCGTCGTGCGGGGTGGGCGTGGTGGTCAGAATGTCGCTGCAAGTGATACAGGACGATGTTGCCGACAATATGGTTGCTGTTCCAGGAGTGCTCGGGTTGACAACGCACATAGCGGTTGAATGGGTCCTTTTGTCGTAACAGCCCATAGTGCTCAACGTAATTCACCACCTCCAGCATCGAAGCGCCGTACAGGCCTTGCAACACCAGAAATACCAGCACGGGCCATCCCAACCAGCCTACCAAACAGCCGAATAAGACAAGGGTGAAGGCCCACGCCTGGAGGTTGTTATTTTTGGCACTCCACACGCGCTTGCCCATTCTGTCGAGACGTTCGCGCTCAAGTTCCCAGGCCGAGCGCAGACTGCCCAAGACCGTACGCGGCAGGAATGCCCAGAAGCTCTCGCCCATGCGCGCACTCGCCGGGTCTTCGGGGGTTGCAACCCGTTTGTGATGGCCGCGATTGTGTTCAACATAGAAGTGCCCGTACATAGTGGGCGCTAACGCGATCTTTGCCAACCAGCGGTCCAGACTTTCCTTTTTATGCCCCAACTCATGCGCCGTGGCTATCCCAATGCCGTTGAAGGAGCCAACCGACAAGACCAGCCCGGCAAAGGCGTACCACGGTAAGGTCTGTGTTGCAGCCAGCCAGGCCCCGAACACGGTCCCGGCGATCTGGAACGGCACGTAGGCCCACACCAGTGCGCGTTAGAAATAGTCCTGTTCGAGTTGCGCGACCAGAACCGCGAGCCTGGTCCGACCTTGCTCTCAACGCCGACCTCGCCGTCTTGAATCCAGGAAAGCGCAATAAAAAAGCCGGACCATAAGGCCCGGCTTGTCATGGCACCGCACTGGGCGCCGAGGTTGACGCTCAGTGACCCGAAGCGCCGGAGGCTCCAAAGCCGGTTTCTGAACGCACTTGTTGTGCCGGGAAGGCGGCGCGTTCCTTGGCCGCGTTGGGGCTGCGGTCCAGGATCGAGAACAGCCAGATGCCGACGAAGCCGATGGTCATCGAGAACAGTGCCGGCGAGGTGTAGGGGAACAGCGCCGAACCCTTGGGGTAGCCGAGCGTGGCTTCCCAGACCGAGGGCGAGACGACAGTCAGGCCAACCGACGAAATCAGACCCATGAAGCCGCCGATAACAGCACCCTTGGTGGTGCAGTCTTTCCACAGCACGGCCATGAACAGAACCGGGAAGTTGGCCGAAGCGGCAATCGCAAATGCCAGTGACACCATGAACGCGATGTTCTGCTTTTCGAATGCAATGCCGAGTGCGACGGCGATGACACCCAGCACCAGCGTCGTGATGCGCGAGACCTTGAGTTCGGCCGCACTGTCGGCCTTGCCGTTCTTGATCACGGTGGCATAGATGTCGTGCGAAACGGCCGAGGCACCCGACAAGGTCAGGCCCGCCACCACCGCCAGAATCGTGGCAAAGGCGACGGCCGAGATGAAGCCGAAGAAGACGTTGCCGCCAACCGCCTTGGCCACCAGCACGGCTGCCATGTTGGCCGAACCACCGCCGCCCTTGATGATGCCCTTGGCGGTATCAGCAAACTCGGGGTTGGTCAGCACCAGCGTGATGGCGCCAAAGCCGATGATGAAGATCAGCACGTAGAAGTAACCAATCCAGGTGGTGGCCCAGAGCACCGACTTGCGCGCTTGCTTGGCATCGGGAACGGTGAAGAAACGCATCAGGATGTGCGGCAGTCCAGCGGTGCCGAACATCAGCGCCATGCCGAATGAAATGGCCGAGATCGGGTCTTTCACAAAACCACCCGGGCCCATGATGGCCAGGCCGATCTTGGCAGCTTCTTCAGCGCCCTTGCCACCATTGGCGGCAATGCCGGTGCGGACCTTGACGCCTTCGGCGAACAGGGCTTCCGGGCTGAATCCGTATTGCGCCATGACCATGAAGGCCATGAAGCTGACTCCGGCCAGCAACAGGCAGGCCTTGATGATCTGGACCCAGGTGGTGGCGGTCATGCCGCCAAACAGCACGTAGACCATCATCAGCGCGCCGACGATCACCACCGCCAGCCAGTAGTCCAGACCAAACAGCAGTTTGATCAGGGCCCCGGCGCCGACCATTTGCGCGATCAGGTAGAAGGCGACAACGACCAGCGTGCCGGAGGCAGCAAAGATGCGGATCGGTGTTTGCTGGAAGCGGTAACCTGCCACGTCGGCAAAGGTGAACTTGCCCAGATTGCGCAGGCGCTCGGCCATCAGGAAGGTCACCACTGGCCAGCCGACCAGGAAGCCGATCGAGTAGATCAGGCCGTCGTAACCGGTCGCCATGACGGCGGCGGAAATACCGAGGAAGGAAGCCGCCGACATGTAGTCGCCGGCAATCGCCAGGCCGTTCTGAAAGCCCGAGATGCCGCCGCCGCCGGTGTAAAAGTCAGCCGCTGATTTGGTTTTGGCTGCAGCCCATTTGGTGATGAACAGCGTCAGGATGACAAAGCCGCCGAACATGCTGATGGCGACCCAGTTGGTGGGTTGTTTGTCCACTTGTCCCATGTCGGCGCCCGCAGCCAGCGCGCCGCCAGCCAGTAGCAACAAGAGGAGTGCTGCCATTGTTGTTTTCAAGAATTTCATTTGGCAGCATCTTTCAGGATTTCGCTGGTGAGCGCATCAAATTCATTGTTGGCACGGCGCACATAAATGGCCGTGATCAGGACGGTGAAAACGATCACCCCCATGCCAATCGGGATACCCAGCGTGGTGACGCCAGCACCAATGGGTTGCGCCAGAAAAGGTTTGTTGAAGGCGATCAATGCGATGTAGCCGTAGTACACCACCAGCATCAGCAGTGTCAGGGCCCAACCGATGGTATTGCGTTTGGTTTTCAGTTCAAGGTACTTGGGATTCTTTTGAATCTTGTCGACCACGGGATCACTCATAAGGACTGTCTCAGGTTGGTGGTTATGAATTGCGGGACGGGCTCGTCAACACGCGGCGCGATTGTGCGAAGAACGTCTGACCATGCCCTTACGCAGCAAATGGGCGGTCGAACTGTAGGGTTATGTGCCCTGCCTTACGAAATCGTTTGAAGAAACCCGGCATTTTGGCGTGGGCTTTTTCGCCTGAAATTATCCGGGTTTTCCCGCGCTTTTGCCTCTGAATTCCATATCCAGAAACCCGAAGCGAGGGTTAACGATAGTGCTGTAAGTTTCTGCAAGATGCGCGTCAGAGTGCAGTCAGTCACCGCTTTAATAGTGTGCGTCAGGTGCCGGTCCAGGCATCAATTATTCAATCTACAGGAGACATCAATATGGCAACAGCAGTGGCCCCACGGCCCATGTCGGAAGGCGAGAGGATGGTGATCTTCGCCTCCTCGCTCGGCACTATATTTGAGTGGTATGACTTTTATCTGTTCGGTGTGATGTCGGCCATTATTGCGGCCAACTTCTTCTCGGCACTGGACGAAAGCACGCGCAACATCTTTGTGTTGCTGGCTTTCGCCGCCGGCTTTGCCGTGCGTCCTTTTGGCGCACTGGTTTTCGGCCGACTCGGTGACATGATTGGTCGCAAATACACGTTCCTGATCACCATTTTGATCATGGGCTTGTCGACTTTCCTGGTCGCCTTTTTGCCAACCTATAAGACGGCCGGCATCATCGCGCCCATTGCGTTGATCGCCTTGCGCATGTTCCAGGGTCTGGCCCTGGGCGGTGAGTACGGTGGTGCTGCCACTTACGTGGCCGAGCACGCACCGCACGGTCGGCGCGGCTTCTACACCTCGTGGATTCAGACCACGGCAACCGTCGGCCTGATGCTGGCGTTGATGGTGATTCTGGGTACACGTACCTATTTCGGCGAAAAAGAGTTTGCTGAGTGGGCCTGGCGTATTCCTTACGCCATGTCGGGCATTCTGCTGGCAGTTTCGGTCTGGATTCGTTTGAAGTTGAACGAGTCGCCGGCTTTCGCCAAAATGAAGTCCGAAGGCAAGACCTCCAAGGCGCCGCTGGCCGAGTCTTTTGGTCAATGGAAGAATGCCAAGGTTGTGATCTTTGCGCTGTTCGGTTTAACCGCTGGTCAGGCCGTGGTCTGGTACGGTGGTCAGTTCTACACACTGTTCTTCATTCAGACTTTCCTGCGCATTGACGGGCCGACAGCGAATATTTTGATCGCCGTCTCGCTGATTCTGGGAACGCCGTTCTTCGTTCTGTTCGGCGCCTGGTCTGACAAGATTGGCCGCAAGCCCATCATCATGGCTGGTTGCCTGCTGGCCGTGCTGACCTACTTCCCGCTGTTCAATGCCTTGACAACGTATGGCAATCCGAAGTTGCAAGCAGCGATCCAGAAGTCGCCGGTGACGGTGGTCGCGGACGCAGCCAGTTGCAACCTGATCCTGAATCTGACGGGTACGGCAAAGTTCACAACCCCTTGTGACCTGGCGCGCGTTTACCTGTCCAATTCGGGTGTCAATTACGACAGCGTAGCGGAGGCGGGCAAGGTGGCGACGGTCAAGGTTGGTGACAAGGCGATCGCCAGTTATGACGCTACCGCTGCCAATGCCAAGGATGAGAAAGCCCGCTTCGAGAAGGAAGTGCGTGCGGCTCTCAACGACGCCGGCTACCCGGCCAAGGCAGATCCGATTCCGGTGGGCTCCAGTAACTGGCTGATGCTGGTGCTGATTCTGACCATCCTGGTGGTTTACGTGACCATGGTTTACGGACCCGTTGCCGCCATGCTGGTGGAGTTGTTCCCAACGCGGATTCGCTACACATCGATGAGTTTGCCTTATCACATCGGCAACGGCTGGTTCGGCGGTTTCCTGCCGGCCATCTCGTTCTCGATTGTGGCGGCGCAGGGTAACATCTACAGCGGCCTGTGGTATCCGATCATCATTGCCGGCATGACCTTCGTCGTCGGTATGCTGTTCGTGAAGGAAACCAAGGACATTGATATTTACGCCAACGACTGAGCGTAGCGCTCAGGGTTGGACCCGGCCTTCGTTGGCCGGTTGACAGAATCGGGCCCTCCGCGTGAGGGCCCACTTATTTTTTGGAGAATGGTGATGTGGAAAATTGCAGTGGGCTTCTTGATCTTCGCCGGTATAGCGTTGTTCATGCTGAGCAGGGGCGGTGATGTGGACATGAGTGGCAACGAGCACGCCGAGCACGCGCCAGCCGCTGCCGCGCCAGCCTCCGCACCAGCCAGCAAGTAGTGATCGCAGGAGGCGGCGCGTAGGGCGTGCCGATCTATCCCCGATTTGTCATGCCGGACCTGATCCGGCATCCAGTGCCACGCCAAGCCTAGATTGCGGGTCGGAGCCCGCAATGACGCCAAGAGTCGCGCAATGACCCGAGTGCGCCGTGGGTGACGGAAACATCAATAGAATGTCTGGCCCTCACGGAAAGACAGCAAGCCATGCCACACGGTTACATCCGCATTCGCGGCGCGCGCCAGCACAACCTCAAGAACCTCGATCTCGACATCCGCACCGGTGAGCTGACCGTGGTCACCGGGCCGAGTGGCTCGGGTAAATCGAGTCTGGTGTTTGACACGCTCTATGCGGAAGGGCAGCGGCGCTACGTCGAGACTTTCTCTGCCTATGCGCGCCAGTTTCTGGACCGCATGGACAAGCCGGCGGTTGACAAGGTCGAAGGCGTGCCGCCAGCCATCGCCATCGACCAGACCAATCCGGTGCGCTCGTCGCGCTCCACCGTGGGGACAATGACCGAGCTCAATGACCACCTGAAGCTGTTGTTCGCCCGCGCCGGTCAGTTGTTTGACCGTGATACCGCGCAGGCCGTGCGCCACGATTCGGCGGAAAGCATTTATGCCGAAATGCTGGCGCGTTCTGGCGGGGATGACCCGCGACTCGTAGTGACGTTTCCCGTCGAATTGCCGGCCAGTACCACGCCAGAAGAAATTGAGCAGTGGCTGTCGCTCAGCGGTTTCACCAAGGTGCAGGCGCAGCGCGAGGTGCTCGGCGAGAAGGGCAAGGCTGCGCCGAAGAAAAGCGCGGCCCATGCGGAGGCGGCCGTCGGCTCGCGTCTTGTTTTGGACGTGGTGGCAGATCGGTTTCGCCTGGGCAGCGCCGAGCGCGCGCGCGTGCTCGAAGCCATTGAGGTCGCCATCAAGCACGGCAGTGGACGTCTGGCGGTGTACTGCCTGGGCGCAGACGCCGACACGCCAGCGGCGATCTGGAAGTTCTCCACCGGTCTGCATTGCCCGGAGAGCGATCTGCGCTACGCCGAGCCGATTGCTTCGGCCTTCTCGTTCAATTCGGCGGTCGGCGCCTGCGACAGTTGCCGCGGTTTTGGCCGCGTCATTGGCGTGGACTACGGTCTGGTGATCCCGAACGACAAGCTGACGCTGCGCGCCGGTGCCGTCAAGCCGATGCAGACGCCGGCCTGGCAGGAGTGTCAGGACGACCTGATGCGCCACGCCGTGACCGAAGGCATTCCGCGCGATACGCCCTGGAACAAGCTGACGCCCGAGCAGCAGCACTGGGTTATCAACGGTTCGCCCAAATGGAACGGCAAGTGGAACCAGCACTGGTTTGGCATCAAGCGTTTCTTCGATTACCTGGAGACCAAGGCCTACAAGATGCACATCCGCGTGCTCTTGTCCAAGTACCGCAGCTACACCACCTGCCCGACCTGCGCCGGCGCGCGCCTCAAGACCGAGAGCCTGTTGTGGCGCATTGGCAGCAAGGCCGATGCTGACGCTGTGCTGGCGCCGGCCCGGCGCTTCATGCCCGCAGGCGTCAAGTGGTCACGCGCGCAACTCGAAGCGCTGCCGGGGCTGTGTCTGCATGACTTGATGCTGCTGCCACTGGACCGGTTGCGACGCTTCTTTGATGGCTTGCAGGCCGCTCCCAGTCCAGTCGGTTCATCGGGTGAGCAAGGTGCACTGAAGCTGCTATTTGAGGAAATCACCACGCGCCTGAAGTACCTGTGCGACGTCGGTATCGGCTACCTGACGCTGGACCGGCAAAGCCGCACGCTCTCTGGCGGCGAGGTGCAGCGCATCAACCTGACGACGGCGCTCGGAACCTCGTTGGTTAACACCTTGTTCGTGCTGGATGAGCCCAGCATTGGCCTGCACCCGCGCGACATGCACCGCATCATCGTGGCGATGCAGCGCCTGCGCGATGCCGGCAACACGCTGGTGGTGGTGGAGCACGACCCTGCCGTGATGCTGGCAGCGGATCGCATGATCGACATGGGGCCTGGTCCCGGCGAGCGCGGCGGGCAGATTGTGTTTGACGGCTCGACCGCCGAACTGTGTCGCGCCGACACGCTGACCGGCGCTTATCTGGGCGGGCGCAAGCAGGTTGGCATGGGCTTCAAGCGCCTGGTTGAAGCGAATACGCCGCGCCTGATTCTGGAAGGCGTGCGCGAGCACAACCTGAAGAACGTCAGCGTCGAGATTCCGCTGCAGCGCCTGGTCTGCGTCACCGGCGTCAGCGGCTCGGGTAAATCGACGCTGATCCAGGATGTGCTGGCGCCGGCGCTGATGCGCCACTTTGGCAAATCGACCGAAGCACCCGGTCTGCACGAGCGTCTGCTCGGCGCCGAGCACCTCAGCGACGTCGTGTTTGTCGATCAGTCACCGATCGGCAAAACGGCGCGTTCCAATCCGGCCAGCTACGTCGGTGCCTGGGACGCGATCCGCGAGATCTTTGCCAACGCGGCGTTGTCGCGCGAGCGCAGCTACACCGCATCCAAGTTCAGCTTCAACGGCGGCGACGGCCGTTGTCCCACCTGCGGCGGCTCCGGCTTCGAACACGTCGAGATGCAGTTCCTGAGCGACGTCTACCTGCGCTGCCCCGATTGCGACGGCAAGCGCTACCGGCCGGAGATTCTGGAAGTCACGATCGAGCGCCGCGCGAAATTGCTCAACGTCGCCGACGTCCTCAACCTCACCGTCAGCGAAGCCAGCACGTATTTCGCCAACGACCGCGACGTCATCCGCGCCTTGCAGCCGATCGTCGATGTCGGCCTTGAGTACGTCAAGCTCGGTCAACCCGTGCCCACGCTCTCGGGCGGCGAGGCGCAGCGGCTCAAGCTCGCCGGCTTCCTGGCCGACGCCGCCAAATCGGGCAGCGCGAGCCGGCAAGCGACGGCGCGGCGCGGCACGCTCTTCATGTTCGATGAGCCGACCACGGGTCTGCATTTCGACGACATCGCCAAACTCATGCGCGCCATGCGCAAGTTGCAGGACGCCGGACATTCGCTGCTGGTGATCGAGCACAACCTGGATGTGATCCGCGCCAGCGACTGGCTGATTGACCTGGGACCCGAAGGCGGCGACGCCGGCGGTGAAGTGGTGGCCTTCGGCACGCCCGAAGACGTGCGCCTGCACCCCACGTCGCACACCGGCAAGGCGCTGCGGGACTATGCAGCGCAGATGGGTGTTGTGCACATGGTGCGTGATTTTGATGTTGAATATTCTCGTCATGCCGGACTTGATCCGGCATCCATGCCACGCCGACATGGATTGCGGGTCAGGCCCGCAATGACAGCCAAGCGCGAAGGTGATGCTGCGGCCATCGCAATGACAGCCGGGACGGGATGGGACGGCACGGCGCAAGACTGCATCCAGATCATCAACGCCCGCGAGCACAACCTCAAGTCCTTGAGCGTCAACATCCCGCGCGGCAAGTTCAGCGTCATCACCGGCGTCTCGGGTTCCGGCAAATCAACGCTGGCCTTCGACATCCTGTTCAACGAAGGCCAGCGCCGCTACCTGGAATCGCTCAACGCCTACGCGCGTTCCATCGTGCAGCCCGCAGGGCGCCCGGAAGTGGACGCGGTTTATGGCATTCCGCCGACGGTGGCGATCGAGCAGCGCCTGTCGCGCGGCGGTCGCAAATCGACCGTCGGCACCACGACCGAGGTCTGGCACTTCTTGCGCCTGCTCTACGTCAAGCTTGGCACGCAGCATTGCACGCGCGACGGCACGCCGGTGGCGCCGCAGACCAGCGACAGCATCGCCGCGCAGTTGCTGAAGAACTTTCGCGGCCAGCACATCGGGTTGCTGGCGCCGTTGGTGATGAACCGCAAGGGCGTTTACACCGAGTTGGCGGACTGGGCGCGGCCGCGCGGCTTTACGCACCTGCGCGTTGACGGCAACTTTCTGCCGACCACTGGCTTTCCGCGCATCGACCGCTTCAAGGAACACACGATCGAGCTGCCGGTGGCCAGCCTTGATGTGCTGCCCGGCACCGAGCCGCAACTGCGCGCGGCACTGGCGCAAGCACTGGTGCACGGCAAGGGCGTGGTTCATGTGCTGAGCGATCTGACGGGTCTGCGCGAGGCGATGCAGGAGGGCAGTCCGACAGCGGCGATTGGCAAGCTGCACGCCTTTTCCACCAAGCGCGCCTGCCCGGTCTGCAGCACCAGTTATGCCGAGCTCGACCCGCGCTTGTTCTCGTACAACAGCAAGCACGGCTGGTGCCCGGACTGCGTTGGCACCGGCGTCAAGCTAAGCAAGGAACAGCGCAAGGTATTCGACGATTCGGTGCGCGACGACGATAACAAGGGACGCGAGCAGACCTTTGTCGAACCCGAAGTTGAGGACCTGCTCGACGCTGCCTGTCCGACCTGCGAGGGTACGCGCCTGAACGCCACGGCACGCGCCGTGCAGTTCTACGGCGTTGGCATCACCGAGATCGCACGCCTGAGCGTGAGCGATATCCGGCTCTGGGTCGCCAAGCTGCAACTGGCCGGTGGTTTGAGCCAGCGCGAGACCGACATCGCGCGCGACCTGATTCCCGAGATCAAGAGCCGGCTCGAATTTCTGGAGCAGGTTGGACTCGGTTACCTGACGCTGGACCGTGGCGCGCCCACGCTCAGCGGTGGCGAGGCACAGCGCATCCGGCTGGCGGCACAACTCGGCAGCAACCTGCAAGGCGTTTGCTATGTGCTCGATGAGCCGACCATCGGCTTGCATGCGCGCGACAACCAGATACTGCTCGGCGCGCTGCAAAGTCTGAGTGACAAGGGCAACACGCTGGTGGTGGTGGAGCACGACGAAGACACGATCCGCCACGCTGAGCACATCATCGACATTGGCCCCAGCGCCGGCAAGCGCGGTGGCCAGTTGGTAGCACAAGGCCTGGTGGCCGACATCGTCAACGCCGCCGATTCACAGACCGGGCGCTACCTGCTGCACGCGATGAAGCATCCGCTGCAGGCGCGCCGGGTTGTGGTCACGGTGCAAGAACCCCAACAGTGGCTCACCGTAACCAACGCCACCCTGCACAACCTGCAAGCCATCACAACCGAAATTCCCCTCAGTCGCCTGGTCGCCGTCACCGGCGTCTCCGGCTCCGGCAAATCAACGCTGGCGCGTGACGTGCTGCTGGCCAATGTTCACACCGCCGTGCAAAAGCGCAGCACCAAAGCGGGCCGCGATGCGCTGGCGGCGGGCGAGCAGATTCCGTGGATCGGTTGCGAGTCGGTCAGCGGCTTCGAGACCATCGACCGCGTGCTTGAAGTCGACCAGACGCCGATCGGCAAAACCCCGCGCAGTTGCCCGGCAACCTACATCGGTTTCTGGGACATCATCCGCAAACTCTTTGCCGACACGCTGGAGGCCAAGGCGCGCGGCTACAGCGCGAGCCGCTTCAGCTTCAACACGGGCGAGGGGCGTTGCGCCGGTTGCGAAGGGCAGGGCATACGCACCATCGCCATGAGTTTTCTGCCGGACGTGAAAGTGTTGTGCGAAACCTGCAAGGGCGCGCGCTTCAACCCCGAGACGCTGGCCGTCACCTGGCGCGGCAAGAACATCGGCGACGTGCTGCAGATGGAGGTTGACGAAGCGGTGCAGTTTTTCGCTGCCATGCCCAACATCAGTCACCCGGTGCAGTTGCTCAAGGATGTCGGCCTCGGTTACCTCACGCTGGGGCAACCCTCACCGACGCTGAGTGGCGGCGAAGCGCAGCGCATCAAGCTCGTGACCGAACTGAGCAAGGTGCGCGACGACATCACGCGCCGTGGCATGAAAGCGCCGCACACGCTCTACGTGCTCGACGAACCGACGGTGGGCCTGCACATGGCCGACGTCGAAAAGCTGATCAAGGTGTTGCACCGCCTGGTTGATGGCGGCCACAGCGTGGTCGTGATCGAGCACGATCTGGACGTGATCGCCGAAGCCGATTGGGTGATCGACCTCGGCCCCGACGGCGGCAAAGCCGGCGGCCGCGTTGTGGCCGCTGCCACGCCCGAAAACGTGGTGGCGCTGGGTACGCATACCGGGGTAGCGCTGGCGCATGTGCTGGCGCGGGTTTGAGATTGGGTTCTCTCGGCGATCCTCTTCCGCAAGCTTTTTAGCGCGGCTCCGCTACGTCAAAAACAAGACTTGCAACGTTTGTATGACGTACACTGCAATGCCATGATGCTGGAGCTTCAATTTATGGCCACTGCCGATAAGATTCTGAATGTTCGTCTCCCGGTCGAACTGCACGGTCAACTGGAGCAACTGGTGCAAGCCACCGGCCGCAGCAAGAGCTTCCTGACGGTGGAAGCGCTCAAAAGTTACGTCAACCAGGAGCAATGGCAGATTGCCGATGTACAGGCTGGTCTGCAAGAGGCAGATCAGGGTGAGTTCGCGACTGCGGAAGAAGTGCGCGCCGTGTATGCCAAATACGGGCACTGAGCGTGGAACTTCGCTGGACGCGAAAGGCGCTTGAAAACCTGGACCAGATCGCCGCCTATATCGCGCAAGACAACCCCACCGGCGCCAGTTCATTCATTGGCGAAATCAAGGAAAAAACAGAACTGCTGGTGACCTTCCCCGCGCTTGGGCGCCCCGGTCGGGTTCCAGGCACACGTGAACTGGTGGTGCATGAAAATTACGTGGTGCCCTACCGTGTGAAAGATGACACCGTGCAGATCATCCGTGTCCAGCACGTCGCCCGGCTATGGCCGAAGCGGTTCGGCTCATGACCATGGCCATAGTTGAACGAAACGCCACGTTTTTTTGATGATCACCTTCCACAACCACCAGCACACCCTGCACCAGGGCAAGCTCGAAATGTTTCGCGGCGAACTGGTTCCGTGCTTTGAAGTGCCGGCGCGCGTTGAGCATGTGCTGGCCGAAATTGAGCGGCGCGGTCTGGGGCCGGTGCGTCAACCAACATCGTTTGACGATAGCGCCTTGCACGCCATCCACACGCCGCGCTATCTGGACTTTCTGGCGCATGCCTGGGATGAATGGGTGGCGCTGGACCCGGCCAATGCGGCGCGCGACGCACTGCCCTCGCTGTGGCCGGTGCGCAGCTTTCGCAGCGATGTGCTGCCGGCCAACTTCACGGCGCGCATGGGGCTGTTTTCTTTCGATGCGGGCACGCCCTTGATGGCGGGAACCTGGGCGGCGGCGCGCTCCGGCGCCGATTGCGCGCTGAGCGCGGCGCAGCAGGTGGCGGACGGTGCGCGTGCCGCCTTTGCGCTGACGCGCCCACCCGGGCATCACGCTGGCGCTGATTTCTTTGGCGGCTACTGCTTTTTGAACAATGCCGCACTGGCGGCGCAGCATCTGCGTGATCGGGGTGCGGCGCGCGTGGCGGTGCTCGACATTGACTACCACCACGGCAACGGCACGCAGGCGATTTTCTATGCGCGCCCTGATGTGCTCTTCACCAGCATCCACGGCGACCCAAACACCGAATACCCGTTTTACCTCGGCTATGCCGACGAGCGGGGCGAGGGCGCCGGTCTGGGTTGCAATCAGAACCTGCCGCTGCCGCGTGGTACCGGGTTTTCCGTCTGGCGTGCAGCGCTGGCGCAGGCGCTGCAGGGCATTGCGCGCTTTGGCGCCGACGCGCTCGTGGTGTCGCTCGGGCTCGATACTTTTGATGGTGACCCTGTGGCAGGCTTCAAGCTGCAAAGCGACGATTACCTGCGCGTCGGCGCCGACATCGCAGCTGCGGGTCTGCCCACGGTCTTTGTGTTTGAGGGCGGCTACGCCGTGGCCGAAGTCGGCGTCAACGCGGTCAACGTGCTGGCCGGGTTTGACAATCGTTAACTCTTGCGGGAGCGGCCGAAATTCAGGATGCGCGTTGCCAGCAGCGTTTCGGTCAGAAAGCATAGCAAGGCGAGCAGAAAGCAGACTACGCCGGTCAGAAAGAACAGCGTCGCGGTGCGGATGATCTGCAATTCGGTGGTTTCGCCAAGAAACAGTACAACGATGGTGAGCCCGATAAAGATGGCACAAAAAGTCAGCAGTGCAATGCACAGGTTGGCCAGACGTCCGCGCTTGCGCAGCCCGGAGAGTTCCTTGAAGGCGGCCAGCATCGGGTCGGTAGCGGGGGCTGCGTCGATACGCTCTTCCACGACACGGGCGCGGTCAATGATGCGCCCGAGCCGGCCGGCCACCGTGCCGATCATGGCCGATACCGCAGTCAGAACAAAGACCGGCGCCACTGCGAGTTGGATGCCGTGGCTGACGGTGCTGAGATCGGTGGCAAAAAACATCGCTTTTCTTTCATGTTGGGGAGCCAGTGCCACGCATACACTGGATTGCGGGTCAAGCCCGCAATGACAATGCTGCATCCATTCTCGCGTTGATGAGCGCTTGTGCCAGTTCGGCAAATCCTGCCCCGCCGCGCGAGGGCGTGATGTAGGCTGGTAGCGCGTTCATGCGCGTGGCAAAGGCGGCCACGTTGGCAACGCCGACGGCGTGCGGCAGGTAGGCAAACATCGGCGCGTCGTTCGGTGAATCGCCAACGAAAAGGCAGTGCTCGCGTTCCTGCGCCAACTCGAGTCCGTAACGTTCGCGCATGAGGAGTTGCGTCATGCTGAGCTTGTCGTACTGGCCAAACCAGCCGTTAACGTGAATCGAGCTGACCTTGGCGCTCATGCCGGCTGCTTCCATCAGCGTCACGATGCGCTCGACGGCGGCTTGCGGCAGCGGCGGCACGTCTTCGCAGAAATCAATCGCCAGGTCGTACAGGCGGCAGAACTGATCGGAGGCGAGGGCGCAGCCCGGCACTTCGCGCAGGATGGTCTCGCGCACCGCCGCCAGGCCGGCGCTGTTGGCAGCGCGTGCTGCTTCGTCCAGCAGATGTCGGCACCTGAGCTTGCGCGCCGCGTGGTCGTGCCAGTAATAAAAGGCGCCGTTTTCGCCGATGACGGCGTCTACCGGCCACATGCGCGCGATGTGGTCGCACCAGCCTGCCGGTCGGCCCGTAATCAGGATCACGCGCAAACCCGCGCGGCGCAGGTCGTCGAGCGCGGTGTAGGCCGCTGGTGGCAACTGGCCGTCGGTGGTGAGTGTGTCGTCAATGTCGCTAAAGACCGTGTGCATGCCCGCAGCGACGGCGCGTGGCAGATCGGTTAGCGGACGCAGGGCCATGGTCTAACCCGCGCTTTGCAATGCCAGCCCGGCGTGTTCGCGCAGCGGGTGGAAGTGGATCTTGGGAAAGCGCTCCTGCGCCAGGCGCACGTCGTAAGGCGAGGTGCAGAGGTAGGCCAGGGTGTTGGCGGCGTCGCGTGCCATGCGCATCGGGTAGGCGTCGCAAAAAGCTTTCAGTTCGGCCGGGGTGTCGGCGCTGATCCAGCGCGCGCCGGTGTACTGGCTGCCCTCCAGGCGAATGTCGGCGTCGTACTCGCCCTTGAGGCGGTGCTGCACCACTTCAAACTGCAACTGGCCAACGGCGCCGAGCAGCATGTTGCCGCCGACTTCGGGGCGAAAGACCTGGATCGCACCTTCTTCGCCGAGTTGCGCCAGGCCTTGCTGCAACTGCTTGGTGCGCAGCGGGTTTCTCAGCACCACGGTCATGAACAGCTCCGGGGCGAAGAAGGGCAGGCCGGTGAACTGCAGGTTGACGCTGCCGTCGGTGATGGTGTCGCCGAGTTGCACGCCGCCGTGTGTGGTGAAGCCGACGATGTCGCCGGCGTAGGCTTCGTTCACCGCCTCGCGGCGCTGGCTCATGAAGGTCACAACGCTGGTCGGGCGCAGTTCTTTGGCGGTGCGCATGACCTTGAGCTTCATGCCCGGCGTGTACTTGCCCGAGGCCATGCGGACAAAGGCGATACGGTCGCGGTGGTTGGCGTCCATATTGGCTTGCACCTTGAACACCACGCCCGAGAAGGCTTCGTCTTCGGGCTGCATGACCTGGATGACGGGTTGCTTGTTCACGACCAGTGAGCTGGTGCGCGGACCGGGCGAGGGCGCCAGATCCACCAGCGCTTCGAGCACTTCCATGACGCCGAAGTTGTTCACGCCAGAGCCGAAGAAGACGGGGGTCTGCTTGCCGGCCAGAAAGGCTTCGCGGTCCCAGGCCGGCGAAGCGCCAGTGGCCAGTTCCATGCTCTCCATGGCGGTGTCGAATTCGTGGCCAAAGCGCTTTTGCAGCGCTTGCGGGCTGGACAGCGGCATGGCGTCAAAGTCCTG
>CAIWNX010000100.1 GCA_903914175.1 uncultured beta proteobacterium | reverse complement strand
TTCACCGTTCAGAACAATGGCTTCACCGCCCCAGGCGTAGGCAGCGGGCGTGTCGAAAACCAGTGTCACGAGTTTCTTGCGCAGCGGCTGATCACGGCTCGCCATCAGGGCGGCCTTGCCGATGAAGTCAGCGCCCTTATCGAGCTTGACAGCGTAGGACAAGCCAGCCTCCCACGGCGTCTCATCGGGCCCGAGCTCGGCGCCCCAGGCACGCCGGCCCTGCTCGATGCGCAGCGCGTCGAGCGCGTAATAGCCAGCATCACGCAGACCCAGCTCGGCGCCGGCCTCATGCAGCGCGAGGTAAACATGGCGTGCCATTTCCACCGGCACGTAGAGCTCAAAACCGGGGCCGCCGACATAGCTCATGCGCGCGGCGCGCACGACGGCCAGACCAAGCTCGATCGTCTTGGTCCAGGAGAACTTAAGACCCTCGGGTGACAGATCGTCCGGACTGACGCGCGCGAGCAGTTCGCGCGCCTTCGGCCCCATGACCGACAGCACGCAGTACAGGGCCGAGACGTCGCTCAGCAGCGCGTGCTCGGTGCCGCCGATGTGGCGCGAGATCCAGTCGAAATCGCGCACCGTCTGCGCCGAACCGGTGATGATCAGGAAGCTGTCACCCATGCTGTTGGGTGCCTGGCGGATGATGGTCAGGTCGCTCTCGAAACCACCACGCTCGTTGAGCAGCGCGGTGTAGACCATTCGGTTGACCGGCACGTCGATGTCGTTGGCGCACAGACGCTGCAGCACCGCCAGCGCGTCGCGCCCTTGCAGCAGCAACTTGGAAAACGAAGTCTGGTCATACAGCGCAACCGCTTCGCGCGTGGCGCGCTGCTCGTCCATCATCCAGAGCAGCCAGCCGGGTTTGCCCAATGTGTATGCAGGCATAGGGACATACGCAGAACCAGCCGCGAGCGGCGGAGCGTGGGGGCGGAAATAGTTGACGCGCTCCCAGCCATTTTTGGAGCCAAACTCAGCACCTTTGGCAGACAGCAAGTCATACAGCGGCGAAGTGCGCAAGGGGCGCGCAGTTTCAAGTTCCTGGCGCGGCCAGCGCATCGCGTAGTGCAGGCCCAGTGTCTCGCCGGTGCGCACTGACAAGGCCTTGCGGTTGCCGGTGAAGGCGCCAAAGCGGCGGATGTCGACGTCCCACAGGTCGCTGCTCGGTTCGCCGCCGATGATCCACTCGGCCATCAGGCGCCCAGCGCCGCCGCTGTTGGCAATGCCAGCCGAATTGAAGCCGGCGCAGACAAAGTAGTTGCGCAGTTCCGGTGCTTCGCCCAGGATGAAGTTGCCGTCGGGCGTAAAGCTCTCGGGACCGTTGAGCAGCATCTTGATCTCGGCCGTTTCCAGGCACGGCGTGCGGTGCAGGGCGTTGGTCATCAAGGGCTCGAACTGCTCCCAGTCCTCGTCGAGCAACTCAAACTGGAAGGTCGAGGGAATCGGGTCCATCTTCCAGGGCTTGGCCTTGGGCTCGAAGCCGCCCATCACCAGGCCGCCGACTTCTTCCTTGTAGTAGATGTAGCCATCGGGGTCGCGCATCACCGGCAGGTTCGGCAGCACGCCATCAATCTTGCCGGTGACGATGTAGAAATGCTCGGCTGAGAACAGCGGCACATTGACACCGGCCAGACGCCCGAACTGGCGCGCCCATTGGCCGGCGCAATTCACCAGCACCTCGCAGCGCACCTCGCCCTGCGTGGTCTGCACACCGACCGCCTTGCCGTGCTCGGTGATGACGCCAGTGACTTCAATGCCCTCGATGATTTTCACGCCGCGGTTGCGCGCTGCTTTCGCCAGCGACATGGTCAGATCGGCCGGATTGACCTTGCCGTCACCGGGCAACCAGATCGCGCCTTGCAGGTCATCGGTGCGCATCACCGGGTACATGAGGCCGGCCTCGGCGGGCGTGATCAGATGGCATTCAACGCCAAAGCTGTTGGCCATGGCGCTCTGTTTTTTCAGCACCTTCATGCGCTCAGGCGTGCGCGCGACGTTGACGCTGCCGCACTGCTTCCAGCCGGTGGCCAGACCGCTTTCGGCTTCGAGCGATGCGTAGAGCTCGATGCCGTACTTGCTCATCACCGTCATGTTGCGGTTCGGCCGCATCTGCCCGACCAGACCGGCGGCATGCCAGGTGGTGCCGCTGGTCAGCTTGCCCTGCTCCAGCAGCAGCACATCGCTGCGCCCCATCTTGGCCAGGTGGTAGGCCACCGAGCAGCCAACAATGCCGCCGCCGACGATGACGATTTGTGCGTGACTTGGAAGACTCATTTTCTTGAACTCCTTAAAACTCAACTAACTGGCATGGCATTTGAGCCGTCCCGAAGAATGAAAGATGGCTTTCATTGCAGACCTGATCCGCAATCCATGCAGCCCGAATCCCTGGATACCGGGTCAAGCCCGGTATGACAAAACTGTTCTTTCACGCTACCCCAGCCGCAGCGCCATGACGCCGGCAACAATGGTGCAGGCACCGATGACGCGGCGCGGGGTAAAACGTTCTTTCAGAAACCAGGCGCCCAAAACAACGGCAAACAGCACCGAGGTTTCGCGCAGCGCCGCAACCGTCGCCACCGGCGCGCGTGTCATGGCCCACAGCGCAATACCGTAGGAGCCGAGCGAGGCGCAGGCACCGAGCGTGGCCACCGGCCAGCGGTGCCGCGCGTAGCGGCCAACAGCGTGGCCACGGGTGGCAAACATCAAAAGAGCAAAAGGCCAGCCGTCGAGCAGAAACAGCGTGGCCACGTACTGCAGCGCGTTGCCGGAAGCGCGCACACCCAAGCCGTCGATCACGGTGTAGATGGCGATGATGACGGCGTTGGCCAGCGCAAAGCCGACCGCCTTGGGCACCGTGAAGGCATGCGCCGTCAGTCCCAGTACCAGTACGCCGCAGCTGATGCCCAGCACGCCGGCCCAGGCCAGCGGCGACAGGGTTTCGCCCAGCGTGAAAGTGGCCGAGAGCGCCACCAGCAGCGGCGCCACACCGCGCATCAGCGGGTAGGTCAGTCCCAGTTCGCCATGGCGGTAAGCGCCGGTCAACGCCAGGTAGTAACCAATATGGATCACGACCGAGGCCGCGATATAGGGCCAAGCCGCTGGCACGGGCCAGCCGGCGAAGGCCACCAAAGGAATGCCGAGAAAAGAGCCAATCAGGTGAATGACCGCCATGTCCAGATCCTTGTCGCTGCTGGACTTGACGAGCGCGTTCCAGCTGGCATGCAACAAAGCACCCAGCAACACAGCTCCGACTACCGGCCAACTCAATGTCATGCAGTGACTTCCTCTGGATCGTTTGATGCGGTCAACTGTAGCGCCCGCGCTGGCGCCGTCGGCCCGCGTGGCGATCATTATCCACCCTTGTTGCGTCTTTGCAAATTGTAGACAATGTACAACCTACCATTGACAATCGGCTACAGTTTCAATACAGTAACGCCATCGCAACAGGAGATCGACCATGACCGAATCCGCCGTTTCCAGGCTTTCAGCAGTGGGCCGCGTGCCCGAAGACATCCGCCACGCCGCCGCTCAACAAAAGAAATTCGACAACGAGAACACCGAGCGTAGCGTCGGCTATGTGATGCTGGACTGCTCGGGCACCACGATGGACCGCTACGTCGATGCACCGGCCATCGTCTTCGTCGAAGTCTTCAAGAAGTACGGCCTGGAGATCAGCATGCCCGAAGCGCGCGAGCCGATGGGCCTGCGCAAGGACTTGCACATCAAGGCCATCACCGAAATCAAGTCGGTGCGCGAGCGCTTCACGGCCAAATTCGGCCGCGCCCCAAATCAGTCCGACATCGACGCCATGTTTGCCGACTTTGTGCCAACGCAGCTCGCGCTGTTGCGTGCCGGCAGTTACCACGACCTGCTGCCGGGCGTGGCCGACGTCGTCAAGGGCCTGCAACAGCAGGGCATCAAACTCGGCGTCACCACCGGCTTCACACGCGACATGATGGACCTGCTGCTGGCCGGTGCCGCGCCGCAAGGCTTTGTGCCCGACACCGCCTGCGCGGGTGACGAGGTCGAGATGCCTCGCCCAACACCCTATATGGTGATCAAGAACCTGGAGCGCATGGGCGTCTACAACCTGGAGAATGCGCTGCGGCGCACGGTCAAGGTTGACGACACGGTGTCCGGTGCCGGCGAAGGCGCACCGCTGTGCTGGCGCGTGGGCGTCTCCAAATGGAGCAACTACGTGGCCGACAGCTGGGACGCCGTGCGCAAGATGAGCGCGGTTGAGCTCGCCGCCAAGGAACTGGCGTCAAAAGAAAAGCTGGTGCGCGAGAGCGGCGCCCACTACGTGATTGACGACCTGCGCGACCTGCCCGCCGTGATTGCCGAGATCAATCAGCGCCTGGCCGCTGGCGAAAACCCCTGAACGGTCCGTCAGGCCACGGCTTTGGCGACGGGCTTGCGCTTGCGGCTGGTTTTGGCGGCTGGCTTGAATGCCGGGCGCGGTTTGCCCCGCGTTGAGGGACGGGCCAGCATCAGGTACTCCTGAAAGCTGTCACGCAGGCACAGAGCGAACACGTCCGGGTCTGGAATCTGTTCGGCACAGGCGGTGAACGAGATGACCATGGATTCGTTGTAGCCCGTGACTGAAAACACAAGCCCCATGCCGTCCGAGATCGGCATGATCGCCGACACATAGGTCAGCTGGGCCCCTTGCAGGTACATCGGCACGCGTGAGCCGGGCACGTTGGTGATGGCGCAGTTGGCCAGTGGCACCCAGTCGCCCAGTTGGGATGAGGCAGAGCGCAACATCCGGCTGCTGGCCGCAATCGCCACCGAGGGCGCGCTCTCGGTCAGTGCGGTGAGTTCGCGTGCACTGATGGCCTGCGCCATGGTCTTGGAGGACGAGCTGACGGCGTGAATGGCTTTGAGTCGCTTCACCGGGTCCTCCAGATGCGTACCCAGGGCGACACGAGCCCAGGAAAACTCGGCCCCGCCGTCGTGTTCCCGGTCGGAATGCACGGCAATCGGCGAAGCCGCGACCAGACTCTCGACTGGCAGTTCGTCCTGCAGCGCGAGGTAACGTCGCAAACCACCGGCGCACACCGCCAGCACCACGTCGTTCACGCTGGCACGCGGCACCAGTTGGCGGATGTCCTTGAAATCAGCCAGCGCAAAGCGGCGCGTGTCAAACACCCGGTGTGCCGAAACCTCGGTATTGAAGCGGGTCATGGGAAATGGGTAAGAACGCCCCGTGAACTCTCCGACAAAGGTGCCCATGGCCGATTTCAGCGCGGTCCAGCCGGTGCTGAGCGGCTGGCGCATGTGCAGCGGGAAAGTTGCGAAATTGAGCGCGGCACGCGCCAGCAAGGCCGCATTGCCGGGGGGCGGCTCAGGAAACCAGGGTGCCGCCGGGGCCGGGGCTGGTGAGTCGGGCGAGAGGTCGTGCAGCAGCGCCGTGATCTCATTGCCGTGGGCAATGTCAATGGCTGCGTGGTGCACCTTGAGCAGCACGGCAAAACTGCCCACCGGCAAATCCAGAAAACTGTCCAGCCCCTCGATGACATACAACTCCCACAGCGGGTGCTGCAGATCAAGCGGGCGGGCATGAATGCGCGAGGCCTGAATGCAAAATTGGCGCCAATCACCCGGCTTGGGCAGGGCGATGTGGCGCACGTGGTACTCGATGTTGAAGTTGTCGTCTTCAATCCAGTAGGGGTAGTCCAGGTCCAGCGGCACGCGCAGGATCCGCTCGCGGAAATTGGGCAAGCGGTGCAAGCGGCCTTCGAGTTGCGCCAGGATGTGCTTGAAGCGCACCACGCCGCGCGGCGCGGTGGACTGGTCGTAGATGTGCAGCAGGGTGACGTTGGAATTGGCGTGCGCGTTGTCTGAATAGATGAACGCGGCATCGTGTTCGCTGAGTTGTCTCATGGTTGTCTTTCCGGTCGCGATTCAGGCGGGGAGTATCTCGGTGGCTTGCGTGGCACGGGTCGTGGCGCGGTACACGTGCCCGAGCAGTCCCTGGGGGGCAAACGGCTTCCAGTCGCCTTCGGGCTGGGCCAGCCGGTCGGCGACGATGGCCATCACGATGCCATTAAAGCCCAGGCCAACGTGGCTGCCTGGCACCTGTATGTTTTCATGCAGCGCCGGGTCGCCATCAATCGTCGCCTCCTGCGGTGGTACGACGCCGTCGCTGAGCGAGTACAGGCAACTGGTGGGAATCGGCAGACGACGGTGCTCGCGCATGGCTTTGGCGCGTGGCTGCATCAGATGGGCGGAGGCGCCGAGCCGGTGCGATACGAGACGGTACATGGCCTTGAGTGCCGGGGGCGACTGGTTGCCCATCATGTCCACACTCACCGGGCTGCCCAGGGTGATGATGGAGCGCACACAGTCCTGCGTGGTCTCTGCGCCATAAAACGAAAACACGCCGCCCAGACTCCATCCGACCAGGCTGACCTTGCGTCCAGTCGTGTGGTGCAGATAGCGGATTTTTTGTGGCAGGGCGTTGGCGTGCTTGCCCCGAAAACCGACATTGCGCCCCAAGCCCCAGTTGTGCACGTCATAGCCTTTGTTTTGCAGAAACAGCTTGAGCGCCGCCAGCGTCGACTCGCCGGCCATGAAGCCGGGCACCAGTATCACCGGGTGCCCATCGCCCTGCGGCGCCGCCATGAGCAGGGGCAGGGAAGCGGGCAGCAGCGCCATTTCCATGAAAATGCGCGCCTCAAGCAAGGAACTGAGCACGCTGGGTGAACCGACGTGCGGGTGACGAACTACGGAGGGACGCGACATGGAACAAACTCCTGCGATACAGCCAGCCCCTACAGTCTAGAGGGGAATCGCCCCCGGAAATTGAGATCGCTACCTAAAGCAGGCTCCGGCACGACACCTGCGCGACTGTTCTGAGGGTGCTCCGGTAGGGATCGGTCAAGACGACTTTGCTGCTCACGCCTCAGACACCCAAGTGGGGCCGCTCGTAGCCCGACGCAATCCAGGCGCGCGCGCTGTCCACATTCAACCGGAACGCCGGCGACACGCGAACGCGCGCCAGTTCGGCACCGAATTCATCCTGCGCCGACAGTGTGGCGCTGGCGCCCTCTTCGTCGGGCACGATGACCAGATCAACCCGAATGCGGCTGCCCGCCAGCGTGACGGTCACGTTCTTGTTGAGTTCGGCATGGCGTTGTTGCTCGGAACGGCGGATGAACTCTTTGGCCGTTTTGACCAGCGTACTGAAAGCCGTGCTGTCAAGGGGCTTGGGGTTCTTCTTGTCGCGCCCCATCGTCCAGGGTCCGACCAGGGCCGGCTCCGATTCGCCTGCCAGGTGCATCGCAACAGCCCAGCCATCGTCGTCCTCGTTCTTGATGACGCGAGCCGTCCACTGCGTATCGCTCCATACGCGGGCTTGCTGGATGGGCTCGGGAGTGTCCACTGTCATGATGCTGTACCGCAAAGTGCAGGAGCATAGCCCCGATTGATGGGTAAGCTTACGCTTTGACCAAGGCCTGCGCCTGAATTGCCGTCAGCGCAATGGTGAAGACGATGTCGTCAACCAGCGCGCCGCGCGACAGGTCATTGACCGGCTTGCGCAGGCCCTGCAGCATCGGGCCGACTGACACCACATTGGCGGAGCGCTGCACTGCCTTGTAGGTCGTGTTGCCGGTGTTGAGGTCGGGAAAGACAAACACCGTGGCCTGCCCGGCCACCGGGCTGCCCGGCGCCTTTTGCGCCGCGACTTCACGCACGGTGGCGGCGTCGTATTGCATCGGGCCATCGAGCACCAAGTCCGGCCAGCGCGCTTTCGCCAGTTCAGTGGCGGCGCGCACTTTGGTGACGTCGTCGCCCGAGCCGGACTCGCCGGTGCTGTAGCTGATCATCGCCACTTTGGGCTCGATGCCAAAAGCCAGCGCGCTGTCGGCGCTCTGCTTGGCAATATCGGCCAGTTCCTGCGCCGTTGGATCGGGGTTGATCGCGCAGTCGGCGTAGACCAGCACCTGTTCGGGCATCAGCATGAAAAAGCAGGACGAAACGATGGACGAGCCGGGCGCCGTCTTGATCAACTGCAAGGCCGGTCGCACCGTGCTGGCCGTGGTGTGCACGGCGCCGCTGACCAGGCCATCGACTTCATCAAGCGCCAGCATCACGGTGCCCAGCACCACGCTGTCTTCCAGCGCAATGCGGGCCTGGGTTGTCGTCAGGCCCTTGCCCTTGCGCAGGTGCACCAGGGGCGTGACATAACGCTCCGCTATTTCAGCCGGATCAATGATCTCAAGCCCGACTGGCAATTCGATTCCGAGCGAATCCGCCACCGACTGGATCAGTTTGCGTCGGCCCAGCAGCACACAACGCGCAATGCGCTTCTCGGTGCAAATCACGGCCGCCCGGATGGTGCGCGGCTCTTCGCCTTCGGGCAGCACGATGCGCTTGTTGGCCGCGCGCGCTTTCTGGATCAACTGGTAACGGAAGGCCGGCGGCGACATCCGCTTGGAGCCGGCGCGTTCCAGCCCGGCGCAGATAACGTCGCTATCGAGCTGGTCGGCCACGCTGTCAATGACGGTATCCATGCGGCTCACATCATCCTCGGGCACGGCCAGCGGCAGGCGGCTGATGCGCGAGGCGGTTTCATAGCTATCGCCGTCGGTGCGCAACACCGGCAAACCACTGTGGAAGGCGCGTGCGGCGAAGCGTTGGATGCGCGGGCTGATGACACTGTTGTGCGTCAGCACCAGACCGGCGAGTTCGATGCCATTGCTGGCCGCCAGCGCCGTGGCCAGGATGATGTCGTCGCGGTCGCCAGCGCTGACCACCAGCGCGCCGGGTTTGAGCCGCGCAATGACTTCGGTTGCCGAGCGCGCAGCCAGCACGGTTTCAAGCACGCGCCGGGTCGCGATTTCACCTTCGATCATGATCTCGGCACCCAGATGGTGGGCCACGTCAATGGTGCGCGGCGCTGACAACGCCGGATTGTTGTCAACCACACCCCAGAGCGGCACGCCATCGAGTTGCGCTGCCACCGCTGCTTTGTCGAAGCCGGCTGGCGCGCGGTTGAAAATGACACCGGCCACGTGGCGCCCGATGATGCGGACCTGGGCGATCAGGTACTTGGCCTGGGCCACGCCCTCGGCATCGGCAGCGCTGGCCACCAGCACCACATCGGCCTGCAGGCTGCGCGCAATGTCGCCCGACAGCCGCGGAATAAAAGCCCGGCTCGCGTCGGCATGAATGCCCTCGACCACCAGCACATCGGCCGCTTCGTTGCAGGACATGGTCAGGCTGACGATGTCTTCCAGTAGCTCGTCGCCCTTGCCCGTGGTCATGAGATCGGTGACCAGGCTCATCGGCAGGGGATCGGGCGTGTTGTGGATCTGGCAGATCTGGCGCGCAAACAGCACCGACGGTTCGGTCTCGGCCGTGCGCTTGGTGATCGGTTTGCAGAATGCGACCTTGAGTCCGCGCCGCTGCAATGCCCGCAGCAGGCCGAGCGAGACCGAGGTAAGGCCGACATCAGGTTGTGTCGGCGCCAGGTAATACGTGCGCATGGGGGCAACTCCGCGGGTTATCACAAGCCCCGCCAACTGACCGGCGAGGATGTTGTGCACCGCATCATAGTTGATCCGAGGGTTAACCCTAGGATTGACCAGAGAAACCGTCTAGCTCAGGAGAACATACCCCTTTTGAACCAGACAGGCACGCACATCGCGGATGTCGTTTTGATAGGCATAGCCGTCGCCGTAGCTTGCACGAACCTTCTCATTACAGGTGACAGCATCCTTCTGGTATTTCGCGAGTTCATCCCCTGCCAGGTCAACGTAGGGTATGTGGTTACCCTTGCTCGAAATTTCATAGGACGAACAAGCGCCAAGGCCAATGATTTGGCTGGTTGCGAGGATAAGCAGCAACGTGTTAGAAATCCTCATCATGTCTCCCTGTGAAGGCAGCGCACGACAGGCCGCCTGCTCCATTGCTTCACAAATGGCAATGGTTATCAGTTGGAGTATTACCAGCTTTTGCTGCAATTGGTATCCCCCATTTGGGGGATATTGGCTGACGCTTGACTGAATTCGCCAGTGACCAACCCGGCCGCTCGGGTCTTTGTTCAGCCGGCGCGCCCAACCTCACCCAGGCAGTCATCCAGGATGTCGAGCGCCTGCCCCATCTGTTCACGCGTGGTGATCAGCGGCGGTGTCAGGGTCAGCACATTGCCCATCGTTGTCTTGAAGGACAGGCCGCGCGACAGGGCGGCGTAGAGCACGCGCTCGGCCGCAGCAGCGGCGGGCGTTTTCGCGGTGCGATCGCTCACCAGTTCCAGACCCAGCAGCAGGCCACGTCCGCGCACGTCACCGATCAGCGCATGACGTTGTTTCATCTCCTGCAGGCGCTCCAGCGCGTAGGCGCCGACGCGTGCCGCGTTTTCGACCAGGTCTTCGCGCGCGATGACTTCGAGCGTGGCCAGCGCCGCCGCTGCCGTTACCGGGTTTTTCTCGTGCGTGTAGTGCCCAAAGGCGTAGTCGCCGGCCAGGTCCAGGTCAGCACGCACGATGCAGGCGGCAATCGGCAGGATGCCGCCACCGAGCGCCTTGCCCAGCACCACGATGTCGGGCGCGGCGCCGTCATGCTCGGCGGCGAAGAAGCGCCCGGTCTTGCCCAGGCCGGTGGGGATCTCATCGAAGATCAGCAGCGTGCCGTGCGCGTGGCAGGCCTCGCGCACCGCCTGCCAGTAACCCGGCGGCGGGATGAAGGGCACGGCGCGCGCCGGCTCGGCGATCACCGCTGCCACATCGCCCTCGCGCTCCAGCACGTAGCGCACCATGCTGGCACAGGCCAGGCGACAGGCCGCCAGATCGGGCTGGCCATTGGCATCGACCGCATGGCCATAAGGACAGCGGTAGCAGCCAAACGGCGCCACGTGCTCGGTGCCGCTGAGCAGCGGGCCCACCGCGCGGCTGTTGCGAAACAGCGATTCGCCGCCGACGCTGGAAGCGCCAAAGCCAGCGCCGTGAAAAGAATCCCAGAAGCTCAGGGTCTTGAAGCGCCCGGTCGCGACGCGTGCCAGTTTGATCGCCACCTCGACTGCGTCCGAGCCGCCGGTTGTGAACAGCACCTTGCCGGCGTGGCCGGTCAACGCCGCAAAGCGCGCACCCAGCGCTTCTGCCAGTTCCACCGCGCGCTCGCTGGCAAAACGGCGCGGCGCAAAGCTCAGGGCGTCAAGTTGTTGTTTGATCGCCGCAACAACATGCGGGTGCGCGTAGCCGACGTGGTGCACGTTGTTGCCATGGAAATCCATGTAGCGCCGGCCGGCCGTGTCCTCGATCCAGATGCCTTCGGCTTTGGCGATGGCACTCAGGCAGGGCGTGGAAACCGATTGGTGCAAGAAGGCGGCGCTGTCGCGCGCCAGCAGGGTGCGCGTTGTGTCGTCCAGGTGCTGCGCTTGCCACTGGCTGCGCTGCGGCGAGCGATTAACGTCGCCTTCGCTTTGTGATGGGCCCGTGCTGCGGCTCACGGTTGCGCGCTTTCAGCGGCCGCTGCCGGCCGAGCTTGGTGCGGCGGCGGCAGTAGCCGTCGCGCGCTGACGCAAGTCGTTGTCGATGGTGCGCTGCTTGCTTTGCATCACGTGGTCAAACATCGCCTGCCCGGCGGCCTGCGCGTCGCGCGAAGCGATGGCTTTGACAATCTGCTTGTGCTCGCTCAGAAAAGTGCGCATCAACACCACGTCGGCCAGATTCTGGCGCCGAAACAGAGAGAGTTCCTTGATCAGACGGCGGTAGGTATCGGTCAGTTTGCGGTTGCCCACCATCTCGACCATGCGGTCATGAAATTTCAGGTTCAGCACATGGTACTGGCGTGCGTCCTGCGCCTTTACGGCCTTGTCCATCTCAGCCACCATGGCCTTGATTTCCTTGACCTGCTCGTCGCTGATGCAGACCGCCAGGCGCTTGCCGACCCAGTCGTCCATGGCGGCGCGCAAATCAAAAATCTCCAGCGCCTCGTCAATCGGGATCGCGCGCACAAAAACACCGCGGTTTTTTTCGGTGCGCACCAAACCGGCTTCGTCGAGCATGCGGAAAGCCTCGCGCACCGGCCCGCGCGAGACACCCATTTTTTCGGCCAGCGCGGCCTCGTTGAGTTTCGATCCGGGTGCGTAGTCGCCCACCAGAATGGCGCGTTCGATTTCCTGCTGCACCACGGTGGTGAGTGAACTGCTCTGCAGCAACGCAATGGTGGGGTGAAGCGCAGCATTCATGCTTTTATTACAACACAAAAGGTTTTTGTTGACAATCTGCAAAACACAATTGACAAACACGGAAAGTCAGGTTCAAATAAAAACCGGTGCACAGGCACTTTGTCATCACAATGTCATCGTCAGGTCACAGCATTGCCACTTTTACTTGAAGGAGCTTCACGTGCGTTTGTCCATCTTGTCTAAATTATTGGTCCTGACGGGCCTGCTGGCGCTTGCTGGCATTGCGTCGGCGCAAAAAACCCAGTTGCTGGTGTACACCGCGCTGGAAACCGATCAGCTCAAAGCCTACCAGGAAGGCTTCAACAAGTCCTACCCCGACATCGATATCAAATGGGTACGCGATTCCACCGGTGTCATCACCGCCAAGCTGCTGGCCGAAAAAGCCAACCCGCAGGCCGACGCCGTGATGGGCGTTGCCGCCTCCAGCCTGGCCTTGCTTGACAAGCAGGGCATGCTGATTCCCTACGCGCCGCTGAATCTGGACGCCATCATGAGCCAGTACCGCGACAAGAAGAATCCACCGGCCTGGTTTGGCATGGACGTGTGGGGTGCCACCGTCTGTTTCAACACGGTCGAGGCGCAGAAGAAAAACATTCCGAAGCCCGAATCCTGGCAAGACCTGACCAAGCCCGTCTACAAGGGCCAGATCGTGATGCCCAACCCCGCCTCCAGCGGTACCGGCTACTTTGACGTTGTGGCCTGGCTCACGCTGTTTGGCGACAAGGACGGCAAGGGCGGCGGCTGGAAGTACATGGATGGCCTGCACGCCAACATCGCGCAGTACACACACTCGGGCTCCAAGCCCTGCAACATGGCCGCCAGCGGCGAGTTCGTGATGGGCATTTCGTTTGAGTACCGTGGCAACACGAACAAGGCCAAGGGCGCACCGATCGACCTGGTGTTCCCGAAAGAAGGCCTGGGCTGGGATCTGGAAGCCTTTGCCATCCACAAGGGCACCAAGAAACTTGACGCCGCCAAGAAACTGGCCGACTGGGCTTCAAGCAAGGACGCCATGCTGCTCTACGGCAAGAACTTCGCCATCACCGCGCAACCCGGCGTTGCCGCCCCGCTGGCCAACGTGCCCAAAGACTACGAGGCACGTCTGGTCAAGCTGGACTTCAACTACGCCGCCGAACAGCGCGAACGCATTCTCAAGGAATGGACCGCCCGCTACGACGGCAAGACTGAAAAGCGCTAAGCACCTGACCTCAACCCACGGGCCGCTCGCCTGATCAGGGCGGCCCTTTTCATTGCTGTGCATGTCTCAAGCCCCTTTCCTCGATCTGCGCCATATCCGCAAGGAATTTGGCAGCTTCACCGCGCTGCAAGACATCGATCTGGAAATTCGCAAGGGTGAATTTGTCTGCTTCCTCGGTCCCTCGGGCTGCGGCAAGACCACTCTTCTGCGCATCATTGCCGGGCTCGAAACCCAGACCGCCGGCAGCATCTCGCAAGGCGGGCGCGACATCTCACTGCTGCCACCAGCACGGCGCGACTACGGCATCGTGTTCCAAAGCTACGCCCTGTTTCCGAATCTGAGTGTGGCCGACAACGTGGCCTATGGCCTGGTCAACCGCAAAACACCGCGCAGCGAAATCAAACAGCGCGTGACCGAACTGCTCAAGCTCGTCGGCCTGCCCGGCAGCGACGCCAAGTTCCCAGGCCAGCTCTCGGGCGGACAGCAGCAGCGCATTGCACTGGCGCGCGCGCTGGCGACGGCGCCGGGGCTGCTGCTGCTCGATGAGCCGCTGTCGGCGCTCGATGCGCTGGAGCGCATCCGCCTGCGCCAGGAAATCCGCGCGCTGCAGCAAAAGCTTGGCGTCACCACCATCATGGTGACGCACGACCAGGAAGAGGCGCTGAGCATCGCCGACCGCATCGTGGTCATGAACCACGGCGTGATCGAACAGATCGGCACGCCGATGGACATTTACCGCGAACCCGCCTCGCCCTTCGTGGCCGACTTTGTCGGCAAGGTCAACGTGCTGCCGGCGCGCCTGGAACAAGGCATGCTGCGCTTTGGCAGCATGTGCCTGCCCTGTGCTGGCGAAGACCGCGAGCTGGCACGCGTCTACCTGCGCCCGGAAGACGTGCTGGCGCGGCCCATCGAGCCGGGCGACCTGCATGTGTTTGAGGCCCAAATCGACAAGATCGAATTCCTCGGTTCCTACTGCCACGTCCATGTACTGTCGCCGGCGCTGGGCGCGCAGAAGCTCATGGTTTATCTGTCGCTCAATTTCCTCTCGGAGCAGTCGCTGCAGGTTGGCTCGACCCTCACGCTCAAGCTGCTGCCCGAACGCCTCAAAGTGTTTTGATGAACACGGTCAAGCTCAAACAGCACTGGACTGATCGTTTGGCGCAGGCGATCCTGGCGCTGGTGGCGCTGGCACTGCTGGCTTTTCTGGCGGCGCCGCTGCTGGCCATCCTGATGCAGGCGCTGCAAGGGCGCGAGGAACAGTTCGTCTGGTTCGACAACTTCATCTCCTACGCCCAGACGCCGGCGCTGCTGGGCAGTGTCTGGAACAGCCTGTGGGTCTCGTCGCTGGTCACGCTGATCGTGCTGCCGCTGGCTTTTGGTTTCGCCTACGCGCTGACGCGCTCCTGCATGCCGTTCAAACCGCTGTTTCGCGGCATCACGCTGATCCCGCTGCTGGCGCCGTCGCTGCTGTCGGCTATTTCACTGATCTACTGGTTCGGCAATCAGGGCGTGCTCAAGAGCTGGATGCAGGGCCTGGGCTTCGACCAGATCTACGGCGCACCGGGCATCGTGCTGGCCGAGTGCCTCTCAGTCTTTCCGCACACGCTGATGATTCTGGTGACGGCGCTGAGCCTGTCCGACGCGCGCCTGTATGAAGCGGCCGACGCCATGGGCACAACAGCGCTGCGCAAGTTTTTCACCATCACGCTGCCGGGCGCCAAGTACGGCCTGATCTCGGCCGCGCTGGTGACCTTCACGCTGGTCATGACCGATTTCGGCATTCCGAAGGTGATCGGCGGCAACTTCAACGTGCTGGCCACCGATGTCTTCAAGCTGGTGATCGGTCAACAGGATTTCTCACGAGGCGCGGTGGTCGCCATCCTGCTGCTGGCGCCCGCCGTGCTGAGCTTTGCAGTTGACAACTATGTGAGCCGGCGCCAGACCGCCATGCTGACCGCGCGCGCCGTGCCGTATGCACCCAAACCGTCAAAAGGCTACGACCGGCTCATGACGCTGTACTGCATGGTGATTGCGGCGCTGATGCTGGCCATGCTGGGCATGGCGGTGTTTGCCTCCTTTGCGTCGTTCTGGCCCTACAACCTCAGCCCAAGCCTGCGCCACTACGCCATGGGTCTGCTCGACGCCGAAGTCGGCGAGGCCTTTTTTAACAGCCTGAAGATGGCTGCGGGCACCGCCGTATTCGGCACGCTGCTGGTGTTCTGCGGCGCCTACCTGCTGGAAAAAACCAAGGGCATGGACGGCCTGCGCTCGCTGGTGCGCCTGCTGGCGGTGCTGCCGATGGCGGTGCCGGGTCTGGTACTGGGCCTGGGCTACATCTTTTTCTTCAACGACCCGGTCAACCCGCTCGGTGGCCTGTACCACACGCTGACGCTGCTCACCCTTTGCACCATCGTGCACTTCTACACCACCGGTCATCTGACGGCGGTCACCGCGCTCAAAAGCCTGGACAACGAATTCGAAGCCGTCAGCGCCTCATTGAAAGTACCGTTCTACAAGACCTTCTGGCGCGTCACGCTGCCGCTGTGCGCGCCGGCGCTGATCGACATGTCGCGCTACTTCTTCATCAACGCCATGACGACGATCTCGGCCGTGGTCTTTCTCTACTCGCCTGAAACCAAGGTAGCCTCGATTGCGATCCTGAACCTCGACGAAGCCGGCGAGATCGGCGCCGCCGCCGCCATGGCGGTGCTGATCGCCCTGTCCTCCACGGTGGCCACCCTGCTCTTCATGGTGCTGGCGCGCTGGAGCAACAAGCGTACGCAGGCCTGGCGAACCAACGGGCGGTAAGAATATGTTTGTCATGCCGAACCACTGTTGTCATGCCGTCCCCGGATGTCATCCCGGGCTCGACCCGGCATCCATGCCACGCAGACCCTGGATTGCGGGTCAGGTCCGCAATGACAATTCAACAACGACATTTGTAAATTCAATCCGCTCAAGGAGACCCTCATGGACCGCGACAAAATCCTGCTGACCCCCGGGCCGCTGACCACCACGCTGCGCACCAAGCTGGCAATGCTGCGTGACTGGGGCTCATGGGACGCCGACTTCAACGCTGTCACCGCCAGCGTGCGCAACAGCCTGCTCGGCGTCATCCACGGCCACGCCAGCCATGTGGTGGTGCCTCTGCAAGGCAGCGGCACCTTCAGCGTCGAGGCTTCGGTGGCCACGCTGGTGCCGCGCGACGGCCATGTGCTGGTGCTCGACAACGGCGCCTACTGCAAGCGCGCTGCCAAGCTGACGACCATGATGGGGCGGCGCGTCAGCGTGCTGGCCTGCGACGAAGCGGCACAGGTCGATCCGCAAACGCTGGCGCAGCAACTCAAGGCGGACCCCTCGATCACGCACGTGATCCTGATCCACTGTGAGACCGGCGCCGGTGTGCTCAACCCGCTGCAGGCCGTCGCCGACGTCTGCGCGGCGCAAGGCAAGGGCCTGATCGTCGATGCCATGAGCTCCTTTGGCGCGCTTGAAATCGACGCGCGCAAGACGCGCTTTGACGCCCTGATCGCCGCCAGCGGCAAGTGCCTCGAAGGCGTGCCCGGCATGGGCTTTGTCTTCATCCGCAAAGCCGTGCTCGACGCCTGCGCCGGACGCAGCCAGTCGCTCGCCATGGATTTGTATGACCAGTATGTCTACATGGAGAAAACCACGCAGTGGCGCTTCACGCCGCCAACCCACGTGGTCGTGGCGCTGCACGAGGCCATTGCGCAGTTCGAGGCCGAGGGCGGGCAGAGCGCGCGCCTGGCACGCTACACCGCCAACTACCAGACCCTGATCGCCGGCATGGCGCGCCTGGGCTTCAAGCCCTTCCTCGACCCGGCCATCCAGGCCCCGATCATCGTGACCTTTCACGCGCCGGCGCATCCCAACTACGACTTCAAGACCTTCTACGCCGCTGCACGCGCACGTGGCTTTATCCTCTATCCCGGTAAACTGACGCAGATCGAAACTTTCCGGGTCGGTTGCATCGGCGCCATTGGTCCGGACGAAATGGAACAGGCGGTACACGCCATGGGTCTTGCGCTGCAGGACATGGGGATCGCATCGGCAACACCGGCCTGAGACGAAACAAAAACGAGGAGAGCGACGTGGCGACCAAATCAAAACCGGCATCCACCCTGCACCCGGCCGTGCTGGCAATCCAGCAATCCGTCGCTCCCAAGGTCAAGGTCGCGGTAAGCGACATCGACGGCGTGCTGCGCGGCAAATACCTGCACCGCGACAAGTTCCTCGGCGCCGCCGAGCCCTACCCGGGCGGCGGCTTTGGCTTTTGCGACGTGGTGCTGGGCTGGGACATGATGGACGTCACCTACGACAACACCACCGCCACCGGCTGGCAGCACGGCTTTCCGGACGCATTGGCACGCATCGACTTCAACACCGCACGCCATGTGCCCTGGGACAACGATGTGCCCTTCTTCCTGGGCGAGTTCGTCAATGCGGATGGCACAGCGCACGCCCAGTGCCCGCGCCAGGCCTTGAAGCGCGTCTTGAAGCGCGCCGAAAAGATGGGCTTCAAGGTCATGACCGGCATGGAGTTCGAGTGGTTCAACTTCCTGGAAACACCGCAAAGCTGGGCCGCCAAGCAAGGCGTTGGCCCCGAGCAACTCACGCCCGGCATGTTCGGCTACTCGCTGCTCCGCATGAACCAGAACCGCGAGTTCTTCAACGCCATCATGGACGAGATGCTGGCTTTCGGCGTGCCGATTGAAGGCCTGCACACCGAAACCGGCCCCGGCGTTTATGAAGCGGCCATCGGCTTTAGCGAAGCGCTCGAGCAGGCCGACCGCGCCATCCTGTTCAAGACCGGCACCAAGGAGATCGGCGCCGGCTTTGGCATCATGCCCAGCTTCATGGCCAAACCGAACCAGAAGCTGCCGGGCTGCAGCGGCCACATCCACCAGAGCCTGTCGGACGGCAAGACCAATCTGTTCTTCGACGCGAAAAATCCGCGCAAGATGAGCAAGCTGTTCGAGAGCTACCTGGCCGGGCAGGTGGCCTGCATGATGGATTTCGCGCCCATGATCTGGCCCACCATCAACAGCTACAAACGCCTGGTCGATGGCTTCTGGGCGCCGGTGAAGCCGACCTGGGGCATCGACAACCGCACCGCGAGTTTCCGCGTCATCGCCGGCAGCCCGAAAGCGACACGACTGGAAACGCGCTGCCCCGGCGCCGACGTCAATCCCTATCTGGCGATGGCCGCTGTCATCGCCGCCGGGCTCGACGGCGTCGAGAAGGGTCTGAAACTCACAACGCCGCCGATCACCGGCACCAACGTTGGCGCCGAGAACATCGCCCGCGCACCACGCACCCTGATTGAGACCACCCGCGTCTTCCAGCAGTCGGCGATTGCACGCGACTGGCTGGGCGACGGCTTTGTCGATCACTTCGCCGCCACCCGCGACTGGGAATGGCGCCAGTGGCTCGACGGCGTGACCGACTGGGAACTCAAACGCTATTTTGAAATCATCTGAAGAAAACCATCATGTCCATTACCAGTTTCTCCTTTCCCACACCCATCAAATTTGGCGCCGACGCGCGCAAGCTGGTGGCCGCGCATCTGCTCGAGGCCGGTTGCAAACGAGCGCTGATCGTGACCGACAAGGCACTCGGTGCGCTGCCGGTACTGGCCGAGTTCAGGAGTCATCTGGCCGGGCTTGAGGTGGCGGTGTTCGCCGGCGTCTTCGGCAACCCGACCTGCAGCCAGGTGATGGACGGCGCGGCGGCCTACAAGGCGCACCGCGCTGACTGCATCATCGGCTTTGGCGGTGGCGCCGCGCTCGACGTCGCCAAGGTCGTCGGTGTCGCCGCCACGCACGAGGGCGACATCCTCGAATATGTCTGGGACCACCCGAAGGTGCGCCCCATCGAGAACGCACTACCGTACTTCGTCGCGCTACCCACCACGTCCGGCACCGGCTCGGAAGTCGGGCGCTCCAGCGTCGTGAGCGAGAACGACACCCACCTCAAGCGCGTCGTCTTCAGCCCCAAGATTCTGGCGCGCTGCGTTTTTGCCGACCCGGTTTTGACACTGGGATTGCCACCGGCGATGACAGCGGCCACCGGCATGGACGCGCTCACGCACAACATCGAGAGCTACCTGTCGCCGGCCTACCACCCGCTGTGCGACGGCATCGCGCTTGAAGGCACACGCATCGCCGCCGCCGCCCTGCTGACCGCCGTGAAACAGCCGAGCCAGTTGCAGGCGCGCTCCGACATGATGATGGCCTCCATGATGGGTGCGATTGCATTCCAGAAAGACCTGGGGGCGGTGCACTCCTGCGCGCACGCGCTGGGCGCCGTTTGCGACATGCACCACGGACTGGCCAACGCGCTGATGATCGACACCGTGCTGGCCTGGAACCAACAAATGGTGCCGGCCAAGTTTGATGAACTGGCCCACGTCTGCGGTGTCGCCGGCGGCGGCGCGGCTTTTGTGCCTTGGCTCAAGCAACTCAAGGCCGACATCGGCATCAGCGGCGGCCTGGCCGCGCACGGCGTCAAGCCCGAGCAACTGGCGCGCCTGGTGCAGATCGCCACCGCCGACATCTGTCACCAAACCAATCCGCGGCCGTGCAGCGCTGCTGATTTCGAAGCGCTGTTCAAAGCGGCGATGTGATTCTGTTGGAGTCGGATTTGCTTTTCCGTTTGTTTTCCCCACTCACTCCCCCCCGGACTGTGTCTCGCCCTGACGGGCTGGGGTCATTCGACTTGTGGCTGCTGCTAGGACAAATAGTTCTTCCCGTTGAAATTTTGCAATCACTTATTTGCTTCGTCTTTCCACAACGCGCAGCGGCGCGTGTACGTGTCCCCTTCAAGCACGCGGCCAAATGTGGCTGTTGGCTCCCCTTTCCGCCCCGGCGGGGGTGGAAAGGGGCGGGGGGGATAGGGGGGGAGAAAATAGCAACATGAATACTCAAAATACCCGTTTGAAAATCGGCATCAGCGCCTGCTTTTTGCACCCGGACCCGAACCGCACGGTTTTCGCCAAGAAAACGCTGCAGTACATCGAGCAATCGATGGCGCACTGGGTCATGTCGACTGGCGCGCTGCCGGTCATGATCCCTTCGCCGGCCGGCGACTCAGCGCAAAGCGAAGTGCATTTTGACGATTACGCGCAATGGCTTGACGGCCTGGTGCTGCACGGCGGCGCCGACGTCTGGCCTGGCAGTTACGGCGAGACGCCGCTGGAAGAACGCTGGAGCGGCGACCGCCTGCGCGACGTGTATGAGATTGCCCTGATCAAGGCCTTTGTCGCCGCCGGCAAGCCGGTATTGGGCGTCTGCCGCGGCCTGCAACTGATCAACGTCGCCTTTGGTGGCACGCTGTTGCAGGACATCGGCACGCAGCAACCCGGCGCGCTGGTGCACCGCGACGCCGACCGCTATGACCACAACTTCCACGCGCTCGAGATCGTTCCCGACAGTCGCATGCAGGCGCTGCTGGCGGGCGCACCAAGCTGCAAGATCAACAGCATTCACCACCAGGGCATCAAGGAACTGGCCAAGGACTTTGTGGTCGAGGCGCGCTGCCCGGATGACGGCATGATCGAAGCCATTCGCTACACCGGGCCGGCTTACGTGGCCGCCGTGCAATGGCATCCGGAATTCCATCACAACGACCTGGGCACGCTTGACGACACGCCACTGCTCAACGACTTTCTCGACGCAGCGCAAGCGGTCAGGACCAAAACGGAAACAGCACCATGAATCAACTCGCAATCCACAACCCCGCCAACGGCAACCTGATCACCCAGGTGCACGCCGATGACGCCGCCTCGGTCGCCGCCAAAGCGGTGCGCGCGCGCGCTGCGCAACCCGGCTGGCTGGCCGTACCGCTGACGGAGCGCAAAGCCTGCATCACGCGCTTTCGCGCCGGCGTCGTGGCCGAGCTCGAGGTGCTGGCCGCCATCATGACGAGCGAGACCGGCAAGCCGATCAAGATGTCGCGCAATGAACTCAATGGCCTGCTCGGGCGCATCGACTTCTTCCTCAAGGAAGTCGACGCCCAACTGGTGACCGAAACCGTGTTTGCCGAGGGCGGCATGACGGAACAGATTCAACACATACCGCTGGGTCTGGTGGCCAACATCTCGGCCTGGAATTACCCCTGGTTTGTCGGCGGCAACGTCTACATTCCGGCGCTGCTGACCGGTAACGCCGTGCTCTACAAGCCATCCGAATTTGCCACACTGACCGGTCTGGCAATGGCGCGGCTGCTGTACGACGCCGGCGTGCCGCAGGATGTCTTCATCACCGTCGTCGGTGGCGGCGAAGTCGGGCAGGCGTTGTTGGAACAAAAAATTGACGGCCTGTTCTTCACCGGTTCCTACGCCACGGGTGCCCGCATCGCGCAGGCGCTGGGCCCGCGCATGGTCAAGCTGCAACTCGAACTCGGCGGCAAGGACCCGACCTACGTCTGCGAGAACGCTGACCCGAAGGCGGCTGCCGAGTCGCTCGCCGACGGCGCCATGTACAACACCGGCCAGAGCTGCTGCTCGGTCGAACGCATCTACGTGCACGAAACCATTTACGACGCTTTTGTCAGCGCCTTTGTCGAGACCGTGCGCGGCTTCAAGGTTGGCGACCCAACCAGTGAGGACACTTACATCGGCGCCATCACACGCGCACCACAGCTCGCTGTGCTCGACGCGCAAGTGGCCGACGCCAAAGCCAAAGGCGCCACGCTACTCGTCGGCGGCACGCGCCTGCCTGGCCCGGGCAACTGGTATGCACCGACCGTGTTCTCCAACGTGAACCACAGCATGGAGCTGATGCGCGAAGAGAGCTTCGGCCCGATCATCGGCATCCAGAAGGTCTCGGGCGATGCGCAGGCCGTGCAACTGATGAACGACACACGCTACGGCCTGACCGCTGGCGTCTTCACGCCTGACGAAGCACGCGCCAAGGCGCTGCTGTCGCAGGTCAACGCCGGTAGCGTTTACTGGAACTGCTGCGACCGCGTCAGTCCGCGCCTGCCCTGGAGCGGCCACGGCGACTCCGGCGTCGGCCTGACGCTGTCAACCTACGGCATCCAGACCTTCACCCGGCCCAAGGCATGGCATTTGCGCTCCGCCAGTTGATGATGGGTCGGGGTGGCATTTGTCATGCCGGGCTTGATCCGGCATCCATGCCTTCTGCAGCATGGATTGCGGGTCGGGGCCCGCAATGACAAGTCAGTCGTCATCCCGGGCTTGACCCGGGATCCATGCCTTGTGACTTGTGGAAAGTACCAACCCATTGGCAAAACTCACCCTATTTGATCTGGACCACACGCTGCTGAACGGCGACAGCGATGTGCTGTGGTGCGATTTTTTGATCGCGCAGGGCGTGCTGGACCGGGCGAGCTTTGCCGAGCGCAACACCGACATGGACACGCGCTACCGCGCCGGCACCGTCGGTCTCGAAGAGTTCGCCAACTTTTACGTCGGCACGCTGGCCGGGCGCACGGTGCAGGACTGGGAGCCACTGCGCCAGGACTTTCTGGCTGGTGTGATCGTGCCGCGTATCGGCAGCGCCGCCATGGATCTGGTGCGCGCGCATCTGGAAGCCGGCGACCTGGTGGCCATGACCACCGCCACGAATCGCTTCATCACCGAACTTACCGCGCGCCACTTCGGCATCGATCACCTGATCGCCACCGAGCCGCAGATGCAGGGCCAAATTTTCACCGGGCGCACACGCGGTACGCTGAACATGCGCGAAGGCAAGGTAACCAGGCTGCACGACTGGCTGACCGAGCGCGGCCAGCGCTTTGAGGATTTCGAGAGCACGGCCTACAGCGATTCGATCAATGATCTGCCACTATTGCAGGCGGTGCAGCGCGCCGTCGCGGTGGACCCGGACGAACGCCTGCACGCCCAGGCACAAGCACAAGGCTGGCCCATTCTGAATCTGGCGCGCTGATCCTGAAAGGGTCCGATTGATAATCGGTCCAAAGCAATTTAGGAATTAGAACTGATGAACCCCATGATTCGCCGCCAGACTCTGGGCGATGTGCTGCGCCGCACGGCGCTGCGCGTACCCGCCAAAACCGCCATCATCTGTGGCGAGACGCAATGGACCTATGCCGAATTCGATGCCCTGGTGACACGGCTGGCCGCAGGGCTGGCCCGCATCGGCGTGCTGCAGGGCGAGCGCGTTGCCGTGCTGGCACGCAATTCGCACGGCTTTGCCGCGCTGCGCTTTGCGCTGGCACGACTCGGTGCCGTGCTGGTGCCGATCAACTTCATGCTGAAAGCCGAAGAGGTTGCCTTCATCCTGCGCCACGCTGGCGCACGCACGCTGGCCACCGACAGCGGCCTGGCCGAGCTGGCACGCGCGGCCGCCGCGCTGCAAACCGAAGTGCGCGAATTCGTTTGGTTGCCCTCCGAAGACCCGAGCACTGCTGCGGCCGGCATGCACAGCTTCGACACCCTGGCCGCCTGCAGCGCGGCGCTGCCCGAGATCACGCTGACCAGTACCGACCTGCTGCAGATCGTCTACACCAGCGGCACCGAATCGAGCCCGAAAGGCGTGATGCTCACGCACGACGCCGTGCTCTGGCAGTACGTGAGCTGCCTGGTCGACGCCGAGATCACGGCGCAGGACCTGACACTGCACGCGCTGCCGCTGTACCACTGCGCGCAGCTTGACGTCTTCTTCGGCCCGTCCATCTACATCGGCAGCAGCAACGTCATCACTTCCAAGCCGGTGCCCGACAACCTGCTGGCCTTGATCGAGAAGTTCAAGGTCACCAGTTTCTTTGCACCACCCACGGTCTGGATTGCGCTGCTGCGCTCGAGCGCCTTCAGCGCAGAGCGCCTGGCCAGTCTGGTCAAGGGCTATTACGGCGCCTCCATCATGCCGGTCGAGGTGCTGCGCGAACTGGCCGCGCGCCTGCCCAAGGTGCGCCTGTGGAACCTGTACGGCCAGACCGAGATCGCGCCGCTGGCCACCATGCTCGGGCCCGATGATCAGTTGCGCAAACCCGGCTCCTGTGGCCGCGCCGTGCTCAACGTCGAGACACGCGTGGTGGACGACCAGATGCAGGACGTGCGCGTGGGCGAAGTCGGCGAGATCGTGCACCGCTCGGCGCACCTGATGCTGGGCTATGTCCATGACGACGAGCGTTCGCGCGCCGCGTTCACGGGCGACTGGTTTCACAGCGGCGATCTGGGAATCATCGACGCGGAGGGCTTCATCAGCGTGGTCGACCGCATGAAGGACATGATCAAGTCCGGCGGTGAAAACGTCGCCAGCCGCGAGGTCGAAGAAATGATTTACCGCCTGCCGCAAGTCAGCGAGGTGGCGGTGATCGGCCTGGCCGACCCGCGCTGGGTCGAGGCCGTGACCGCGGTGATCGTGCTCAAAGACGGCCAGAGCCTGAGTGAGGCCGAGGTCATGGCCCACTGCAACACGCACATGGCAAGCTTCAAAAGCCCCAAACGCGTGGTCTTCACCGACGCGCTGCCAAAGAACCCGAGCGGCAAACTGCTCAAGCGCGAACTGCGCCGCAGTTACGACCAGCGCTAGAGCGCGAACTCAGATTTCAAAGTGCAGGCGCACGCGCTCTTCCATCAGCAGCCTGGCGTCGTCTTCGCTGGCCTGTAGCAATCGATCAAAAAGCCGGTGTGCAATGGACCGGAACACGTCCATGACGGCCGGGTCGAAATGGCTGCCCGTATCTTTTTCCATGATCGCCATGGCCTCGTCAAAGCCCATGCCATCCTTGTACGGGCGGCGCGAACACAGCGCATCAAAGACGTCGGCCACGGCAAAGATGCGGGCCGCCAACGCAATGGCCTCGCCCTGCAGGCTGCGCGGATACCCCAGACCGTTCCACTTTTCATGGTGCGCGGCCACGACGCTTCGGGCGCCTTCGAGCCAGGCGATGCCGCTCAGTATCTCTTCGCCCAGCGCCACGTGGGTTCGCATGGTGATGGTCTCCCCCTCGTCGAGCGAGCCCGGCTTGAGCAGAATGGCATCGGGTATGCCGATCTTGCCAACATCGTGCAAAAAGCTGCCCACGATCAGGGCCTGCATCGCGCCGCCCTTGAGGCCCATGCGCTCGCCAATGTTGGCGGCAATCCAGGCAACCCGGTAGTTGTGGGCACCGGTGTCGAGATCGCGCCGGGCAATGGCGCGCCCCATCACTTCCATCATCGCAATTTGCGCCGCCAGAACCTCGCGCACCTGGCGCGCGTTATCGGCTGACAGATTGACCACCACCGGGTAGAGCATGGCGCCACAGGCCAGCGAGGCCAGGCCAGCGGTCAGCGCCATGAACAGCGAATTGTTCAAGATCTGCTCCTGCTGCCAGACCTGGATCACGCGCACGCCTTCAAAGTAGCCCGTGATCGGCACCTTGGTGTCGATGGTCGAGTTGCTCAAGGGCACAAACACGCGCAGCAACCACAAATTGGCTTGCGGTTTGAGGCTTTCGTACCAGGTTCGGGTGTAAGCGGGCTTGCTGTGCTTGGGCAGTTGCGGCTCGACAGCTTGCCCTTGTACCGTCAGCGATTCGGCCAGTTTCTCGCCATGTGCGTCGTAGATTTCAACAATGTCAAACAGGCCGCCAGCGATGGCCTGTGCCGCTGCCTGTGCGTGTTGCACGGCATCGGGGCCGGTCAGGTCGATGGCATCGAACCGATGCAGCAAACGGTGCGACTCCTCGTCGGCCATGGCCGCAATGCTCGACTCGGCAGCCCTGACCGTGAGCCACCAGGCAATCGGCGTG
>CAIWNX010000099.1 GCA_903914175.1 uncultured beta proteobacterium | reverse complement strand
GTTGACCACGGCAAGACCACGCTGACGGCTGCCATCACCAGCGTGCTGGCGGCCAAGTTTGGCGGTACGGCCAAGGCCTACGACCAGATCGACGCAGCGCCGGAAGAAAAAGCGCGCGGTATTACGATTAACACCGCTCACGTCGAGTACGAAACGGCCAACCGCCACTACGCTCACGTTGACTGCCCCGGCCACGCTGACTATGTGAAGAACATGATCACTGGTGCGGCTCAGATGGACGGCGCCATTCTGGTGTGCTCGGCTGCTGACGGCCCCATGCCCCAGACCCGCGAGCACATCCTGCTGGCGCGCCAGGTCGGCGTGCCTTACATCATTGTTTACCTGAACAAGTGCGACATGGTGGACGACGCCGAACTGCTCGAACTCGTTGAAATGGAAGTTCGTGAACTGCTGGACAAGTATGATTTCCCGGGCGACAAGACCCCCATCATCCACGGCTCGGCCAAACTCGCCATGGAAGGCGACAAGGGCGAACTCGGCGAAGGCTCCATCATCAAGCTGGCCGAAGCACTTGACACCTACATTCCCCTGCCCGAGCGTGCCATTGACGGCGCCTTCCTGATGCCCGTCGAAGACGTGTTCTCGATCTCGGGTCGCGGCACCGTTGTGACCGGTCGTATCGAACGCGGCGTCATCAAGGTCGGCGAAGAAATTGAAATCGTCGGCATTGCTGACACCCAGAAGACCACCTGCACCGGTGTTGAAATGTTCCGCAAACTGCTCGACCAAGGTCAAGCAGGCGACAACGTTGGTATTCTGTTGCGCGGTACCAAGCGCGAAGACGTGCAGCGCGGCCAAGTGCTGTGCAAGCCCGGCTCGATCAAGCCGCACACCCATTTCACGGGTGAAATCTACGTGCTGTCCAAAGACGAAGGCGGCCGCCACACCCCGTTCTTCAACAACTACCGTCCCCAGTTCTACTTCCGCACAACGGACGTGACCGGTGCGATCGAGTTGCCAGAAGGCAAGGAAATGGTGATGCCGGGTGACAACGTGTCGATCACGGTCAAACTGATCAACCCGATCGCCATGGAAGAAGGTCTGCGTTTTGCTATCCGTGAAGGTGGCAAGACGGTGGGCGCTGGTGTGGTTGCAAAGATCATCGCGTAAGGAGCTAGCACCATGGCTACTAAACAAAAAATTCGCATCCGCCTGAAAGCCTTTGATTACAAACTCATCGACCAGTCGGCCGCTGAGATTGTGGACACTGCCAAACGGACCGGCGCCATTGTCAAGGGCCCTGTGCCCCTGCCGACACGCATGAAGCGTTTCGATATTCTGCGTTCGCCGCACGTCAACAAGACCAGCCGCGATCAGTTCGAAATCCGGACCCATCAGCGACTCATGGACATCGTCGATCCGACGGACAAGACCGTTGATGCGCTGATGAAGCTTGATTTGCCAGCTGGCGTGGATGTCGAGATCAAGCTGCAGTAATGGAATGCGGGATGCTGGTGAAAGCCTGCGTTCCTCAATTGGGTGGTGTAGACCGATCTTGCTTGTCAAAGCGGTTCGGGATATACTGCGAGGCTCTGTCGGTAATTGAAAAATTCCCGATGGGGTTTTATTAACAGTCTCTCACATACAACGCTGTAGCCAATTGAAGTTGCAGCGGTGAGAGTTACGGAGAAAATAATGAGTCTGAACAACTCCTTAGGGTTGTTGGGCCGCAAGGTTGGCATGATGCGCCTGTTCACCGACGATGGGGATGCAATTCCTGTCACGGTGGTCGATGTGTCAAACAACCGCGTCACCCAAGTCAAAACCCAAGAGAATGACGGCTACGTTGCCCTGCAACTGACCTTCGGAGCGCGAAAAGCTTCGCGCGTCACCAAGCCCGCCGCCGGTCACCTTGCAAAAGCAGGCGTGGAAGCCGGTGAAATCATCCAGGAATTCCGCTTGACCCCCGATGTGGCAGCGCAGTACCAAGCGGGCGCGACCGTGCCTGTAACGGCTGTGTTTGCTGTGGGCCAAAAGGTGGACGTGCAGGGCACGACCATCGGCAAGGGTTTTGCTGGCACGATCAAGCGCCACCACATGAGTTCACAGCGGGCATCGCACGGTAACAGCCGTTCGCACAATGTCCCCGGTTCCATTGGTATGGCGCAAGATCCAGGTCGCGTGTTTCCTGGCAAGCGCATGACGGGTCATCTGGGTGATGACACCGTCACGACACAAAATCTTGACGTGATTCGCATCGACGAAGCGCGTCAACTGTTGATGATCAAAGGCGCTGTCCCTGGTTCCGCTGGCGGTTTTGTTACCGTCCGCCCGGCCGTCAAGGTCAAGGCCAAGAACGATGATGTGAAAGGAGCGAACTGATGCAGCTCGAACTCCTGAATGACCAAGGTCAGGCGACTTCCAAATTCGAAGCACCTGAAACCGTATTCGGTCGTGCTTACAACGAAGATCTGGTGCACCAGGTTGTGGTGGCTTTCCAGGCCAATGCCCGTCAAGGCACACGCGCCCAGAAAGACCGTGAACAGGTCAAGCACTCGACCAAGAAGCCTTTCAAGCAAAAGGGTACCGGTCGTGCGCGCGCCGGTATGACGTCTTCGCCTTTGTGGCGTGGCGGCGGTCGGATTTTCCCGAACATGCCGGACGAAAACTTCGCTCAGAAGATCAACAAGAAGATGTACCGCGCTGGTATGGCTTCGATTCTCTCGCAATTGGCCCGTGAAGGTCGCTTGGCGGTGGTTGATTCCCTGACGGTTGATTCTCCCAAGACCAAGCCTTTGGCTGCCAAATTCAAGGCCATGAATCTTGATTCGGTTTTGGTGATCGCTGACGAGGTTGATGAAAACTTGTACCTGGCGTCTCGCAATCTGGTCAATGTGCTGGTGGTTGAACCGCGTTACGCGGATCCGCTCTCCTTGGTTCATTACCGCAAAGTGCTGGTTACCAAGGCTGCCATGGACAAACTCAAGGAGATGTTCGCATGAGCCACGGTCCAAACAATTCCAAATTCGAAGAAGGTCGTTTGATGCAGGTGCTGGTCGCCCCGATCGTGTCTGAAAAGGCAACGATGATCGGTGAGAAGAGCAACGCTGTGACCTTCAAAGTGCTGCAGGATGCGACCAAATATGAAATCAAAGCCGCTGTGGAGTTGATGTTCAAGGTTGAGGTCAAAGGCGTTTCTGTGGTGAACACCAAAGGCAAAACCAAGCGTTTTGGCAAATCCGTCGGTCGTCGCGACAATGTTCGCAAGGCCTACGTGACGCTGAAGCCGGGCCAAGAGCTCAATCTTGGCGGGGAGGGCGCGTAATCATGGCTGTTATCAAAATGAAACCAACCTCACCAGGCCGTCGTGGCGTGGTGAAGATTTCGCGTGATCACCTGTACAAGGGTGAGCCTTTTGCGCCTTTGCTGGAACCTCAGTTCCAGCATGCTGGCCGCAATAACAACGGGCACATCACGACGCGCCACAAAGGTGGTGGTCACAAGCATCACTACCGTGTTGTCGATTTTCTTCGCAACAAGGATGGCATCCCGGCAAAGGTCGAGCGCATTGAGTACGATCCCAATCGTTCAGCACACATTGCCCTGGTCTGCTATGCCGACGGCGAGCGTCGCTACATCATTGCCCCGCGTGGCCTTGAGGTTGGCGCATCCATCATGAGCGGTGCGGAAGCCCCGATCCGTGTTGGTAATACGCTGCCGATTCGCAATATCCCGGTCGGTTCGATCGTGCATTGCGTGGAACTGCAAATCGGCCGTGGCGCACAAACCGTGCGCTCAGCTGGTACTTCAGCAACCCTGCTGGCACGCGAAGGCACTTACGCTCAGGTTCGCATGCGCTCAGGTGAAGTTCGCAAGATTCACATCGAGTGCCGTGCCACGCTGGGCCAGGTCGCCAACGAAGAGCACAGCCTGCGCCGACTCGGCAAGGCCGGTGTCAAGCGCTGGATGGGCATTCGCCCAACGGTTCGCGGCGTTGTCATGAACCCGGTTGATCACCCCCATGGCGGTGGTGAAGGCAAGACCGGTGAAGGTCGCCACCCAGTCGATCCTTGGGGTAATCTGACCAAGGGTTACCGTACCCGTAACAACAAGCGCACGCAGGTCATGATCGTGTCGCGTCGCAAGAAGTAAGGG
>CAIWNX010000098.1 GCA_903914175.1 uncultured beta proteobacterium | reverse complement strand
TCCCCGATGCCGACACCATGAAGAGCATCATTGACGTGCACTTTCCGGGCCTGAAGAACGAGCTGCTGACGGCGGCGATGAAGACCTTCTACGACGTACGCAACCTGCCGGGTCTGAAAAAGAAGCCCTCCACCAGCGAACTGCTGGACTGGCTCAAGCTGCTGCTGGCCGAAGACATCCCGCTGTCCGCGCTGCACAGCAAGGACGACAAGGTGGCGGTGCCGCCGCTGGTGGGCGCGCTGCTGAAGAACGAACAGGACGTAACCCTGTTCGAAAAACTGGTTTTCATGCAAAAGCACAATCGCTAAATCATGGCCTACGTCGAACCCATCACCCTGGCCGCGCGCGGCATCGAACTCGTTCCGCTGGCACTCACGCATGAAGCCGGTCTGCGCGCCGCCGCACAGGACGGCGAACTGTGGCGCCTGCGCGTGACCTCGGTGCCCGAACCGCAGCAAACCCGCCAATACATCGAAGACGCGCTGGCCATGCGCGAAGCCGGCAACCGTTTTGCCTTTGCCGTGCTCGAAGCCGGCACCGGCACGGTGCTGGGCTGCACCAGCTACCACGACATCGTCCCGGCGGTCAAACGCGTCGAGATCGGCTGGACCTGGTACGCGCGGCGCTGCCAGCGCAGCCCCGTCAACACCACAGCCAAACTGCTGCTCATGACGCACGCGTTCGAAACCTTGGGCTGCCACGTGGTCGGCTGGCGTACCGACAACTTCAACTTTGCCTCGCAAGCAGCCATCGAGCGCCTCGGTGCGAAAAAAGACGGCGTCATCCGTGGCCACGCGCTGCGCCGCGACGGCACCATCCGCGACACCGTCATGTACAGCATGCGCGCCGGCGAATGGCCGGAAGCCAAGGCGCAGTTGCTGTACCTGCTGGACCAGAAGCCACGCAGTTAAGGCGGCAAGAAAGTCACCATGCTGATCGACTTCTTCTACACCCTGCGCTCGGCCAAGCTGCCGGTCTCGGTCAAGGAATACCTGACGCTGCTTGAAGCGCTCAAGAAAGGTGTCGTCGGCCCCAACATGCCGGCACCGGACGATGACGCCGATGCACGCGGCTACAAGATCGACGATTTCTACTACCTCAGCCGCACCTCGCTGGTGAAAGACGAGAAGCACTACGACAAATTCGACCGCGCCTTTGCCGCTTACTTCAAGGGCGTCGAGATGGTGGCCGACTTCACCAAGGAAATTCCGCTGGAGTGGCTGCGAAAGAATCTGGAGCTCAACCTGAGCCCGGAGGAACTCGCCAAGATCGAGAAGATGGGCTGGGACGAGCTCATGGAAACGCTCAAGAAACGCTTTGAAGAGCAGAAAGAGCGCCACGAAGGCGGCTCCAAATGGATCGGCACCGGCGGCACCAGCCCGTTTGGCGCCTACGGCCAGAACCCGCAGGGCATCCGCATCGGCCAGGACAAGAGCCGCAACAAAAGCGCAGTCAAGGTCTGGGACCAGCGCGCCTACAAAGACTACGACGACACCCAGGAACTCGGCACCCGCAACATCAAGGTCGCGCTGCGCCGCCTGCGCAAGTTTGCGCGCGAAGGCCACGAGGAAGAGCTCGACCTGGACGACACCATCAAGTGCACCGCTGCCAACGCCGGCTATCTCGACATCAAGATGATTCCCGAGCGCCACAACAACGTCAAAGTACTGCTGCTGATGGACGTCGGCGGCACCATGGACGAGCACATCACCCGCGTGGAAGAACTGTTCTCGGCCACCAAGACCGAGTTCAAGCACCTGGAGTTCTACTATTTCCACAACTGCGTCTATGACTTCATGTGGAAGAACAACCGGCGCCGCTTCGCCGAGAAGTTCCCGACATGGGACATCATCCGCAAGTACAACAAGGACTACAAGCTGATCTTCGTTGGCGATGCCACCATGAGCCCCTACGAGATCCTGCAACCCGGTGGCAGCGTCGAATACAACAACGAAGAACCCGGCGTCGAGTGGCTGCAGCGCCTGACCAAGGCCTTCCCCAAGTTCGCATGGATCAACCCGGAACCGCAAGGCGTCTGGCAATACCGCCAGAGCATCAGCGTGGTGCAGCAGATCATGAGCCAGCGCATGTACCCGCTCACCATCAAGGGTCTGGAAGACGCGATGCGCTTGCTGACCAAATAGAATACGGCAGCACGCCGCCGTAGTTCAATGGATAGAACGAGCGCCTCCTAAGCGCTAGATATGGGTTCGATTCCCGTCGGGGGCGCCAGGCAAAACTGCCCTGCAGCGCCCATCCCCCCCTCAAGCCTGATAGACCACCTGCCCCGCCACGAGGGTGCAGCGCACGCGGCCCGGCAATTCGTAGCCGGAGAACGGCGTGTGCTTGCCCTGGCTGCGCAGAGCGCTGGGCTCGATGACCCAGGATACGGCAGGATCGAAAACACAGAGGTCGGCGATACCGTCAACCTGCAGGCGTCCGACACGGCCCTGTCGCTTGCCCAGCGCGGCGCCGAGCACACCGGCCGGTCCCGCGCTGATGACATCGAGCGCACGCGCCAGGCTCACACCGCTGTCCGCGCTCCATTTGAGCGCCAGGCTCAGGAGCAGTTCAACACCGGTGGCACCGGGCTCGCTCTCGGCAAACGGGAGGTTCTTGGCGTCTTCGTCCACCGGCGTGTGGTCTGACACCAGCGCATCGATGCTGCCATCGAGCAAACCGGCTCGCAGCGCGTCACGGTCGCCCTGCTGACGCAAAGGCGGGTTCAGGCGTGCGCGGCTGTCGAAGTAACCCATGTCGGCATCGGTCAAATGCAGCGAGTTGATGCTGACGTCACAGGTCACGTTCAAGCCGTCGCGCTTGGCCTGGCGCACCAGTTCCACACCAGCGCCACTGCTGAGGCGGCAGATGTGAACGCGCGCACTGGTGGATCGCATCAATTCAAAAATGGTGTGCAGGGCAATGGTTTCGGCTGCCACTGGCACGCCGCTCAAACCCATGCGTGTGGCCAGTGCGCCGCTGGCCGCTACGCCCTGGCCCAGGTGAAAGTCCTGCGCTCGCAGCCAGATGGCATAACCAAAGGTGCTGGCGTACTGGAAGGCGCGCTGCAGCACCTGGGTGTTGGACAGCGCCACGTCGGCCTGACTGAAGGCGACGCAACCGGCCTCGGTCAGTTGCATCATCTCGGTCAGCGTTTCGCCGGCCAGACCGTGGGTCAAGGCGCCCAGCGGGTAGACACGGGCTTGCTGCAATTTCTCGGCGCGGTAGCGCAGCATCTCTACCAGACCGGGTTCGTCCAGCACCGGGTCGGTATCGGGTGGGCAAACCAGGCTGGTAACGCCACCGGCCACCGCTGCCGCCATTTCGGATTCGAGCATGTGTTCGTGTTCATGACCGGGCTCGCGCAGACGCACGGCCAGATCAACCAAGCCCGGCGCCACGATGCAGCCGCTGGCATCAATGGTCTGCGTCGGCACAAAATCCGGCGCGATCTTCCCGATGGCCTGCACCACACCGTCGGCCAAGGCCACATCGGCAATGGCGTCGAAAGCACTGGCGGGGTCGATGACACGGCCGCCCTTGATCAGTATCTTTGTCTGTGTCTTCATATCAGGCCTCATTCCCCGCCACGATGCTCATCGCCGCCATGCGCACGGCGATGCCGAACGTCACTTGCTGCATGATCACGCTCTGACCGCCATCGACCACCGCCGAATCGATTTCCACACCGCGGTTGATGGGACCCGGGTGCATCACGATGGCGTCTGATTTGGCCAGTTGCAGTTTCTCTGGCGTCAGGCCAAAGCTCTTGAAAAATTCCTGCGTCGAAGGCAGCAGCGCGCCACTCATGCGTTCGTTCTGCAGGCGCAGCATGATGATGACGTCGGCACCGCGGATGCCTTCTTCGAGCGTGTGACAGACGCGCACACCCATTGGCGCCATGTCGGACGGCACCAGGGTCTTGGGCCCCACCACGCGCACCTCGGCGCAACCGAGTGTGGTCAACGCGTGAATGTCGGAGCGCGCCACACGCGAGTGCAGCACATCGCCAACGATGGCCACCGTCAGATTGGCGAAGTCCTTCTTGTAGTGGCGAATCGTGTACATGTCGAGCAGGCCCTGCGTCGGGTGCGCGTGGCGCCCGTCACCGGCGTTGATCACATGCACATGCGGCGCCACATGCTGCGCAATCAGATACGGCGCGCCCGATTCACTGTGGCGCACCACAAACAGGTCGGCCGCCATCGCGCTCAAATTGGCAATGGTGTCGAGCAGCGTCTCGCCCTTGGCAGCGGAAGAACGCGCAATGTCAAGGTTGATGACGTCGGCGCTCAGGCGCTTGGCAGCGATCTCGAAGGTGGTGCGGGTGCGCGTCGAGTTCTCGAAGAACAGGTTGAACACGCTCTTGCCGCGCAGCAGCGGCACCTTCTTGACCTCGCGATCGTTGACGCTGACGAAATTCGTCGCGGTGTCGAGCACCTGCGTCAGGATGCTCTTGGGCAGGCCCTCGATCGAGAGCAAATGAATCAGCTCGCCGTTCTTGTTGAGCTGGGGATTTCGCTTGTACAGCATGGCTTAGTGCCCCTCCAGGTTAAAACTGAAAACACCGGTGTCGCTGCGCGCCAGCGCCAGCGACTGACTGGCCGGCAGCGCGACGCGCGCGGCGCAGCAATCGGCCTGGATCGGCAACTCGCGCCCGCCCCGGTCCACCAGCACCGCGAGCTTGACGCTGGCCGGGCGGCCAAAGTCAAACAACTCGTTGATCACCGCGCGGATCGTGCGCCCGGTGTAGAGCACATCGTCGAGCAGCAGGATCTGCGCCTCGTTGACGTCAAAATCAATCTGCGTCTGCGCGCCGGCCGTCATGCCGCGCCGGGCGTAATCATCGCGGTGCATGCTCGATGAGATGACACCGCAACGCCCAGGCAAGCCCAGATCACGCTGCAGCCGTTCGGCCAGCCAGACACCGCCCGAGGTAACGCCAACCACGCGCGTTTCGGGGCGCCGCAGTGCGCGCACCCCCGCCAGCAACTCAAGGTAGAGCGCCTCAGCATCGAGCGTCAATGTGCTCATTCAATACTCCTTAAAAACTGTTCAAGAATGATGCAGGCCGCAGCCGCATCGGCATCTTTGGCGCCCATTTGCAGCGCTTCGGTCGTGCTGTAACGCTCGTCCACCTCAAACACCGGCAGCTTGAAGCGGCCCTGTAACTGGCGTGAGAAACGGCGCGCGCGAACGGTGTTTTCGTGCTCGGCGCCATCGGGGTGAAACGGCACACCAAGCACCAGCGCGTCGGGTTGCCATTCGGCGATGCGCTGTGCAATTTTGGTGAAGCGGGCATCGCCCTCGGCCGTAATCGTGCCTTGCGGCTGCGCCGTGCGCAGCAGCCGGTTGCCAACGGCAAAGCCGGTGCGTTTGAGACCGAAATCGAGAGCCAGAAAAGTTTGCAACCCCGACGCAACCGGCACGGGGAGCAAATTGCTCATGCGTGCCCCACGTCCGGCGAGAGCATCCACGACTCCACACCGAGCAACAGCAGCGCCTGGTCGTAGCGCTGCGCCACCGGCGTGTCGAAAATAATGCTGTTGCTGGCGGCCACGGTCAGCCAACTGTTGTCCGAGAGTTCGGATTCAAGTTGCCCCTCACCCCAGGCCGCGTAACCGAGCGACACCAGCACCTTGCGCGGGCCGGCACCACTGGCCAGCGCTTCGAGCACGTCTTTGGAGGTCGTCATCTCCAGGCCGCCGGGAATCGACAGGCTGGAGGCATAAACCGTCTCCACCGGCTTGTCGGCATCAAGAAAAATATGTTCGTGCAGCACAAAACCACGCTCGGTTTGCACCGGGCCACCCTGGAATACCGGCGCGTTGGAGAGGTCGGCGCGGTGCAGCGGCAGATCGACCCGCTCAAACAAGCGGCGCAGATCGATGTCGCAGATCTTGTTGATCACCAAACCCAGCGCGCCGCGCTCGGAATGCTCGCAGACATAGACCACGCTGCGGCTGAAAACCTCATCGCGCAACCCGGGCATGGCGATCAAAAAATGATTCGTCAGGTTGGTGGGGGCAAAATCCGCAGACATGCAACGATTTTACTGGTGAACATGGACAAGCCTTTTGACACAGGTCTACTTTGGCTGCGCCGCGATTTGCGCGTAACCGACAACGCCGCCCTGTGGCTGGCGCTCAAGTCGTGCCGCCAGTTGCACTGCGTCTTTGTCTTCGACCGTGAACTGCTCGACCCACTGGCGCGCGCCGACCGCCGAGTCGAGTTCATCCGTGAATCGCTGTGTGAACTCGACGCGCAACTACGCGAACGCAGCGGCCAGACGGACGCCGGCCTGATCGTGCGTCACGGCCTGGCGCCGCAGGAAGTGCTGAGCCTGGCCAAAAAACTGCGGGCGCAGGCGGTCTTTGCCGCGCATGACTACGAGCCACTGGCGCAGGCGCGCGACGCCCGTGTGCTGGGCCTGCTGGCCGACGCCGGCATTGCCTTTCAAACCTGCAAAGACCATGTGATTTTCGAAAAGCGCGAACTGCTCACGCAAGGCGGTACGCCCTACACCGTTTTCACACCCTACAAAAAACGCTGGCTCGCCAGTCTGGAGGCGCAGCACTTGCGCACGCACGACGCTGCACCCTGGGCCAGTGCCCTGGCGCCGCGCCCGGTTGACTTGCGCCAACCGGTGCCGACACTGACTGAGCTCGGGTTCGAGAAAACCAATCTCGAAACACTCAAGATCGGCCCCGGCGAATCCGGCGCGCTGGCCTTGTTTGAAGATTTCTTCGATCGCATGGATGCGTATCACGATACGCGCGACTTCCCCGCCGTGAAAGGCCCGAGTTACCTCGGTGTGCACTTGCGCTTTGGCACGGTGTCGATCCGGCAACTTGTCGCCACCGCCTGGCAACGCCAGATTGAAGGCAGCCACGGCGCGGCGGTCTGGCTCGGTGAACTGATCTGGCGCGACTTCTACTTCCAGATCCTGGCCAACTTCCCGCACGTGGCGCAGAGCGCCTTCAAGCCCGCCTATGACGCCATTGCCTGGGAAAAAGGCGCACGCGCCAATGCCCTGTTCAAAGCCTGGTGCACCGGCCAGACCGGCTACCCGCTGGTGGACGCCGCCATGGCCCAGATCAACCAGACCGGCTACATGCACAACCGGCTGCGCATGGTAGCGGGCAGTTTTTTGGTGAAAGACCTGGGCATCGACTGGCGCTGGGGCGAGAAATACTTTGCCGCCCAGCTCAACGACTTTGACCTGGCGTCCAACAACGGCGGCTGGCAATGGGTGAGCTCCAGCGGCTGCGACGCCCAGCCCTACTTCCGGATCTTCAACCCAATCAGCCAGAGCGAAAAGTTCGACGCCAAGGGCAAATTCATCCGCCGCTACCTGCCCCAACTCGCCGCCCTGCCCGACAAGCTGCTGCACGCGCCCTGGACCGCCACGCCGGCGCAACTGGTAGCGGCCGGCGTGACGCTGGGCGGCAATTACCCGGCGCCGGTCGTCGCCCACGACGCGGCGCGCGCGCTGACCCTGCAACGCTATGCAGTGGTGCGCAAATAAACCCGTAGAATCAAGCACCGGGCCCAAGCATTTGTGGTCCGGTTTTTTTTGACCGGGCCCCATTCCCAAGCGCTCTCATCCAACCAGTTACCCAGAAGTACAGGAGATCGAGCATGGAAATTTTTGACTACGACAACATCCTGCTGCTGCCACGCAAATGCCGCGTGGACAGCCGCTCCGAATGCGATGCCAGTGTGGAACTCGGCCCGCGGCGCTTTCGCATCCCGGTGGTGCCGGCCAACATGAAGACCGTGGTGGACGAATCGATCTGCGTCTGGCTGGCGCAAAACGACTACTTCTACGTCATGCACCGCTTCGATCTGGACAACGTTCAGTTCGTCAAGGACATGAAGGCCAAGGGCCTGTATGCCTCGATCTCGCTGGGCGTCAAGGCGCCCGACTATGCCGCCGTCGATCAACTGCTGGCGCTCGGGCTGACACCCGAATACATCACCATCGACATCGCGCACGGCCACGCCGACAGCGTGAAGAACATGATCGCCTACCTGAAACAGAAGATGCCCGGCGCCTTCGTCATCGCCGGCAACGTGGCCACGCCTGAAGCCGTGATCGACCTGGAAAACTGGGGCGCCGACGCCACCAAGGTCGGCATCGGCCCGGGCAAGGTCTGCATCACCAAACTCAAAACCGGCTTTGGCACCGGCGGCTGGCAGCTCAGCGCCGTCAAGTGGTGCGCCCGGGTGGCGACCAAACCCATCATTGCCGACGGCGGCATCCGCGAGCACGGCGACATCGCCAAATCAATCCGCTTTGGCGCCACCATGGTCATGATCGGCTCGCTGCTGGCCGGCCACGAGGAAAGCCCGGGCCAGACGGTGGAGGTGGACGGCAAGCTGTACAAGGAATACTACGGCTCGGCCAGCGACTTCAACAAAGGCGAGTACAAGCACGTTGAAGGCAAGCGCATCCTGGAGCCAATCAAGGGCCGACTGGCCGAGACCCTGATCGAAATGGAGCAGGACGTGCAAAGCTCCATCAGCTACTCAGGCGGCAAAAAACTGATGGACATCCGCAAGACCAATTACGTGACGCTGGGCGGCGACAACGCGGGCGAACACCTGCTGATGTGATGGTATGATTCGGCCCGACAGACATCAGGGAACTTAGCTCAGCTGGTAGAGCAGCGGACTCTTAATCCGTAGGTCGAGAGTTCGAATCTCTCAGTTCCCACCACCCGATTCAGAGGGAAACAAGCTTTCATGGTTTGTTTCCCTTTTCTTTGAGCGTAGCGACGACGCAATCGAGACGTGCAAGGTGTCTTCGGTCGTCGCGAACTTCCCGGTTTCGGAACTTAAACGTGCGACGGTTCGCAACTTACTGACAAGTGCAGACCAGCAGCGCCAATGACTGCCAGCAACGTTTTGACAGTCGGGTTGCCCTTGGGACTCAGGGCGCGATAAAGACTTTCGCGAGGGATACCAGCACGCGCAGCCACCGCAGCCATGCCTTGAGCCTCGGCAATATGGCGCAGCGCACCCAACAAGGCACCTTGTCCACCTGGCAGATTAACTTCTTCAAGCGCTGCTGCCAGGTACAGGTCTGCCATTTCCGGATCGGCTTTGAGCATTTCCACCACGGTGTCGTCGTGAGCTTGTGCGGCTTTCATTTGGCGTTCTTCCTTTTCCAGTCATTCAATGCGAAGTTCCCCGAACCGGTGGTGCATGTGTCTACACGGCGAGAGCGCGACACTCAGTTCACGCCGCTTCGCGCCAGCCGTTTTCAGTGTCTTCAAAGATCACCCTGTCCGGGTGCTCCCGGTCAAGATTGGCCAAGCGTTCGATCAATTCCTTGACGCGAACATTGCCATCGACGGTTTCCAGGTAAAGCGCCTGCATGAGTCGACAAGCGCTCTTTGGCACCCGGCCGCGTCGCTCCCATAAGGACACGGCTTCCTCGGATGCGCCGATCAGAGCTCCAAACCGGCCTTGCGAGAAATCGAGTTCTTTACGCAGGAATCGAAACTCAGCCCCGGTCATGTAGCCCTTGGACGCAATGTTTCTGCCGATAGCCTGGTGCAGTCCGTCGGCATCAACAATCGCAACGGCCACGCCACCGGCCACCTTCCTGCTTTTGAAGCCGTTGCTCAAATACACATTTTGCAAACCTGATTCCGTGTAGTGGTACATAGTTTTTTTCATTTTCAAAACACCGTCACAACTGCTATCCAGTCGCCGGCGTCGTCCTTTTCAATGACTGCAGCCACACGAACCAGGTCACCGGCATGATGATGGCGCAGCGTACATTTCCAATTGCCACGAATGTTTTCGTGGGCCGGTTCATCGATCACCCCAACGCGTAGACAGGCATAAACCTGTGTCCGGGTGATGTTGCGTTGCTTCATCCGCTTCTTGGCGTGTGGCTCAATGAACACGTTTTCCGACTTGCTCGCAAGATCCCGAATGATCCTGAGCATGTTCGCATCGTTCAGTGGTATGGGTATGGGTTGCACCATGCCGTAATTATTACGGGCACTTCAAAATTTGCACAATGACTTATAACCCTGACCCGTAACAATTACGCCACATTCAGAGGAATCATGCACTTTGGCCGCGCTGCGGCGCCTATCGCCCATGCGCAACCCCGCGCCAAGCGCCCGCGCCTGTTACCGAATGCAACGCCAGCGCAAAACCATGCGCTGTAATAAGATTGGCGCCTGCTGAACCGTCCGCCTGGCGCCAGGCGCTTGCGGATTGGCTCCTTGGATAAACCTTTTGGAAGGCTACAAACATGTTTGAATTCTTGGGCTTTGGTCGCGCCCGGAAAACCAAGGAGTTTGAGAAGCAGCGCGAAGTGATTCGGTTGGCTTTGAATAGCGTCCTGCGCCGGCGCGGTGTGCCACCGCAATCGATCGGCTGCGAAATGACGCCCCTGACACGCAACGACGGCGCCGATGTCACGCTGGTTCAGTTGGTGATTCTTGGCTGGCACGAGAGCTTGCTGCGCGATGCGTCCGATCTCGAAAATGAACTGTTTGACGTGATCTGCCTCTATGGCCGCAGCAGCAAGGCATCAGACTTTCTCTTTACCTGGAAGTTCGCAATCGACAAGGGCGTTGCCAGCAAACAACCGGTCGAAACGCAATTGAAGGCAAGCGCACCGCAGGCCAAGAGTGCAGTGCCCGCCACACCCTCGGCAGCGCCGGTAGTTGCAGCGGCAGCGGTAAGTGCTGCCGCCGTTGCTGCGCCGCTAGCCGCCACAGCAACGCCGGTGGCACCACCCGCGAAGTTTGACTTGCCTAAAACGGCACTCGATCAAAAAACCGAGCAAGACGACTACGGCTTCCCGCCCACCATGTTGGTCGACGGCAGCGAGTAAGGGTGTTTCAGTGGCCCGTCAGACCGGGCTGCTGCTGATGCGAATAGGCGTCAGGCAATGGCCGCAGATCGGCAAGGCGCTTGGCGCTGGCGCGCTGCACTTCCATTTCTTCCATGCGCGCAAATTCCTGGTCACGCAAGTGTCGCCAGGTCATTTCATCGTGCCGGCGTTTCAGCGCGATCACTGAAACCGCAAGCACCAGAGCGATAAACAGCCATTCGCTCCAGTCCAGCGTCGAACTGTCCACCAGCAGCGCCAACGCCGCCACCAGAACGCCCACCAGGATCAAAGCCTCGACGCGCCAATCCAGAACCTCGGGCTGGCATAACCCGGATTCGACATCGGATTGCTGAACAAATCTCCGCATGCAGCACCCCCTTTCTGGTTGAAATGGGTTTCACGAAAAACGCTCTGGCCTGAACAGACAGGCCGCCACTTCATTCTTGTTATGCCAACAGGTTACACGCAATTGCCTCGTCCAACAACGAGGGAAAGTAACAGGTGTGCGGTTTTGCAACAGGGCCGCTGGCACGGCCAGGACCGGCAGGCTTCAGTCCGTGGCACCAGACGCCGGGGCTTGCGGTCCGGATTTTTTTCGCGCCCAGCCCAGGTAACTCTGCGGGAATGCAGCCTGGTAACGCGTCAGATAAAACAGTGCCTCGTCCTTGCGCCCCAGCAAACTGGCGCTCTCGATCAGCATTTCAATGACCCGCGGTTCCGGTGAAAAGTGTAGCAAGGCCAACGCCTGTGCGTAGAGGGTTGGCGCGTTCTGGGACGTCAATTCGGTCGTTGTCAGTTGGGCAAACAGCAACTGGTTTTCGAACCACCAGGAGTCTCGAATCCTGGCCAGCGTGTCGCCCCGGTACAGCGCAGAACGCTGCTCGGGGTTGAGGTAAATCTGGCTGACGCGGTGATAGTCCCACGCCGCGCCAGCCGCGCCCATTAACAGCATCAACGCCGTGGCATGGGTCAAATAGGATGCCCTCTGGCGCACCGAGCCCAAGGCTTGTGAAGCCGCCGCGCGCGTGTTCCACAACCAGCACAGGCTCAGGCCAAACGCGACCTGAAACGGACCGTACCACAGGGGGTACTCCAGCATGCTGTGCGCCAGGATCAGCGCCAGCACCGACCATGCCAGTTGCCGCGAAGCGTCCTGCTCGCGCCAGGGCCGATTGCGCCACAGCAGCCAGGCCGCCAAAGCGCAAACCAGCAGGGCAAAAGGCAGGCCCAGTTCCACCGCCAAATGCAAAGGCAGGTTATGGGCGTTGTCCAGAATGTCGCAAAAGCGCAGGCCCGGGTAGAGCGTGATGAAATGCGCGTAATCGAGTTCACCCCAGCCCCAGCCCAGCCAGGGCTTTTGGGCGATCAGGTGCAGCACGTTGGACCACAGCGTCATCCGCCCGGTGCAGGCGAGGTCGCCCTCCTGCAGGCGCTTGAGAATGCCAATCGCCTGCGGATCCAGACCGGCCAGCAGCGGCAACAACCAGGCCGCCAGGCCATAGGCCAGCAGCGCTGTCAACAGGATCCGGCGTGGCGCAGACGCGCGCCAGGCGCCCCAAATTAAACCCAGCACCGCCAGCAACAGCAGTTGCATCAGGCCGGTGCGCGACGATGAAGCGGCATTGCCCAGCGCCAGCAGCGCCGCCGCCAGCAGCACAAGTGCAGACAGACCCTGCGTGCGTGCGCGAAGTTGCACCGACCACCAGAGCAGCGATGCCAGGCCGATGTTGGTCAGGGTTGCAAACTGGTTGCGCTGGCGCAGGTTGGCAAAGGCCTCGCCTGGCGCGGTGTTGTTGACCCAGGGCTCCAGGGCTGACGAATGACCAAAGTACTGCAGCAAGCCGATGGCCGCACTGAGCAGGGCCGCTGTCAGCCAGGCGCTTGCTGCCACCTCGACCAGTCGCACCTGCGCCGCCCACAACAGAACCAGCGCAAAGCAGGCCAGCGTCACCAGCCAGGGCACAACGGCCGGAGCCGGCCCCATGGCAAACGGATTGAGCCAGGGCAGCGCAATGAAAAAGGCAACCGCGACGGACTGCGCGCGCATCAAGAAAGCCGGCCTGTCAGAGGCAGGCAAGCATGTCAGGTGCCGCCCACATAGGGGTTGCTCCTGCGCTCGCGTCCAAACGTGCTCTCCGGGCCGTGGCCCGGGATGAATACCGTGGCATCACCCATCGGCCACAGGCGCTCAACAATGCTCGACAGCAGCGTCTCGTGATCGCCCTGCGGCAAATCGGTGCGCCCGATGGAGCCGGCAAACAGCACGTCGCCAACGAAGGCACGAGCGATCTCGGGCGAATGAAACACCACGTGTCCCGGCGTATGACCGGGGCAATGTCGCACATTGAGCGTGCAGTTGCCCAGCGTGACGGTGTCGGCGTCAACCAGCCAGCGCGTCGGTGTAAAAGCGCCCGCTGGCGGGAAACCGAACATCTTGCTCTGCCCGGCCAAGCCGTCGATCAGGAACTGATCTGCCTTGTGCGGTCCGATGATCGGCAGCTTCAGGCGCTGCGCCAGTTCGGCCGTGCCGCCGGCGTGGTCGATGTGGGCATGGGTCAGCCAGATCTGGCCCAGCGTCAGCCCCAGGCGTTTGACTTCCCCCAGCAGCAGATCCAGATCGCCACCGGGATCGATGACGGCTGCCTGCAGCGTCTCGTCGCACCACAGGATGGAGCAGTTCTGCTGGAAGGCGGTAACAGGGATGGTGAGGTACTTGAGCATTTGAGCGGCATTTTAGGCGCGCGGCGCAGCCTCGGCTCAAGGGTTGTGGGGCTCGGGCACCGCAGCAACCGGTGCTGCGCCCTGTTCAATGCGCTCGGCCAACAGTTCAACATGGTTGCCATCCCCGAGCGCTATGCGCACCCGCACCGGCAGGTATTGCAAGCCCGGCGCAAACCAGAGTTCGGCCGTGATCACACCCGCCGGGTTCTCAATCGGGCGCGGCATCAGGTGCAAGGCCTGCACCGGCCCGAGTTCGGGCAACTGCAGGGTTTCTTCGGCCACCACGTCATAGGTCCACAGCGCCGCGCCCTGCGGTCGCGCCAGCCAGATGCGCACCGCCGAGCCCACGCTTAAAGCCTCGCGACCGCTGGAGAAGCGGTGGCTGAGTTCGATGAACTGGCTCACCGTGTCCTGCAGCGCCTGCGGTTGCGCCTGTGCCAATCGCGTGCCGTCGGGCCGTCTGGCAAAGCCGCCTTCAAAGGTCAGCCGGCGCACATCCCAAAGCAGGTGTTCCTCATACGCCTGCGGCACCAGGCCGGCCGGCGTCGTGACCCCCTGGCTGATCATGGAAACGCGCAACACCAGGGCCAGGCTCACATCGAGCCGCGCCTGGTAGCGCTGCTGCTCACGCTGCCACTGCACGCGCGCGCTGCCGTCAACGTCACCCCGGTAGTAGCCCTTGAGCCGATAGCTCAGGCGCGTGTCCGGTGGCCAGTCATCGGATGGCGCAGCGGGCTCGGACGGCACTGTCGGCTCCACTGCGGGACCCAGCGGCTCAGAGACAACCGGCGCGGCGTCATCCTGGCTTGACGGCGTTACGCTGGGTTCGCCGGACGCGGTGTCGATAACACCAGCCTCCTCGACCAGCGCCGGCACTGCCTCGGGCGCTCGCACCGGCACCTGGCGGCGGCGCGGCGGCGCAGGCGCGGGAGCCGGGACGATCAGGCGCGTGAGCAGGGGTTCGGGCATCAGAACCAGAGGTTTGCCACTTTGCGCCTGCTGACTCAGCCAGGACAGCCCGCCCCAATGCGCAGTCAACACCAGCGCCAGCAGGATCAGCAAGCAACGATTACTCGGAATCACACCCCGATCTTAAGGACGCCGCGCCACAACTGTGATAACTTCGTCCGCCATACGCTACAGCCAGCCACCGCTCAAACATTTGTGCAAAGGGTCTGCCATGATCATCTCCGTCATCAACCGCTCCCAGACCATCAGCGACGAAAAGGTTCAGGAGGTCATCCGCGCCATCAACCGCCAGATTGCGCAGGACTTCGAGCCGTACTGGAGTTTTGGTGCCACGCTGCGCCTGGAAGGGCCGATCGGCCAACAGCCGAGCATTCGCACGCTGAGCGACATGCGCGGCGACGCCGTGCTCTACCTGCTCGACGGCAGCAGTGCCCTTGACGCCACCGGCGTGCATCAGGCGAACTACAAGGACATCCCTTATGGCTTTGTCTTTCTGGGACTGTGCGAGCAGATCCAGGAAGACTGGTCCGTGACGCTCTCGCACGAAGCGCTGGAACTGGTGGGCGACCCGATGTGCAATCTGCTGGTCGAAGGCAACCACCCGATCGACCGGCGTCGGCGCGTTTTTCACCTGTTTGAGATGTGCGACGCGGTGCAGGCCGAGACTTACTTCATCGACGGCGTGGAAGTTTCCAACTTCGTGCTGCCGAGTTATTTCAGCATCGGCGAGCAGGAGGGCCGGCGCAATGATTTTCTCGGACGTGTGCACGACGGCAAAACGCTCGCATCCTTCGGCATGAACCCGGGCGGCTACATCAACATTTACGACGCCAAAAGCGGCAAGTGGGAGCAACCCATGTGCGAAGGCGACGATGCCGCCCTGCTGCGCAAGAAACTCAAGAGCAAGCTCAAGGCCGGCCGTGGCTACCGGCGCGCCCATCCGGGCCGTGCTGGCTAACGGCGTTGACCACCCTCGCCAGTCACCCACCGCAATGTTGAGCGAACAACAGCAGCTACAAGCCGCCATCGCCGCGCTTGAAGCACAGCGCGCGTTGCTTGGCACGGCGCTGGTCGAAGCCGCACTGACGCCGCTGCGCCAGCGACTGGCCGCGCTGGACGGCAACGCGGGCGCGCCGGCCAGGGCGAGCGGCGACGTCCAAAGCCTCAAACAGGTCAGCATCCTATTTCTCGACGTGGCGGAATCCACCACGCTGAGCCAACACCTGGACCCCGAAGATGTGCACGCCATCATGGACCACGCACTGGCACGCTTCACCACCATCGTGCAAGCGCACGGTGGCAAGGTGCTCAATTACGCTGGCGACAGCGTGCTCGCGGTGTTTGGCGCCGACGAGGTGCGCGAGGACGACCCCGAACGCGCCGTGGACGCCGGACTGGACATGCTCGCCGAGGGCCGACTCCAGGGCGAGCGGGTGCAGGCGCAATACCGACGCAGCGGCTTTAATGTGCGCGTGGGCATTCACACTGGCGCCGCGCTACTTGGTGGCGGCATCGACGCCGAAAGCAGCATTCGTGGCTTTGCCGTCAACGTCGCCGCGCGCATGGAGCAAAGCGCACCGGTGGGAACTTTGCGCATCAGCCACGACACCTACCGCCATGTGCGCGGCGTCTTCGACGTGGTGGCGCAAGCACCCATTCACGTCAAAGGTGTCGATGAACCCTTGCCGACCTATCTGGTGCAACGCCGCAAGCCGCGTGCCTTTCGCGTCACCAGCCGCGGCATCGAAGGCGTCGAAACCCGCATGGTCGGGCGCGACGACGAACTCGAACAATTGCAGGCGGCGTTCCACCGTCTGTACACCCAGCGCAAGCTTGCCGTCGTGACGGTGCTGGGCGAGGCCGGTATTGGCAAGAGCCGCCTGCTCTACGAGTTTGACAACTGGGCCGAGGCGCAGCCGCAGGACTTCTACTTCTTCCAGGGGCGCGCGCACCCACAGACACAAAATCAGGCTTACGGGCTGCTGCGCGACGTCCTGGCCTGGCGGCTGCAGATTACCGACAGCGACAGCATGGCGCTGGCCCGGCAAAAGTTTGAGCAGGGTCTGATGCCGCTGTTCGCGGCGCAGGACGGCGACGAGATGGCGCAGGCGCACACGCACCTGCTGGGCCATCTGATCGGCCTCGACTTCGCCGACAGCCCCCACATCAAGGGCATTGCCGAGGATGGACGGCAGATCCGCAACCGCGGCTTCCATGCCGCCGCGCAGATGTTGCGCTGCGTCGCGGCGCAGGACGGTGCCCCGATCCTGCTGCTGCTCGACGACCTGCACTATGCCGACGAAGGCTCGCTCGATTTTCTGAACTACCTGACACAGGTGAACCGCGATCAGGCACTGCTGATCGTGGTCATGACACGACCCGCGCATTTCAAGTGGGGTGCGCACGCCACCAGCACGGTGGACATGCGATTGATCACACTCGATGCGCTGGACAAAAGCTCGAGTCGCCTGCTCGTCAACGAACTGCTCAAGAAACTGCCACAGGTCCCCGCAGCGCTGCGCGAGTTGATCACCGGTGGCGCCGAGGGCAACCCCTTCTACATGGAAGAGCTGGTCAAGATGCTGGTCGACGAGGGCGCCATTGTGGTCGGCGTCGATAGCTGGACGATCAACCCCGAAAAACTGCTTGCCACCCAGGTTCCGCCAACGCTCACCGGCGTGCTGCAGGCGCGCCTGGACCGGCTGCACCCAGCCGAGCGCCATGCGCTGCAAAAAGCCAGTGTGATTGGCTTTGTGTTCTGGGATCAGGCACTGGCGGCGCTCGACCCGGCAGCGGTGGCCCTGTTACCCGCACTGGTGCGGCACGAACTGGTCGTAGCGCACCCGGACAGCGCACTGGAGAGCGGCGTCGCGGGCCTGCGCGAGTACGCCTTCTCGCACCAGCTCCTGCACCAGGTCACCTACGCCACCCTGCTCAAAGCGGCACGGCGCGAGGACCATGGCCGGGTCGCGCGCTGGCTGTGCAGTCTGAGCGGCGCGCGCGCCCGCGATTTTCTGGGGGCCACGGCCGAACACTTCGTGCACGCCGGCGACACGGCGCAGGGTTGTGAATTTTTCACCCGCGCGGCCGAACATGCCGCTGCGCGCTACGCCCATGAGGCGGCCACCCGCTACGTAACGCAGGCGCTGGCACTGGCCAGCACGCTGAGCGGGCAAGCGTCTGGCGCAACACGCCTGCTGCAGTGGCGCTTGCACGACGTGCGCGAGCGCACGCTCGACCTGCTGGGTAAACGCAGTGAACAGGAAGCCGACATCAACGCGCTGCACACCCTGGCGCAGGCCCTGGACGACGACCAGCGCCGCGCCGAAGTAGCCTGGCGGCGCAGCAACATTGCCATGCGCACGGGCGATTTCCCGGCGATGCAGGTGGCAGCGCAGCAAACCATGACACTGGCCGAACGCGCGGGTGATGCCGTGCTGCGGCTGCGCGGGCTGCATCGGCTGGCGCTGGCACACAACTACCTTGGCGACGCTGCAAGCGCCCAGGCGCTGGCGCAGGACGGATTGCTCAAAGCCCGCGCGCTGGCGCTGCGCGCACTCGAAGCCCTGTTTCTGAACGCGCTGTCGGTCATCGCCGACACGCCGGCTGACCGCATCGCCTCGCTCGAAATGGATCAGCAGGACCTGCTGATCAACCGCGAGTTGGGCAACCGCCGCAATGAAGCCATCGCACTGGGCAACCTGGGCCAGGGCTGGCTGCACCTGGGTGAGCACACGCAGGCGCGGCTCATGCTCGAAGACAGCCTGCGTCTGGCGCGCGCCATCAGCGACCATGCGACCCAACCCGCCACGCTGACCAATTTGTCGCTGCTGGCACTGCGCCAAGGCGACGATGCACTGGCGCTGGCGCATGCCCAGGCGGCACTCGACATCGCTACCGAGGTGCAAAACCCGGACTTCGAAACGGTCGCCCTTTGTGCGCTGGGCAATGCGGAATTGGCACTGGGACGCCACCCTGCCGCACAAGCGGCCTTCGCGCGCGCCCACAGCCTGGCCGAGCGGCTGGGTCGAGCCGCGCAGCACGACGCCAGCGCCGGCCTGGCGCGCGTCGCGCTGGCGCAAGACGATGTTGCGACGGCCATGCACGCAATTGAAGGGCCGCTGCAATGTCTGAGCAACAGCGGTGCGCTCACAGGAGCGGAAGCGCCGCATCTGGTCCGCCTGACCTGCCACCAGGTACTCGCACGTGCCGGCGATGCGCGCGCACGCCGGATGCTGGCCCACGCACACGCCGAATTACTGGTGATGTCCCTGACCATCAGCGACCCCAAATTGCGCCACAGCTTTCTGCACAACATTCCCGAACACCAAGCCATCATGACCGCCTCGCAAGCGGATCCCGCCAGCCGCGTCTAGCGCCATGCAATCAAGCGGATGGGCGTTGGCAAAACGAGGCTGTCCCCGCCTCAGCGCGCCCAGTCGTACTCAACCGTGACCGGGGCGTGGTCGGAAAACTTCTCGCCCTTGTAGATCTCCACCGCCTGCGCGCCCGCTGCCAGTTGCGGCGTGGCCAGGTGGTAGTCCAGGCGGCAAATCGTCTGCATTTTCTTAACTCGCGTCTTTGTCGTTCGTCAAAATCTCTACTCCAGTTACCCTGGAGAAGTCACGATCATGCGTCACAAAAGCAGCAGCACCAATATCCAAGGCCGTGGCCAACTGAATCGCGTCTGGCAATTTCAACCGGTATTGGGCACGCAATTGCGCTGCCAAAGCAGCAATCGGCGCTGAGACCGGAACCACGCGGTAGAGCGACAGGGTTTTCTCGTAGCGCTTGGCCAACGCAGTTTGCCCCGCTTTGAATGGACCCGTCAAAACTTCAGCCAATGTGATTGTCGATAGTGCAATCACCAAATCACCAATTGCCGCGGCTTCAAACAGGCCGACAAATTGATCGGCAAATTGAGGGTGCGATTCAAGCACGTAAATGAAGGGCGCCGTATCAACCATCACCGTGGCGCCCTTTGGCAAGCCCGCCCAAAGGCGCGGCGCTTTGCTTTTCATTTAAGCCTCACCCCACTCGTCACGCAACTCGGACACGGTCTGGCCAACAGACGCACCCCAAAGTCCCTGCCCCGTGCCGCGTAATGCCAATAACCCGGACACCAAATCAGCCTCTGTGCGTGATCTTCGAATATCTTCAAGAGGCACGATGGCGGCATATGGCTTTCCATGCTTTGTGATGATGCAACGAACACCCGCATGGGCATCAGCAATGATGCTCGGCAATTGAATACGCGCTTGTTCTAACCCATAACTGGCATTGGCAGACATGACGACCCCAGATAAATGTACAGACCGTACAGTATACGGCACATCAGAGAGCGCAACGCATGTGCCTCTTCAACACGCCCAATCGTATTCAACCGTGACCGGCGCGTGGTCAGAAAACTTCTCGCCCTTGTAGATCTCCACCGCCTGCGCGCCCGCTGCCAGTTGCGGCGTGGCCAGGTGGTAGTCCAGGCGCCAGCCCACGTTCTTGGCGTAAGCCTGGCCCCGGTTGCTCCACCAGGTGTAGCAAGCGTCGGCAGCGTCGGGATGCAGGCGTCGGTAAACATCGACCAGGCCCGCTTCGCCCAGCAAGCGCGTCATCCAGGCCCGCTCTTCGGGCAGAAAACCGGAGTTTTTTCGATTGCCCTTCCAGTTCTTTAAATCGATTTCCTGGTGTGCAATGTTCACGTCGCCGCACAGAATGAATTCGCGTTCAGCCTTGAGTTGCAGCAGGTGCGGATACATCTCATCAAGAAAACGGAACTTGGCCTGCTGGCGCTCCTCGCCTGACGAACCGCTCGGGAAATAGCAACTGATGATGGAGCGCTTCGCAGTGGCCGAGTCAAAACGCAGTTCAACAAAGCGTCCTTCAGCGTCGAACTCGGCCGAGCCGTAGCCCACACGCACGTCGCTCGGTTGCAGCCGCGTGTAGATGCCAACACCCGAATAGCCCTTCTTCTCGGCCAGGTGAAAGTAGCCCTGCAGGCCGGCCAGTTCTTCGAAGCGGCCGGCAATATCGGCGGCTTGCGCCTTGATTTCCTGTACGCAAATACAATCGGGCCTGATTTTGACCAGCCAGGGCTCCAGGCCCTTGCTTGAGGCCGAGCGGATTCCGTTGAGGTTGATGCTGCTGAGTTTGAACAAGAAATTCTCTATATAAAGAAATTGTTTAATGTTAGCGGTTACTATCGCTGAACGCCATATATATCAATGCTCTAAAGCCACTTATCTGTCTCTGTTTATCAAACGATCCAACACGATTAACATAGACAATTACAAATAGTGAAACGTGACAAAAACAGGCTGTTTCACTGACAATCTCGGTTGCTATTAGTAATTATCTATGTTACTCTTAAATCTGTAAACGTGACACAAACGTGACAAAAACGCTTGAAAAGCAGATGATATGAGCAAAAACAATGGATTGTTGCTGCGAGGGCAAATTTGGCATATGCGCTTCGCCATCAAGGGCGTTCAAGTTGCCGAATCCACATTCACCGCAAACAGACGCGAAGCCGAACTGATCCTTGCGAAGCGCAGAACAGAATTACATCAAGATGTTGTGCTTGATGACAAGCGAGTGGTGTCATTCCACGCTGCCATCGACCAGTTCGTGAAAGAACGCGCGACAGCCTCGGCAAAGAAGAATGCCGACTACAACCTAAAGCACTTCAAAGACATCACTGATAAACCAATCAAAAAAGTTCAAAAGCACGAAATTCAAGCAATCATTGAAAAGCGAAAAGTTTCTGGTCTGAAGATGTCGGTGATTGATTTACACATTCGCTATTGGAACGCATTTGTAAATTGGTGTGTTGCCCAAAAATATCACAATTGCGGAAAACTTGACAACGTTAAACCGAATGAAGGAAAAACGAGATGGCTCACAATTGAAGAACAAAACAAGTTGCTTGCTGCTCTTCATCCAAGCCTAACATATAGAAATAAGACGCCATTTATGATCCAGTGTAAGCAAGACAACTACGACATCACGATAATGTTGTTAGATACTGGAATGAGATTTATGGAAGTAGCAAGTATGCTATGGACACAAGTTGACATTGATAAGCGACACATTTATGTGACACGAAGTAAAGGCGGAAAGCACACAACTTTAACAATGACGTCAAGACTGAAAGATATTTTGGAACGTCGCAAGTCAAACGGCAACGATCACATATTTCCGACAAAACACGGAAAAAATCGTAGCGCTGGTTGGATGACACCAGCAGTTAAACGCGCAAAACTGAACACAACAAATGGAAATATTACGCCGCACGTAATGCGCCATACATTCGCAGCAACCATGATACAGAATGGAATGAGTTTAAGCGAAGTTCAACATCTCTTAGGTCATCAAAATATCACGATGACACAGCGTTACGCACACTTCGTTAAACAAGATGCGGCAGATAAAGCAGCAGCAATTTTAGAAAGTGTGAATCAATTGAATACCGCCTACTCAACACTCTAAGATTCTTGTTTAGTTCACCGAAACTTTCGCAGCGTTTGCCTTTTGAACCGCTTGCTGCGCTTTAACCAACTTCTGCCTTGCGCGTTCGCGTTCCATATTCTTTGATAGCAACGCTTTCTGATCTTGGATTGACTTTAGGCGTAATTGACCTGAGTCAAGTGTTTTCGTTCCGAAACTTTCGCTGAGCGACAGCGACATCACACTTCCCTCACCATAGATCGCTGTCAGTAGTTGCCTTGCTTGTGCAACACCTTCAGCGTGTATTGCTGTTTTCAGTGTCCAAGTTGAACTTGCCGTTTTCACACGAACCGTCGCAATGAAGAGTGGAAGTGAACTGGTGATTTCGTTGATGAGCATACGACTATTTATCGCTGCTGACCTTCCACTGATTTCCGCGCCCTACTTCTTAAAGCGTTCTCGCACTTTCACACTTGCCACCTCGATAGCAGCGTCAAGTTCGCCGTTGTTGACGCTTGTTTTCACAAGTTCAAGCACTTTGATAAGTTCATCACCGCTGCCGATTTCAATCGTATTCTTGTCCTTTCCGTTGAGCAACACCCCGATGGCCACTCAAAGTGCCCCACTTATGGCCAGTCAAACTGCTCCACCCCGACCACCGTAAATTGATTTGCTGACCTGGGCGCACCAGTAGCTCGGAGGTCACCGGGCAGGACGTTACTTTCACCCCCTCACCTTT
>CAIWNX010000097.1 GCA_903914175.1 uncultured beta proteobacterium | reverse complement strand
GCACCGAGGCTGGCGCAACAGTTGAATACAGCGCCAACGGCACAAGCGGCTGGAGCGCCAGCGCACCGACGCTGAGCCAGGGAGAAAACACCGTCTACGTACGCCAGACCGACGTGGCGGGCAACGTCTCTGCGGCCAGCAACGCGTTCACCTTCACCTACGACAACGTCAACCCGTCAGCACCGGGCCTGACGCTGGCCACCGACAGCGGCACCTCGGGCAGTGACTACATCACCAACGACAGTGCGGTGGTTGTGACATTGGCACCCGATGCCGTGGCTTGGGAATACACACTCAATGGCAACGCTACAGGACCAGGACCAAACTGGTTCAGCGGTGCCAACAGCCTCGTTGGCCAGAGTGCCGACGTTCCTGGCGTTCCTGGCTTCAACATGGCCCTGGACCACAGCTACGCCAGCGGCGACATCCAGGTGCGCCAGAGCGACGCAGCGGGCAATGTCAGCGCGGCGGCGCGCAATATCGTGGTATGGCAGGAAGACTCGACAGCGCCAGCAGCGGTGATCCTTGCGCTCAACAACGACAGCGGCACGCCGGGTGACCACATCACCAACGACAACGTTGTCAACGTGACACTGGCCAGCGATGCGGTGAGCTGGGAATACAGGCTCAATGCCAACTCTGAATCCGAACTGTCGCATTGGATGCCGGGCATCGGCACCAGTTTCAACATGGCTTCGAACCACAGCTACGCCATCGGCGACATCCAGGTGCGCCAGAGCGACGCAGCGGGCAATGTCAGCGCAGAGGCGAGCAATGCCGAGCAGTGGGTGGAATACTCGACGCCGCCCGCCACACCCGGCCTCATATTCACCGACACCGGCGCGTTCGACGGCAGCACCAGCAACAATGTGATTGAGGTCAGCAGCATCGCGAGCGACACAACGTGGCAGTACAGCCTCGACGCGGGCGGCAGTTGGACCGCCGGCAGCGGCAGCAGCTTTACGCTGCCCACCAATACCAGCTATGCAGTTGGCGCCGTTATGGTGACGCAGACCGACGCAACGGGCAATGTCAGCGAGACAGCGACCAATGCCATGCGCTGGAGCATCAACTACATCGACCTGTCGGCCGTTGCCTTGGGCAGCGGTGGTTTTGTCATCAACGGCCAGTGTCTGCCTGATCGCTTTGGCTGGAGTGTGGCCAGCGCCGGCGACGTCAACGGCGACGGCGTGGCCGACCTGATCATCGGGGCCCAGTTCGCGAGCCCCAACGACAACCCCGCTGCCGGACGCAGCTACGTGGTGTTCGGCAGCACCGCCGCGCTCGGCCCCATCGAGCTCACCAAGATTGTTGCGGGCAACGGCGGCTTTGTTATCAACGGACAGGGCGGACAGAATAAGAGTGGCTCGAGCGTGGCCAGTGCTGGCGACGTCAATGGCGACGGCCTGGCCGACCTGATCATCGGGGCGCCCAATGCCAACAGCTACGCCGGGCGCAGCTACGTGGTGTTTGGCACCACCGATACGCAGAGCAGCGGCATCGACCTGTCCAATATTGCCTCGGGCCCAGGCGGCTTTGTCGTCAATGGCGGGGGCACCGGTGCTTCGATTGATTTCGGTGATCTCAGTGGCTCGAGTGTGGCCAGCGCCGGTGATGTCAATGGCGACGGCCTGGCGGATCTGATCATTGGGGCCAAAGGCGCCAACGGCCATACCGGGGCCAGCTACGTGGTGTTCGGCAATACCGCCGCGCACGGCAACATTGATCTGACCAACGTTGCCTCTGGCAGCGGCGGTTTTGTCATCAACGGTGAAATAGGGCCGGGCCAGAGTGGCTTCAGTGTGGCCAGCGCCGGCGATGTCAATGGCGACGGCGTGGCCGACCTGATCGTCGGGGCGGCATACACCCCAACCGGGCGCAGCTACGTGGTGTTTGGCAATACCGCCGCGCACGGCAATATTGATCTGTCCCATGTTGCTTTGGGCAACGGCGGCTTTGTCATCACCGGTGAAGCGGGTCCTGGCCGGAGTGGTTTCAGCGTGGCCAGTGCCGGCGACGTCAATGGCGACGGCCTGGCCGACCTGGTTATCGGGGCCCCGAAGACCAGCGTCAACGGCTTCAGCAACGCTGGGCGCAGCTACGTGGTGTTTGGCACCACCGATACGAAGAGCAGTGGTATCGATCTGGCCAGTGTTGCCCTGGGCAGCGGTGGCTTTGTCATCAATGGCCAGCACGTCAACGACTACAGCGGTTGGAGTGTCGCCAGCGCCGGCGATGTCAATGGCGACGGCCTGGCCGACCTGATCATCGGTGCCCCATACACCAGTGCCAACGGCCTGCATTATTCTGGACGCAGCTACGTGGTGTTCGGCACCACGGCCACCTCAAGCAGCGGCATCGATCTCAGCGCCGTGGCCGATGGCACCGGTGGCTTTGTCATCAACCCGCAAAGTGCCGGTGACACCGTTGGCCTCAGTGTGGCCAGTGCCGGCGATGTCAATGGCGACGGCCTGGCCGACCTGATCATCGGGGCCAAAGGCGTCAACAGTGGTACCGGTAGCAGCTACGTGATTTTCGGCTCGACCAGTGGTGCCTTTAACCAGACGGCGGTCGATTGGGTCGCCAGCGGTGCTTACGATGAAAACTATCTCGGCAACTCAGAAGCGCAAACGCTGATCGGCGATGCCGCCAATAACAGCCTCGCCGGTGGCGGCGGCGCCGATGTGCTCTACGGCGGTATCGGTAACGATACCTTTGTCATCAACGCCAGCAACGTGACGGCGCTGAGTTCGAAGATGGGCGAGGGCGGCAATGACTCGCAACTGGCCCGCATCGACGGCGGTGGCGGTTACGACACGATCCAACTTGATGGTTCGGGCATCACGCTGAACCTGGCGCAGATTGCCAACCAGGGGGGCAGCAGCTCGCGCATCACGTCGATCGAACGCATCGACCTCAGCGGCAGCGGCAACAACACACTCACGCTGGGCTATCAGGACGTGCAGGACCTGACGGGCATGAACCTGATCAACAACGCAACGCAAACGGCACTGGGCTGGAGCGACCAAATCAGCGGTGGCGGCAGCTACACCTTCGGCCCCAGCGAAGGCCGGCACCAACTCGTGGTTGACGGCGACAGCAGTGATGTGCTCAAACTTGGCAGCGGCGTTAGCTGGGTCAGCATGGGCACGGTAACCAACACCGTCAACCACCAGAGCTACACCGTTTACAACAGCCAGAGCGGGCTGGCGCAACTGCTGGTGGCCAATGCGGTCAGCATCAATAACCCGAGCATCACAGGCCTGAGCATTCCCAATGTGGCGATGCATGTCGGCAGCCAGGTTACCGCCAGCATCACCGTCAGCAGCGCGACCGGTGAGACCCTGAGCCTGGTCAGCGGCAGCATCGACGGCTTCACGCTGAGCAACCTGGCCAAGCTCAGCGATACCAGCTACACGGCGAGCTTCACCGTCGGCGAAGGTGGCATCGATGTTGCCGCCGGCGCCGACATCCCGGTCTCGCTCCAGTTGCGGGACTCAAGCAGCAATCTGCTCAACCTCTACAGCACGGCGATCCAGCAGAGTTCGGATGCGATCGATGCCAACAGCCCGGCGGCGCCGAGCATGGCCTGGGTTGACAGCGGCAGCGTGGGCGACCACACCACCAATGTCGGCACGGTCAGCGTCAGCGGGCTTGAAACGGACGCCACCTGGCAATACAGCACCAACAACGGCACGAGCTGGAACGCCGGCAGCGCCAGCAGCTTTAGTGTCAGCGGGGATGGCGCCAAGACCGTCAGCGTGCGCCAGACCGATGCCGCCGGCAACATCGGTGCAAGCTCAGGCACGCAGACGTTCACGCTCGACACCACGACGCCAGACCAGACCGTGAGCAACGTCCACCTCAGCGCCGACAGCGGCCGCATCAACAACGACCTGGTCACCAATGCTGCAGCGCAGACCATCACGGCCACCCTGGGTACTGCGCTGGCCAGCGGTGATGTACTGTGGGGTACGCTGGACGCGGGCACACACTGGTCGGATATCAGCAGTCAGGTCAGCAGCACCACCATCAACTGGGCTGGCGTCACGCTGTCGGGCAGCAACCGGATTGCGTTCAAGGTGGCCGACGTTGCGGGCAACGTGGGCAGCGACAGCAGCAGCATCGCCAACGGCACCACCTACACCATCGACACCAGTGCGCCCAGCGCCCCCAGCGCCGCACCCGGCGTCATCGCCAGCATCGCCAGCGGCATCAGCGCGGCGGAAGCTACGGCGGGCTTTGTCGTTACCGCTTCGCTGCTGGGAAGCGGCGCCGCGGCCGGCGACAGCGTCGATCTGCTGGTCAACGGTGTTGTGAAGCAAACCTATGTCCTGGCGAGTGGTGAAGACACAAGCAGCACGCACGACTTTACCGTTCATGCTTCTGACTTGACGGCCAACGCCAGCAACAGCTTTGCGGTGCAGGTGACGGACCTGGCCGGCAACGTCGGCACTGTCTCGAGCGCTCTGAGCGTGCTCTACGACACCAGCACGCCCAGTGCCCCCACTAATGTGGCAATAGCCGTCACCGGCGGCTCGAATGTGGCCAACGCCATGAACAGCTACAACACGCAATTCTCGGCCAGTGCCTTGATCGTGGCTGGAGAAGCCACCGGGGGTAGCGCGGTGCTCAAAGTGGGTGGCTCCGTGATTGCCACCGACAACACGATTCTGGTTGGCGATACCAGTGTGACCTTCGCCAGGACCGAAGCCAGTGCGACCCTGTTGCAGGCTGCCATACCGAACGGTGGCCTGGTGACGGTGGAACTGACGGACGCAGTCGGCAATACCAGTGTCAGCGCGGTGAACAACCCGACGCTGCTGCGCGACCTCATCCTGCCGGTGGTCACCGGTTCGGCCATCACCGGCGCCACTGGCATTCATAACAACACGCTCAATGCAGGCGACCTGGTTTACGTCACTGTTTATACGAGCGAGCCGGTGTTCGTCGATAGTAACAATTTGCCAACGTCGTCAATGTACGTGGGTCCCCAATCAGCCGCTCTCGATCTCTCGTACCGGGGATTGGACTCGAACGCACCGGGCGTCATGTTCAGCGGCACCATTCAAGCAGGACAGACCAGCGACGCGGGTCTCTTCCCTTACGGTATCGACGCTTCCTCTCCCAAGGTGGTGAAGGATGCCGCTGGCAATATTTTGGCGACCGTTTATGGGTCCGCAAACACGGCAAACCCACTCTATAAGGTGGACACCACCGCGCCGACTGCGACCGAGATCAGCGCCAGCTACACCAGCAGCACCCATACGCTGGTGCTCACCGGTACGAACTTCGACACCTTGCTTGGCGTCAGCGAGAGCATGGGCAGCACCGACATCAAGGATCGCCTGGACTACAGCAAGCTGACCTGGGATATCAACAGCGATGCTGCCAACACGGCGGATGTGACTTTTCAGGAAGGAGACATTGCTTCGGCTGTGGTGACAGACAGCGCCCACCTGACACTGGTCCTGATCGATGCCAAGGCGGCAACGCTGGCAGCCACCACCGGCTACGGCGGCACGCCGGCTGACACTTTGAAGATTGACACCGGTTTTGCCCGTGACGAAGCCTGGAACCCAGCAACGACCGATGGCATCACGGCGGCGCCGCTGGCGGTGGCGCAACCGATCGCGGGCGACGCTGTCATTGACCTGGGCAGCGGCAACGGCAAGCTGGTCAAGCCGGTGCAGGTGAACGGTAACTGGTATTACTTCTGGGATCGCAGCGCAGATGGCAGCGCGGACCCAGGGGATGTCAGCACGCACGATGTGCTGGACACGCTCTTCGTTGGCAGTGGCAGCAATACGAGCAACAGTGCCCGTAGCGTGACGCTCAACGGCGTGCAACTGGCCTTGCCGACAGACACTGAGTTGCAGGCCGTGGCCAACACAGGAACGCCTACCGGCTGGCAGGCAAATGCCTACTGGTCGGCCACGCAAACCTCGGGCGAGAACCACAACGTGGTTGACCTGGGCAGTGTGGCGGGCGGCATCACCGCCAGCACCGACGCTTACAACGCGTATGTCGCGCTGCAGGTGATTCGCGATACCACGCCACCAACCATAGACACGGTGAGTATTCCCAATGTGTCGATGATCGTCGGCAGCGTGGTGACGCTCACCATCAATGTCAGCAACGCCACGGGCGAGGTGCTGACGCTGGTGGCCGGCAGCAATGTGGACGGCTTTGCGCTCTCGGGCCTGAGCAAGGTCAGCGACACCCAGTACACGGCGCACTTCAGTGTGACAGAGGGCGGCGGCAATGACCTGCTGGCCAGCGCCGACATCCCGCTTTCGCTGCAACTGCGGGACCCCTCGGGTAACGTCGGCAGCTACAGCACGGCGATTGTGGGAACGAATGACGGAATTGACGCCCATGTGCCCACTGTCACCAATACCAGTGCCGCTTACGACAGCAGCACCCATACGCTGGAGCTCACCGGCACGCATTACGACACGCTGCGAGGCGTTGGCGATGTGGCTGGCACCAACATCAAGGCGAACCTGGACTGGAGCAAGCTGACCTGGGATATCAACAGCGATGCTGCCGCCACGGCGGATGTGACTTTTCTGGAAGGAGACATTGCTTCCGCTGTGGTGACAGACAGCAACACCCTGAGCGTGACACTGACCACGGTCAAGGCTGAAGCCCTGGCAGCCACCACCGGCTACGGCGGTGCGCCAGCCGATACCTTGAACATCGTCCAGGGTTTTGCCAGGGATGCGCTGGGCAACGTGGCCACGACCGATGCGCACACCGATGCATTGAGCGTATCGGCGCCCAAGGCCGGTGATGCGGTCATCGACCTTGGTGTGGACCAGGGCCAACTGCTTTGGCCGGTGCAGGTCAATGGGGGCAACTGGTATTACTATTGGCAGTATTTTGACTCTGCGGCTAGTACGTGGGGGCTACTGAACCCGGCGATGGTGCATGGGATTTTCAACCATGACATCAACGGCAATGTCATATCTGGCGACCTCGACGCGACTTACCGTTACGCCACGATCAATGGTGTGCACCTGGCACTGCCGACTTGCGGCGTGGCGCTCACGGCCGACGAACTTGATCAGCTAAAAAATAATTATCAATTTTCCGAACCCGGCACAGACGTGGGTAATGCACCGCCCAGTGTTGGCAGCAATGCGGTCAACACGACTTACAGCGACTTGCTGGCGATCTGGGATGCCTACAACGGGACCGCTACCGGCGACCCGAGTCTGAACAGCAACGGTGTGCCGGGCATGTGGGATTCCACTGGCACCTTTCAGTTCCTGGCAGTTCCAACCACTGGGCTAGATTGCGCTACGGTCGATCTGAGCAGCGGTACCGTCGCCTACATTCAGAACAACCCGAACATCCCAGCGGCCTTGCAGGTGGTGATGGCGGCGCCAGCCGTCAGCATCAGCGACAACGTTGCCGCCAACAGCGTCCATTGGACCGGTGGCGACATGACCTACACCTTTAGCTTTACGGAAACCGTGACCGGTTTTGACAGCAGCGCCATCACGGTGCAGAACGCTACCCGAGGCGCGTTCACGGCAGTCAACAATACCAGCGGTACTGTTTACACCCTGGCCGTGACGCCGGATGCGAACCTTACCGGCGATGTCACGGTCAGCGTTGCCGCCGATACCGCCCACGACATCTATGGCCAGGCCAACACGGCCGGCCAGGCAGCGCAGCACTTTGACGCCAGCCTGCCCGCTTATTCGATCGCGATTTATGCCGATGCAGGCCATACCCAGGCCCTGGGCAACCTGATTGCGCCGGTGCAGGTCGATGGCAGCAGCGATCCCTATTACTACTGGGACCGCACTGCCATTGGGGGCTCCAGCAACTTCACGCACGACGAACTGGATGCGAGGTTCAAATACGACGTCAACGGCAATCTCAATCCCGCTGCCGGCACCAATACCACCGACGTTTACCGCTACGCCACGCTGTACACGGCAGACGGCACCGCGCTGCACGTGGCCTTGCCGACGTACGGCGGCGACAATCCTAATCCTGTTCCCGCTGACCGAATTTGGGGCACAGCCGTCGGCTCCGGTACGCCAGGTGCGGGCGACCCTGCCAGCAACTCGACCTTCAACGATTTGCTGGCGATCTGGGATGCTTACAACGGGACTGCCCAGAGTTCTTTTACCAACGGCGTGCCGCCTGGTTGGGCAACCGATTTAAGCTTTTGGAGTGCCACGCCCAGCGGTTCGGGGCACATCTACGTCTGGTTGCAGTCTGGCATGATCAGCACGATCTGGGCTGATAGCGACCAAATCCCTTACGTCGCCTTGCAGGTGTTGGGGTAATACCAGCGTGTAGCCCGTATGCAGCGCAGCGCAATACGGGGCGAATCACCAACCGGGCTCTGATCCCGCATGGCGCCTTGGACGCCATTGCAGACCCCTTGCCTGTCATTGCAGACCCCTTGCCTGTCATTGCGGGCTCGACCCGCAATCCAGTGCCTGCGGTATTCCCTGGATGCCGGATCAGGTCCGGCATGACAAGAAGGTGGCTGGCGAACGGCTCGGCGTTAGCGCCTGCTGCCGGCGTAGCCAGGTTTTCTGTGCTGGTGACGCACGATCAGGATCCGAATGTCGTTGTCCAGCGTGCGATAAACAACAGAATACGGGAAAATTTTGAAAGGGTAATTTCTTCGTCCGCGTGTGGTTGGTGTACCGAAACCAGGGTGCTGTGTCAGTAGCGCGACAACACGTTCGAACTCTTCAAGAAAACGTATGGCTACTGCGGTGCCAGCTCGCTCACGGTAAAAATCAAGGGCGTCGGCAACATCGCTTTCCGCCCCCGGGTGGAGCGAGTAGCTCATCAAGCCAGTCGGGCTCGAAGCCGTGCAATGGCCTGCTGGCCTGCTACCGCGTGCACCGCGCCGGACTCAAGTTCCGACTCCCTTCGATCTGCCTCCAACTCCCACGCCTGCTCGACTTCACTGTCTGTGTCGATGCTGGCAATTAAGCGCTCAAACAAGCGCGTCCGATCAGCAGGGGCAAGTTGAAGAACTTCAGCTTTCAGAACTTCGAGGTTTGTGCTCACGGTTGCCTCCGGTGGAGTAAATGCTTGATGGATCAGAGTTTGCCACAAACCCGCGTAACTATTTCGCGCGCGTCTTTCAGTCCGGCGCGGCTGGGTTCGTATAGCGGGCTCTTTGGGTGAGCCCGTGGATCGTATGCGGCGCAGCGTAATACGGGAAATCCCCCCTGACTTGTCATTGCGGGCTCGACCCGCAATCCAGTGCCTTCGGACTTCCTGGATGCCGGATCAGGTCCGGCATGACAAGACAGTGGCTGGCGAACGGCTCGGCCGACTGATACCCTGAACTGAACCGGTTTTGCCGCTCTGCTGCGGTCTTTCAGCGCGCATGGAAGACGTACAAATGAAGCTCTTTAGGAGTTTCTTGTTGTGCTGCCAAATCCACTTCTTTTTTCTGCCCTCGGGCTGCGCTAGCCCATGGACACAAAATCGCTCGGCTCAGAAGCAGGCGATCTGTTCTGGCCGGGCTTTGTTGACGCCATCTCCTGTCTGGTACTGAACCTTCTGTTTCTGACGATGGTCCTGACCATCGCGGTCTTTGTGCTGGGCCAGGGACAGGCTTTGCACCGACGCGAGGTGCTGGCGTCAGTGGCAGCTGACAAGCCAGCACCCGCTTCAGCGCCGGCCCAACCCGCGCCGCCAGCCCTACCCGCACCAGCCATCAAAGCGGCGCCCACGCCCGTGCCGCTGCCCGCTAGCGTGGCGCCGGAGCCAGTGCGCGCCGAGCAGGCACCGGTTGCCCTCAAGTCTGACAACCGGGTTGCCGTAAACGGTGATGTGAGAGTCGGTGAAGACGGCACGTCCGATGCGCTGCTGCTCATCATTTTCAGCAGCGATACGGTCATCGTGCCGTCCGAGCAGCGTGATGCGCTGGTGCAGCGGCTGCGTGCGCTCGATGAGCAGCAGCCCGGGCAGACCTATGAAGTTCGCGTCGCCACCGACACCACGATTTCAGATGCGCGGCGCAGCGCCTATTTCCGTGCCATCTCGGTGCGGGATTTGATGATGCAGGCCGGTATCCGGCCGCTCTCGATCACGCTGCGCATGCAGAGCAAAGGTTTGGCGGGGGGTGAGGGGGTGGTGCGGATTTATCGGCGCCAGGAGTAGCAGGAAGCAAGAGCAATAGCGAGTGGAAGGGCAAGTATGAAAAATTGGGATAGCCACAAACTGTGGTTGAGCGTTGCGTTGCCCGTGCTGGCGGCAGCGCTGGGTGTTCACGTATTTCGTTCGACCATCCTGCGGCTGATGGCCATGATGCCAAGCCCCGAGTTGCTGTGGACGATTTTTCTGGCCATGGGTTTCGGTCTGTTTTTGATTCTGCTGGCGGCCTGGAAGATCAGCAGGGAATTGCGCTGGGTCAGTGCCTGGGAAAAAGGCAACGAGTTTTCGCGCAAGGCGCTGCTTGCGACGCTCGACCGCAAGTCCGCCGTGGCCGGTGTTTACAGTCTGCTCACCGGCAGTCGCAACCGTGTCTCCGACAATTACAAGGAGGTGCTGAGCACCGAGTTGGAGGTCGGGCAGGAACGTTTGTATGCGCTGGTGGCAGTGGCCTCCTTTGTCAGCGGTTCCCTGGTTGGCCTGGGTTTGCTGGGCACTTTTATCGGCCTGCTCGGTGCCATCGAGGACATCGCCCGGCTCATCAGCAGCCTGACCTTTGGCGGCAACGACAACCTGGGCCTGCTGTTTGGTGATTTGGTGCAGCGGCTCAAGGACCCGATGCGCAGCATGGGTACGGCTTTTACCGCCTCGCTGTTCGGTTTGCTGGGGTCGCTGTTTCTGAGTTACCAGTGCCTGATGGTCAAGCGCGCCGCGCAGCAGGTCATCACCAATCTGCGCGCGGCGATACGTCACGCCGATGTCTTTTTGCAGTTGGCCGAGTCGCGCACCTACGAGGACCATCTTGAGCTCGCCGTTCAGGAGGCGACGCAGTGGCACACGCTGTTTGACGAGCTGCGAGCCAACTACAAAATCATTGTGCAGGACTCGGCGCAAACCCAGCTTGGAATCCGCGCGCTGGTCGAATCCAATCGGCAGCTTGCAGACGATCTGCGCAAGCGCGACGAGGCATCCGAGTGGCAACTGCTGTACACCGAGCTGCGCAACAACAACCGTGAAGTGCTGCAAGCCACGGCGCGCACCCAGAACGATATTCGTGATCTGCTGGACTCCAATCGCCAACTGGTGCAGAGCCAGCGCGAGCGCATCGAGACCGATCAGCTGATCCGACGCCTGCTCGGCGAGGGCGTGCACTGGGCCGACGCGCTTGAGCGCATGGTTGAGCAAACCGGCCGCATGCGCAGCGAGACCGTTGGCGCCACGATTCGCATGGTTGAGAGCATCCGCGCGCTCGAAGGCACAACGGCGCGCGGGCATGAGCGAGCGCCAGCGGCCTATGACGAAATGCGCTCGGTGCTGTCCCAGATTGCAGCGCGGGTTGGCAAGTTGTCGCAGACCGTGGAAGGACAGGCGCAAGGCGTTGCCACCTACAGCGAAGCCTTGCTTGACAGTCTGCAAAGCCATCAACTGGCGATTGACGCCAACAGCGAAAAAATGCGGGCAATGCTCGCCGCTGCCATCGACGCCAAACAGGAATAAGGGGAATGCAGCATGCCTGATCGGGAGCATCCAGAAGCCGGGAGCACGTCCAATCGCGCGCTCAAGGTGACACAGCACGTCAAGATCGACGTCAATGTGGCCGAGGTGCAGAGCGTGCGCCTGGTCGGCGTTGATATCGTCATCATTCTCAAGTCGGGCGAGCGTCTGGTGATTCCAGAAGGCGGTGTGCGCGCCATGATGGACCCCGATTTCAGAATCCGGTTTGGCGACCGTGAACTGTTGGTTGCCGCACTGGTGAACGAAGTCAGCGGCGTCACGGCCGCTGATCTGACATTGATTCCCGCTGGCGACACGGTCGTTGGCATGGGTCTGACGCCACTGGAAGCCTCGGGTGAAGAGCGCGCAGCGCGCGAGGGGCCACTGCCGCTTCAGTCTTTGGCGCAACGCGATGCCGGCGCCCAACTCAGTACCTTGTCGGCCAGCGTGCGCGGCGAGATGTCAGCGCCGGCCCAGATCGGCCATGACCGCGGCGACGCCGACGCGCAAAAAGCGCCCCTGGCGCCGGCCGCACCGGAGGTCGACTTCGGTTTGCTCTGGAAAATTGGCATCGGTCTGGGTCTGGTGGGCGCAGCAGCGGGTGTCGGTGGTGCCGCTGCGGCAAGCAGCAGCGCACCGTCGGGCACGTTAATCGGAACCGTGCTGTTGGGCCCGGTCAGCGCGCCCTTGAAGGTCACCGTCTATGACAGCAGCGGCAACATTCTGACCACCGGCTTCACCAATGTTGACGGCTCGTTCACATTGAAAGTTCCGTACAGCGGGCCGGTGCTGGTGGTGGTGTCGGACTACAACGGCGCGGCCACCGACTTCACTGATGAAACGGCCGGTGCCTTGTCATTGGGCACGGCGACGGTGCGGGCGGCGACCAGCGTCAAGACCGACACCAGCACCACCATTTTCATCACGCCGCTGACCGAGCTTGCGGTTTGCAAGATGGTCGGCACGCAGAATCAGGCGCCGGATGCGGCGCTGCTGACAAGCGTCAACCAGGCGATTGGTGCGCTCTACCTTGGTCCGAGCCTCGATCCGACCACCGCGCCGGTGGTCGCTGTGAATGACACCAAGTTCGCCAGCGCGACCGCTGATGCGCAGAAGTATGGCGTGGTGCTGGCGGCCCTGTCGGGTTACCAGGCCAGCACCGGTGCCAGTCTGGGCGCGGTGATCACCCAGATTGCCGATGGCGTGACCGTGACAGGCGCCAGTGCCAGCTACAGCGCCGGTGCGACCGGCAAGGCGGCGGCGCAGGTCATCGTGGGCGGCACACAAAGTTACCTCAATCTGGTGGTGCCCGCCGATACCAACCTGGTCAGTTCGATGGGCGCTTTGCAAAGCGCGCATGACCTTGGCGGCAATCCGTTTGTGACCGGGCTGAGCGCGCAGATTCTGGACGGGCAAGGCCATGTCAAGAGCGGCAGTTACGCAACCTTGGGCAATACGCTGCGGCTCGAACTGACACTGAGCCGGGCGGTCAACGTCAGCGGTCTGCCCGGCATCAAGATCAGCATTGGCGACAAGCTCTGCGATGCGGTTTATCAAGGTGGTTCGGGCACCGCCACACTGACGTTCGATTACGTTGCAGCGAGCGGCGACAGCGGCGTTCTGAGCACGGCCTATTTCGGCAGTACCGGCGCCAATCTGTTGCTCAGTGGCGGCAGCGTGGTGGATGCGGCCGGCCTGGCGTTGCTCAATTCCAATTTCAGTCTGGTTGGCAGCAGTCCCTTGACGGTGGACGCCGTCGCGCCTGCCATGCCGACGCTGATGGCCGCTGCCGCTGTTGAAAACGCCGGCGTTGCCAGCAGCGGCGCCGTCATTGTTGCGGCGGAGGCCGGCGCCACGGTAGTGCTGCATTTCACGGCCAATGGGCACACGATTGACAAGAGCTTCAGTGCCAGCGGTGTTGGCGTTGGGCAAACGGTGCTGCTCAGCAGCGCCGATCTCGCGGTCCTCGGGCAGGGCAGCGTGAGCGTCAGCGCCAGCGCCAGCGATGCTGCCGGCAACCTCAGTCCAGCGGCCAGCACCAGCTTTATTTTGAGCAGTGCGGTGTCCTCGCCTGTCTTGGCGGCAACGGCGAATTATCAAAATGCCGAAAAAGCCAGCGCTGCCAGCGGCGCCGTGACCGTCACCGCCGAGGCGGGTGCTGCGGTGAGTGTTGTTTTCAGCGGCAACGGACACAGCGTGAGCAAGAGTCTCACCGGCAATGGCAACGCCATGGCGCTGGCCCTCAACGCCACCGATCTCGCTGCGTTTGGCAGTGCCACCATCAACGTCAGCGCCACCGCACACGCGGCCGGCCAGGACAGCGCCGCTGCCACAACCAGTTTTGTGCTCGACATGCAGGCGCCCGCAGCGCCGCTGTTGACTGCGCCGGTCAGCAGCCAAAATGTGGCCCAGGTCCTCAGTGCCGCTGGCGCGGTGACGGTGTCGGCAGAGGCGGGTGCTGGCCTGCAGGTGAGCTTCAGCGCCAACGGCCACAGCGTTGCCAAGAGTTTGTCGGCCATCGGCTCGACGCAGGGTGTGCTGCTCAGCGCCGCCGACCTCGGCACGCTGGGCCAGGGCACGGTCAACGTGACCGCAGTGGCAACCGATCTGGCGGGCAACACCAGTGCGGCGGGTAGCACCAGTTTCATCATCAACAACACCGTGAGCGCACCGCTGCTGGCAGCGGGCAGCGCTTATGAAAATAGCGCCAAGGCCACGGCGGGTGCTGTCACGGTAACAGCTGACGCGGGCGCGAGCGTCAGCCTGGTTTTTCAGGCCAACGGCCAGAGCGTGAGCAAGAGTGTCAGCGGCACCGGCAGCCAGACCCTGGTCGCGCTCAACGCAGCCGATCTGACGCTGCTCGGTCAGGGCACGGTCAATGTGAGCGCCACGGCGCGCGCCGCCGGTGTGGACAGTGCGTCGGTCGCGACCAGTTTTGTGCTCGACACCCTTGCGCCGACAGCGCCGCTGCTCAGCGCCAGCACTCCGTACCAGAGCGCAGCTGCTGCCAACAGCGGCGCAGTTACGGTGGTGGCCGAAGCCGGCACCAACCTCTTGCTCAACTTCAGTGCCAACGGCCAGACACTGAGCAAGACCCTCAGCGCCAACGGCGCGGCGCAGGTCGTGGCGCTGGGCGTCAGTGAACTGGCCACGCTGGGGCAGGCAACGGTGAGCGTCAGCGCCAGCGCAGTCGATGCAGCCGGCAATACCAGCGCGTCAGGCAGTACCAGTTTTGTGCTCGATACCGTGGCACCCCTGGCGCCGGTGCTGTACCCGAGCGCCACCATTCAGAATGCCGCCAAGGCCAGCGCGGCCACGGGTTGTCTGGGCGTGACAGCCGAGAGCGGCACGCACCTGGTGCTGAACTTTCAGGCCAACGGTCAGACCATCAGCAAGACCCTGCTCGGCACCGGTTCCACACAGGCGGTACTGCTGAGTGAGGCTGATCTGACGGTCTTGGGTCAGGGCACGGTCAGCGTCAGCGCCACCGCCACCGACCCGGCTGGCAACGCCAGCCTGAGTGGTACCACGAGTTTTGTGCTGGACACATTGGCGCCACTGGCGCCCCTGCTGAGCGCGACGGCGGCGATTGAAACCGGTGGCATTGCCAGCAGCGGCGCCGTCAGCGTCTCGGCCGAGAGCGGCGCCAACCTGGTGGTGAGCTTCAGTGCCAACGGCCAGACCATCAGCAAGAACCTCAGCGCCACCGGCGTTGGCACGGCGCAGCTGGTGCAACTCACGGTCGCTGATCTGGCAAGCCTGGGGCCTGGCGTGTCAAGCGTTACCGTCAGCGCTACGGCCACCGATGTGGCCGGCAACGTCAGCCCGACCGGCAGCACCAGCTTCACTTTGAATAACAGCGTGACGGTGCCTTTGCTCACGCCAACCAGTGCTTATGAAAACAGCGCCAAGGCCAGCAGCGGCGCTGTTACCGTCAGTGCGGATCTGGGCGCCACGGTCAACCTCAGCTTCAGCGCCAACGGCCAAAGCTTGAGCAAGAGCGTCAGCGGCACTGGCAGCCAGACCCTGGTCGCGCTCAGCGCGGCCGATCTGACGCTGCTGGGCCAGGGCACGGTCACCGTGAGCGCCACAGCGCGCTCGGCCGGGTTGGACAGCGCAGCGGCCAGCGCCAGTTTCGTACTCGATAACACACTGCCAACCGCACCGGTGCTGGTGGCCGCTGCGGCCACCGAAGGCGCAGTCCAGGCGGCAAGCAGCGCGGGTGCCGTCACGCTGCTGGCGGAGTCGGGCGCCAGTGTGCTGCTGAGCTTCAGTGCCAATGGCCAGACAGTGAACAAGAGTCTCACCGGCAGTGGCAGCGCGCAGGCCGTGCAACTCAGCGCGCTTGACCTTCTCGCGCTGGGCCAGGGCACGGTAGCGGTGAGCGCGGTTGCGACCGATCTGGCCGGCAACGTCAGCCCGAGCGGCAGCACCAGCTTTGTGCTCGACACCTTGGCGCCGCTGACGCCGGTAGTGACTCCAGCTGCTGCCATCGAAGGCGCCAGCCTGGCCGGTGCCGGCGCTGTCAGTGTTCTGGCCGAGTCGGGCAACAGTGTCAGTGTCGTGTTCAACGCCAGCAATGGGCATCGCGTGACCAAGCTGGTTACCAGCGGCGCCGCCGCAACACCGGTACTGCTGAGTGAGGCCGATCTGACGGCCTTGGGCCAGGGCACGGTCAGCGTCAACGCGACTGTCACCGATGTGGCCGGCAATATCAGCCCAACCGGCAGCACCAGCTTTGTGCTCGATACGCAAGCGCCAAGCGCACCGGTATTGTTGGCAGTGGCGGCCAGTGAGAGTGCCACCGTTGCCAGCAGCGGTGCCGGCGCCGTTACCGTGGCCGCTGAAGCGGGCACCCAGTTGCTGGTGACGTTCAGCGCCAACGACCACAGCCTGAGCAAGAGCCTGACCGCCAGTGGTACCGGTACGGCACAGGCGGTGGTGCTGAGCGCAGCCGATCTGGCGACATTGGGCCAGGGCAGCGTGAGCGTCAGCGCCACGGCCACCGATTCGGCGGGCAACGTCAGCGCCGCCGGCACGACCGGTTTTTCGCTTGACAGCATTGCGCCGACCATCACGGGCGTGGCCCTCAGTGGTGCGAGCGGCAGTCAGAACCACACGCTCAACGCGGGCGACGTGCTCAGCGCCAGCGTCACGCTGAGCGAGGCCATCAGCGTCAGCGGCACGCCCACCCTGGCGCTCCATATCGGCGGTACAACGGTACTGGCCAGTTACGCCGCGGGCTCGGGCAGCACCACGCTGCAGTTCCACTACACCATCCTGGCCGACCAGACCGACACGGACGGCGTCAGCATCGGCGCTAACAGCCTGGCACTCAGTGGCGGCACGTTGACCGATGCCGCTGGCAATGCGCTCACGCTGGCGCATGCAGCGGTGGGTGCCAATGCCGATTATCTGGTTGACACCACGGCGCCGACTGCGGGCACGCTGAGCTTTGGCAGTCTGATTGATACCGGCAGTTCGGACAGCGATGGCATCACCAGCGACAACAACTTTGATCTCACGCTCAGCGGCAATGAGACCGGCTCAACGGTTGTTTACCAGAAGTCAATTGATGCCGGACTGAACTGGACGACAACCACCGCAGCCCAAAGCGGCGTGGCGAGTGCGAGCTACCAGTACCGCGCCGTCGTCAGTGACGCAGCCGGTAACAGCGCGATGACCGACGTCATTCATGTGACGGTGACCAGCGGTGGGGCGGCAGGAGCGATCGTGGCGGGCACGCTGAGCTTCACCGGTCTCACGGACAGCGGCAGCGCCAACACACCACCGATTACGAGCGACAACAACTTTGATCTGACGCTCAGCGGTAACACGGAGGGCTCGACGGTTGTGTACCAGGTCTCCACCGATGGCGGCTCAACCTGGACCACAACAACCACAGCGCAGACCAACCTGAGCGATGCGAGCTACCAGTTCCGCGCCGTGGTCAGCGACGCGGCGGGCAACAGCGCCAACACAGACGCGATTCTGGTCACGCTGGACCATGTGGCACCAGCTGCGGGCACGCTGAGCCTGGTAGGCCTGATTGATGGCGGCAGTTCGGACAGCGACGGCGTCACCCAGGACGGCAGCTTCACTTTGAGTGTTGCCGACAACGAAGCCAGCTCGACCGTTGTGTACCAGGTCTCCACCAATGGCGGCGCCACCTGGGCGACAACCACCGCAACCCAGACTGAACTGCCCGATGCGAGTTACCAGTTTCGTGCCGTCGTAACGGACGCCGCGGGCAACAGCGCCAACACCGCAGCCCTTCATGTCACGGTGGACAACACGGCGCCGACAGCGGGCACACTGAGCTTCACCGGTCTGACGGACAGCGGCAGTGTCAACACACCGCCGATCACCAGCGACAACGCGTTTGACCTGACGCTCAGCGGCCATGAAACAGGCGCTACCGTTGTTTATCAAAAGTCGACCGATGGCGGAACCAGCTGGACGACAACGAACGCGAATCAGAGTGGCCTAACGGATGCGAGCTACCAGTTCCGCGCCGTGGTGACGGATGCGGCCGGCAACAGCACGAACACCAATGTTCTTCAGGTGACCGTGGACCTGGTGGCGCCAACGCTCCTGAGCCTGGCTCCGTTGGATGACACGGCCAGCGTGGCCCCGGCGACCACGCTGGAGCTTGCCTTCAGTGAAACGGTTGCCAAGGGCAGCGGCAACGTGCGCATCGTGGACGACACCTTGCACACAAGCACCAGCATTGCCATTGGCAGCAGCGAGATCAGCATCTCGGGCAGCATGGTTAGCATCGACCCCAACGCCAATCTGACAGCCGGGGATTCCTACCACATCGAAATCGACAGCGGTGCGATCAACGACAGCGCGGGCAACCCCTATGCCGGCATCAGCGCTGCAACAGCCTGGAACTTTGCGGTCGGCAATCTGGGCCTGACACTGAATACGGTGGCAGGCGACTACACCATCAACGCGGTGGAAAACGCCACACCGATTGCGCTGGGTGGAACCGTCAGCGGTAACGACCCAGTGGTGATAGCGGCCGTGCTGGCCGGGGACATCACGGTTACGCTGACGCCACAAGGCGGGGGCACGCCCGTCAACGCCAGCGTCAGCAGCTACGACGCTGCCACGGGTGTTTGGACCGGCAGCATTGCCGCCAACACCCTGCTGGATGGCACCACCTACGAGCTTGCGGTTAGTCTCAATGGTCACACCGGTGCGGCGGCGGGGATCACTGCCATCGTCACTCACAGCGTGGTAGTGGATTTGACGGCCGATGTAGGCGCGGATCTGTCGCTGGTGGTGAGTGACACACTGATCAACAATGCAGAAAAGACAGCCGTGGCCTACACCGTCACGGGTCTGGACACCGACGCCACAGTGACGGTGAGCTTCAGCGACGGCAACACCACCGTGAGCGGCGCGAACGGCACAGCCGACCTGAGCACACTGGCCGATGGCACGATTACGGTGACGGTCTCGGCGACGGATACCGCGGGCAACAGTGCCAACGGCAGCGGCACGACGGCGGTGCTCGACACCTCGGCCGACAAAGGCACGCCCCTGTCGGTCACGCTGAGTGACACACTGATCAACAATGCAGAAAAGGCGAGCGTGGCCTACACCGTCACGGGTCTGGACACCGACGCCACAGCGACGGTGAGCTTCAGCGACGGCACCCACACCGTGACCGGCGCCAGTGGTACAGCCGACCTGAGCACACTGGCCGATGGCACGATTACGGTGACGGTCTCGGCGACGGATGCCGCGGGCAACAGTGCCAGCGGCACGGGCACCTCGATCATGCTCGACGCCACGGTGCCGACCGCGGGCACGCTGAGCCTTAGCGATTTGACTGATACGGGATCTTCCAGCAGCGACGGCATCACCAGCGACAAGAGCTTTGACCTGACACTCAGCGGCAACGAAGTCGGCTCGACAGTTGTGTATCAAGTCTCCACCGATGCCGGCGCGAACTGGGCGCCAACGACATCCGCTCAAACCAACCTGGCGGATGCGAGCTACCAGTTCCGCGCCGTGGTCAGCGACGCGGCGGGCAACAGCGCGACCACAACACCACCGATTCTGGTGACGGTTGACACCACGGCGCCGACGCTTGTTTCCAGCAGCCCGGCCGACAACGCGATGGACGTCGCCGTGAGCAGTGACATTGTGCTGACGTTCAGCGAAGCCGTGGCGCTTAACAACGCGTCGATCCAGATAGGTCACTCTGCGGGGATTACGACGTCAACGAGTGGCAACACCATTACGCTCCATCCGACGGACGGCCTTTTAGGTGCTAGCAGCTATACGGTGCGGATAAGCGCTGGCTCGCTGCTCGATGCCGCAGGCAACGCCTATGCGGGGCTACTGGATGACACGACTTTGAACTTCAGCACGATCGTCAACTCGGTCGATGTTGCTGCCATCGCTGCGGGGACCGGCGGCTTCGTCATCAATGGCCAGAGCGCGAGTGACCGAAGTGGTTGGAGTGTTGCCAGCGCCGGCGACGTCAACGGCGACGGTTTGAGCGACCTGATCGTCGGGGCGCCGCGTGCCAACTCGAATGCGGGGCGCAGCTATGTGGTGTTCAGCAGAACGGATAACCAAGCGGTCGATCTTTCGGCGTTGGGCAGCAGCGGCTTTGTCATCAACGGCCAGGGTGCGAATGACCGAAGTGGTTGGAGTGTTGCCAGCGCCGGCGACGTCAACGGCGACGGTTTGAGCGACCTGATCGTCGGGGCGCCGCGTGCCAACTCGAATGCGGGGCGCAGCTATGTGGTGTTCGGCAAAGCAGGCGCTGGCGCCGTCGATCTTTCGGCCATCGCTGCGGGCAGCGGCGGCTTCGCCATCAACGGCCAGGGCACGAGTGACCAGAGTGGTTGGAGTGTCGCCAGCGCGGGCGACGTTAACGGCGATGGCCTCTCTGACCTGATCGTCGGTGCGCCCCGTGCCAATACGAACGCGGGGCAAAGCTACGTGGTGTTCGGCCAAACGGGTACTGGCGCCGTCGAGCTTTCCGCCATCGACGCCGGCACCGGGGGCTTCTCCATCAATGGCACCAATGTGACCGTCCACAACGGCATTAGTGTTGCCGGCGCTGGCGACGTCAACGGCGACGGTATGAGCGACCTGATCGTCGGCACGCCCTACGATACTGGTCGCAGTTATGTGATCTTCGGCAAGCCGGGTACCAGCAGGGTCGAGCTCTCGGCTTTCGATGCGGGTAGTGGCGGCTTTGTCATCAACGGGCCGGGGGCCGGTGTTTTGAGCGCCTGGAGTGTCGCCGGTGCCGGCGACGTCAACGGCGACGGCTTGGGTGACCTGATCGTCAGTGCGCCTTTCAGCGGTAGCGCGCGCAGCTACGTGGTGTTCGGCCACGGGGGCACCACTGCCGTCGACCTTTCCGCTATCGCGAACGGTAGCGGCAGCGGTTTCGTCATCATCGGCGAGGGTTCGCAAGACTGGAGCGGTTATAGCGTGGCCAGTGCTGGGGACATTAACGGTGACGGCTTGAGCGACTTGATCGTCGGGGCGCCGCATGTCAACACAGAGGCGGGGCGCAGCTATGTGGTGTTCGGCCAGACCGGTAGCACGGCGGTTCAACTCTCGGACGTAAGGAATCTCACGGGCGGCTTTGTCATTGATGGCCAAGGTTTGGCGGACAGTGGCGGCAGCGTGGCCAGTGCCGGCGATGTGAACGGCGATGGTCTGGCCGACTTGATCGTGGGCGCGCCGCTGCGTGACGGCAACGCCGGCAGCAGCTATGTCATCTTCGGCTCGACCAGCGGTGCTTTCAGGCAGACGGCGGTGGACCAGCTGGGTGGCAGTGCTGAGGATTCCCTGAACGGGACAACGGCCGCTGAAGTCATGGTCGGTGGCGCCGGCAACGATACGCTG